>UQTA01000083.1 GCA_900543885.1 uncultured Clostridium sp.
CTCCTGATGAGTCATTAGCTTCTTGAATTGATTTACTAACTCTATAATACCTCAAAAAGTTGCCTGCCTTTGACAGCTTATTTGAGTGCGCCCATTTATGGCTGTCCTCTACTTTCTTTCACACTATTTATCCTCTTTTTGCTGTGAAAGTATTATCATTCATATCTTAGTGTAACACATTTCTTATTCTCCATCCCACGCATTCCATGCACATCCAGTTCTACAATCGGACTGTTTATCAGCTTGTCTTCCTCTGCTCCTTATGTTCTTTTTTATTATCATACATGTGCTGATCGGCCCAGGCTTTTGTATCGCAAATGCTCTCGTTTTCCTGAAGCTCTGCACTTCCATAAGAAACACCTGGAAGAATCGTAACAACTTTTCTTCGTTTTTCCATGATCCAGAAGAATTTTTCTCTGCAAAATTCTTCCTTTTCCGGTTGCCGAAGCAGGACACAAAATTCATCACCACCAATCCGGTAACAATTTCCATACCGGCTGTATGATTTTTTCAAACTTTCGGCAATTTCCCTGAGGCACCGGTCTCCTGACAAATGGCCATAGGTATCATTGATCTGTTTGAAATCATCTACATCCAATACAATCAGCATTTTGTCCTCCGCACGCAAATTCATGGTGCGGTTAATATAGCTTTTCTGGCTTAATAAACCGGTCAGACCATCCAACTGGTTCCACATTTCATTGCAATACAGAAAAAGGAGAACTGCGATCAGCGTTACGCAAAGCCATGTAATATGAACCGATGGAATCAAAATCTGTACCATTGTTCCCACTGCAAGAAATCCAGCAAGTCCATAGATCAGCTCCCTTCCACGGTTCTGAAAATTTCGGGCCATTTCCAGCGTATTCAAAAACAAATACACGATTCCCGCGTAATGCATCAGCATATAAATACAAAATCCATTTTCTCTGGAATAATGATTTGCAGAATCCACGGAAAATACTAATCCGCCTGAAAACAAAGATACCGTCAAAATCAAAAAGTATAAGATTTCTATGTACATTGCAACTCTGAGCGACCGTTTTATATGTTCGAAACTGTCCATCGCATAAACTAAGCAAAGCGATACTGCCGGAGTCAGACCAAATCCGAGATAATTAGAAATAATATTGATCGGGCGAAGCCAGATCGATCCATCATCCACCAATACGGAAAGTATTTCAAGGATGGAAATTCCTCCGATCAGCACAAATGTGAGAAGAAAACCTTTTGCCTGTTTGGGATTTAATGTTTCACTCAGGTTCACCAATACGCACATATACGCCAAAACAAAAAGATTGATGGCAGTCAGTATAAAAAAGTATAAATCTGTCATGTGTATTCTCCATATGTTATTATGCTACTGCGTTTTTATTAATATGTTCTATGACCCCACGAATCCCCTCCTGTACAGACAGATCCGCAAACACCTGCACAATGCTTCCCTGATCTGCAAACCTTAGCTTTATGTTTAACCTGTTTTGCTCTTGGTTATACGATCGGTTCTAAGGGCAAAAAATAAACACAAAAAGGCCGCCCTAGTCCGGTAAACTTTGGCGGTCATTTTTGTACCAATAAATTTATCAGTCTAACCTTCTGTTGGTAGCACTTTCTTTTATTATAGTACTATTAAACCGCAACTACGTCAAGCATGCATTCTGTTTTTTCCACGACATTTATTTACTCATGGGTTTGTCGTGACTCTCTCCTGGCGTTTGGGCTGCTCCCAACTGTTTGGCTGCTCCCTCTTTCTCTCCCCGATACTGCCCTGGCGTCACCCCAAACTTTCGTCTAAACAGCCGGTTAAAATAAGACAGATTTTCAAATCCACATTTTAACGCAATCTGCGTCACACTTTCCTCTGTCATTTTCAAAAGTTCCCCTGCCATGGTCAGCCGGTAATCATTCAGATACTGGATAAAGGGCATCCCCGCATACTGCTTAAAATACTTCATAAAATGGGACTCGCTGTAAAAGCACAGCTCTGCCGCCTGCTTAATAGTGATCTCTTCCCCAAAATGTTCCCGGATGTAGTCCAATATCCCTTTAATCTTCTCCCTTGCATGCCCCGGCTTTTTTTCAGCAAATAGAATCCCTCTGCCATAAGCATAATACAAAAACAAGAACAACTGTCCCTTAACTGCCAGCTGGTATCCATTTCCCTTCTGCTGCGAAAATTTGTCCAACTCCCGTATCACGTTCCCAAGCACCTCATAGTCCGGCTGTCCTTTTTGTATCAGAACCGGCTTTTTCGCCTGTCCTTCCTGCAGGGGACTAAGAAAATGCACCGTGCAGCCGTCTCCATTATCCCCCATAAGCATGGAAATACGGAAAATGATATTTTCGTACTCCATTCTTTCCCCGCTCCCACAGGAGATTGCATGAAGTTGACCTGGAAAAACAGCCAGAATATCTCCTTCTGACACAGGATAAGATACTGTGTCCACCGTAATCCGCCCATTTCCCTTCTTCACAGCGATAATTTCCATTTCCTCATGCCAGTGAAGAGCCACCTGTGTGAAATCCACTGGGATGGAGCAGGGATAAATATTAAATGGGAACTCTCTTTTTCCGTGTTCCTTGATCTCATGATAGCCCTGGTTCATCTTCCTCACCCATTCCTTTCTCCCGTCTTCTTTCAGCCATTTTTCATTCAACTGTTATTTTCTCATCCTGTTTTTCATTTTTTGATAGTATTGTACTATAATATACTGGCATTCTACAAGACGAAAACAAAATATTTTTCTATAATGGGCCATAGAAAATAATGTACCAGTACAGAAAGGAAATGAATTTCATGGTTGAACATACAATGACAAAAGAAATATTAAAAAACAGACTGACTGCTCTCTGCAAAAAAGAAATCCCTGACTGCTCCGAAAAAGAGCTTTATACAGGACTTTTATCTCTGGTGCAGGAAATGGCAAAAGACAAAGAATCCAATCAGGGAAAGAAAAAGCTTTACTATATCTCCGCTGAATTTCTGATCGGCAAACTGCTTTCCAACAACATGATCAATCTTGGGATCTATGATACAGTAAAGAACCTTCTGGAAGAAAATGGAAAATCCTTAAGTGCAGTAGAGGAGACCGAGCCTGAGCCATCTCTTGGAAACGGTGGCCTTGGACGTCTGGCTGCATGTTTCCTGGACTCTATTGCTACTTTAGGCTTAAATGGTGACGGCGTTGGTTTAAATTACCATTTCGGTCTTTTCAAGCAGCTGTTTAAAGACAACAAACAGGCAGAAGAGCCAAATCCATGGATCGAGAACACTTCCTGGCTGACAAAAACAGATGTTACCTATAAGGTTCCATACAAAAACTTCACCCTTACATCCCGTATGTATGACATTGAAGTTACCGGCTACAACAACCGCACTAATAAGCTCCACCTGTTTGACGTGGAAACAGTAGATGAAAGCATTGTAGAGGACGGTATTTCCTTTAACAAGACCGATATTGCCAAAAACCTGACTCTTTTCCTCTATCCGGATGACAGCGATAAAGAAGGACGTATCCTTCGTATCTACCAGCAGTATTTCATGGTCAGCAATGCTGCCAGACTGATCTTAGACGAAGCCATTGCCAAAGGTTCCACTCTTTATGACCTTGCCGACTACGCTGTGATCCAGATCAATGACACCCATCCAACTATGGTCATCCCGGAACTGATCCGTCTGCTGACTACAGAACACGGCATGGAAATGGACGATGCCATTGAGATCGTAAGCCACTGCTGCGCATACACCAATCATACGATACTGGCAGAAGCACTGGAAAAATGGCCTGTAGACTTCTTTAAAGAAGCCGTTCCCCAGCTTCTTCCTATTATGGAGGTCCTGGATGATAAGGTACGCCGCAAATTCGATGATCCATCTGTTTATATCATCGATAAAAATGATCTGGTACACATGGCCCACATTGACATCCACTATGGCTTCAGCGTAAACGGTGTTGCCTCCCTTCACACCGATATTTTAAAAGAGACTGAATTAAACAACTTCTATAAGCTTTATCCTGAGAAGTTTAATAATAAGACCAATGGCATTACCTTCCGCCGCTGGCTGCTGCACAGCAATCCAGAACTGACTGATTTCATCACCGGTTTTATTGGGGACGGATTTAAGAAAGATGCAGAAGAATTAAAGAAATTAAATACACCTGTTATCACAAAGAATTTGAAACAGCTTTACCGCCTGTTAAACATCAAGGCCCAGAAAAAAGCAGCGCTGGCTGACTATCTGGAAAAGACCCAGGGCATCACCATTAACCCGGACTCCATTTTCGATATCCAGATCAAACGTCTTCATGAGTACAAGAGACAGCAGATGAATGCCCTTTATCTCATCCATAAATACCTGGAGATCAAAAAGGGCAAAAAGCCAACTACACCGATCACTGCGATCTTCGGGGCAAAAGCTGCACCTGCCTATATCATTGCCAAGGATATTATCCATATGATCCTCTGCCTGCAGCAGATCATTGAAAAGGACCCTGAGGTAAAACCATACTTAAATGTAGTTATGGTAAGCAACTACAATGTCACTCTGGCTGAAAAGCTGATCCCGGCCTGCGATATTTCCGAGCAGATCTCCCTCGCTTCCAAGGAAGCCAGCGGAACCGGAAACATGAAATTCATGTTAAATGGTGCCGTAACCCTTGGAACCGAAGACGGTGCCAACGTAGAGATTCACGAACTGGTAGGTGATGATAATATCTACATCTTCGGAGACTCCAGCGAAACCGTTATTGAACGCTACAAAAAAGCAGATTACTGCTCCAAAGACTACTACAACGCAGACCCGGCGATCAAAGAAGCCGTAGACTTCATCATCAGCAAGAAAATGTTAGCCGTAGGCGATAAAGAAAACCTGGAACGTCTGTACAATGAGCTCTTAAACAAAGACTGGTTCATGACCTTCCCTGATTTTAAGGCCTACTGCGAAGCAAAAGAAAAGGCCTTCGCTGACTACGAAGACCGCACCTTATGGGCAAGAAAAATGTTAGTCAATATCAGCCAGGCCGGATATTTCTCCTCTGACAGAACGATCGGGGAGTATGACCGTGATATCTGGAAATTAAGATGAGCCTGGATTTTATGATACCAGAGCCAAAGATACTATGTTCAAAAGATACTATGATGTGAGTGTCAAAAGTAAATTTTGCCACTCACTGATGTAACCGGATTGCTCCATTGCTATGCAATTCCCGCAATCCTCGAACACCGAAAACGAAATAAAATGGCGTGTTCACACCATTTTATTTCGTTTTCGGTGTTCGGCGTGTCAATAAGTATAAATTGCTTATTTGTGCGAGCACAAACGCAATTTATACTTTTGACACTTACATCATATTATTTTGCAATGTACGGATCAATTCTTCCATTACGATCGGCTTGGACAAAAATCCATCCATACCACATTTCAGTGCTTGCTTTCTGTCTTCATCAAAAGCATTGGCAGTCATTGCAAGGATCCGGATCTTCGCTAGTGCCGGATCCTCCAGTGCCCGGATCTGCTCCGTGGCCTCATATCCGTTCATTACAGGCATCTGAATATCCATAAGCACCAGATCATAAGTGCCTGGTGCTGAATTCTTCACTTTCTTCACTGCCTCTGCTCCATTTTCCGCTGTATCAACCAGAAATCCATATTGTTTAAGAAGCTCCTCAGCAATTTCACGGTTTAACTCATTGTCTTCCACAAGCAATATACATCTACCTCTGAAATCAGGACCTGCTTCCGGAAGGATACGGTCCTTTGCCCCGGTCTGCTTCTGGCCGATAGCAGCCATCAGGGTCTCTCTGATATCTGACATAAACAGCGGTTTTGCGCAAAATGCATTTACTCCTGCTGCTTTGGCTTCTACTTCAATATCTGACCAGTCATAAGCAGTCAGGATAATGATCGGTGTATCATCACCCATACTGCGGATCTGCCGGGTGACTTCAATGCCATTCATATCCGGCAGACGCCAGTCTATGATATAAGCATGGAATGCATCCCCCAGTTCCATAGACTGCCGTGCACGAAGAACGGCTTCCTTACCTGAAAGCGTCCATTCTGAACGCATTCCAACCTTTACAAGCATCTTTGTCACACTGTCACAGGTATTAAAATCATCGTCTACAACCAATGCCTTAAGGTCTTCCAGCTCTGCGATCTTCTCTATACTGCGCTGCTCTGACTGGATCCGCAATGGAAGACGGACTATAAATTCAGTTCCTTTGCCCTGCTCTGTCCGAACCTCAATGGTTCCCCCCATCATATCCACAATATTCTTGGTAATGGCCATACCAAGCCCGGTGCCCTGAGTCCTGCTGACCGTTGATGTCCGCTCCCGTTCAAAAGGAGAAAATATCTTCTGTACAAATTCCTGGCTCATACCGATCCCGCTATCCTTTACCCGGATCTCGTACAGCCCACTGCCCTTTTTCGCCCCAGGAAACTGCTTCAGCCGGACAGAAACGGTTCCCCCTGCAGGAGTAAACTTGATCGCATTAGACAAAAGATTTAACAGCACCTGGTTCAGTCTCGTTTTATCACAATAAACATCCTCATCTGTAATATCCATGGCATCCATATAAAGCTCCAGCTGCTTCGCATAGATATGTCCACTGATGATCGTCTTCAGATCATGGAGCATATCAGACAGACTGACCTCTGTTTCTTCCAGATGTATCTTCCCGCTCTCTATACGGCTCATATCCAGTACATCATTGATCAGTGAAAGCAGATGGTTGCTGGATGAAAGGATCTTTCCCAGATAATCCCTGACTTTTTCCTTATTGTCAATGTTGCTTACAGCCAGTGTAGTAAAACCGATAACAGCATTCATTGGCGTGCGGATATCATGGGACATGTTGGAAAGGAATGTGCTCTTTGCCCGGTTGGCAGTTTCCGCAGCGCGGACTGCCTCATAAAGGGCCTGGTTCATTTTCTTATCAACGGTACGGTCAGACATAACCAGGATATATTTCTTTTTTCCGTTTACCTCACTGCCCATTGCAATAATATGAAACCAGCGTTGTTCCCCTGTTTTCTGGTGAACATATTCAAAATCCCATTCCTGCTGCTCATTTACCTGGATCTCTTTCAGATAATTCTTCTTTGGATCTTCAAAATCTTCGGAATGCAGTTTTCCTAAAACACAAATATCCTTCTGGATCTGTTCTACTGTAATGCCCAGCAGCTTTTCCACATTGGGACTTACGTAATCTGCCTTATATGTTTTTGCATCCAGCATCAGAAAAACGTCATCTACATTCATTGACAGCTTTTGAAACAGCTCATCCTTATAAAGGATCTCAATATCCCTTCTTTTCAGGCTTATCCTGCTCTTTTGGAGGATCAGTTCAATAATAAAGACAGCAATACCGAACACTATGGCCCCTCCAAGGAGCATAGTCCGAAGCTGCAGGGAATTCATGCTGGCATTGACTATATCAGCCTGGACAAGTCCCAGAAATATCCAGTCCTGATATTTCGATCTTCCATAAATCAGGTAGTAGTTACTTCCATCCAGGTTCACCAGCATCGCATCTGTACGTCCCTCTTTAAATTTCTCTGAAAGTTGAAGGATTTCTTTTTCGGACATATTGGAATGCTCTCTCAGAACACCAAAAAAATTATACACAGTTCCCCATGACTCAAAGGAATGATCGATGACAACACGACCATCTGGACGAACCACATAACTCTTGGCATTTCCATCAAAAGCAGAAATATCCAGTACATCTACTATATCAGCGTTTTCATATGCAATGGCAATTGCATCATATTCAAATCCCTGATAGCTTCCATGAGACTGGGGGCTGGCAAATACAAGCATCTGTGGTTTTCCGGGAACTACTGCATTTGTTATGATATCCTCCCCCTGTGCTATCTTATCTTCAAGATTTTCCTGTAATCCAAGATACCCGGTTTCGCCTGTTAACATCTTATAGTTGCCGTCAGCTGACAGAAAATAGAAATATAAAAAACCGGCTTCATCCTGGGCTTTATCTATATAATCACAGATCTCGCTTTCATCAGAAGTCTTCTGCAAATACTCCCCCCACATATGAAGATAGGTCAGATTCTTATTTGTCAGTTCATTTAATACATTATTAGACTGATGAAATACCTCAGTCAAATGAGAAACACTTTCCTCATAAACCGTTTTCGACACAAATTCAAAATACCGGAAAACAGTCAAAACGATCCCAATGAAGAAAACAATAAGGACAGCTATCCTTAATCGTTTTCTTATGAAAAAGTTCTCTCTATCTGTATTACGATTTCCAATATTCATTCTTCTCACCTCAGAGTAATGTAGTCTTCAGGCTCTGCAAGAATAACGTTACCCTCCGAAATATGTCCTGTCCAGGTATCTTTCACAGAAATATCTTCACTGTCAAATACAATATTTTTACCTGCAGGATAAGCTTCCATGTGTCGCGGTATTGCCAGACAGGTTACAGTAAACCTGTCATTGTCCCCAACTACTTTTCCATTCTTTGTAACTTTATCCAGCGTATAGCCATCGTCATTTTCCCTGACCTTCACAGAAATGCCGCTGACTACAGGCAGAGATCCCCTGTTAAAGGGAATGAAACCTCCCTCATAGCCTTCTACAAAGTTTCTGACTGTCTCCTTCAGTTCAGACCCGCTCATCGTACACTTGTAAGCCCAAAGACCATTTGGCATGATCATTCTGCCTGCCATTTTTTCACTGTACTTTGCCTTCAGTACATTTCCTGTAAAGCTGTTTCCTGATGCGATCAGCACATCTGTGCCATAAATACCCCGCAAAGTGTTTGCCATAACCGAATACGCTTCATTTCCCCCGTTGGTATGAAAGATATTAGAATATGTTTTCTGTGGCTCCAGCACTATAGTTTCAGAAATAGGGCTTTCCTCAAGAAGCTGGGTATTAAATGACTGATAAGCCTGCACTGCATCGTATTCCCCTGTGATCATCTTGGAAACCACGTCCTTAGAAATGGCAAAAAAGTCATTTGACGCAATACGGATATACATATGGTTTTCTTCGATCACAGGCTTTACATCCTTCAGATATTCTGTAAGATGGATATCCACATCCTGACTGTAGCTTAATATATCCTGGCCCTCATAAACGATCTGGTTCTGTGCATCCTCTGAAAGCATTGTATTCAGCACCTTCATTGCCTTCTGCCGGCGCGTTTCATCCTGTATCAGATCACGGTTTAATGCCACCTGGAAATAGGGTGTAGTCATCAGCCACTTTTCGCCGTTCTCTTGAAAAAATGGCAGAAATGTTGTGTTGATCCCCTGATTCTGAAATATTTTTACACCTGAAGAACTGCCAAAATACATGGCAACCTTACCGTTTTTGTACAATTCAATCACATCATCATAATTCATATCCAGATCATCCCGGCTCAATCCTGTATCCTTTATGAATTGCTCCATACGTTCAAAGGCCTCCGGCCAGACTGTACTGTCCAGACCTTCTCTCTTTGTATTTTCCGGATCACTGTAGATGGTACGCCATTTGCGTCCGGCTGCCGAAGAAAGCTCTGATGCAGACAGTCCCTGGAGCGTTTCCATACATGTATAATCATAATAATAGTCTGCCGCAAAACCACGGATACCTGCTTTTTTAAATTCCCTGCATGCAGAAATAAAGCTTTCGTAATCTGTCGGCAAAGGAATATCATACTTTTCAAAAAGATCTTTGTTCACTACAAAGCCATGGGCATCTGCACACACAGGAAGCCAGTTTACGCTGCCATCCCGGTTCGTAAAACTGTTAATGTATGTATTATAGACAGCACCTGCCTCATTGGTTGTGGAAAGATCCATCAGGCTGTCTTTAAGGGGGCTTGCATCATGGAGTGAAAACCGGCAGCAGGTTATAATATCCGGCAATCCACCGTTTTCATTCAGAAACCGGTAGAAATCCAGGTCATTATTACCTACCACAAATTCAATATTAATATCCGGAAGCTGTTTCTGGATGTATGGGGCATATTTTTCATACAGCTGTGTGGTCCACAAATATACTGTGATCGTTTCTGCATCTTCTTTTTCTGCACTCTTTCTGCCACAGCCTGACAGAAATGATATAACTGTCACCATCACAAAAAGTACAGAAAACAACCTATTCCATTTTTTCTTTTTCATTACGGATCCCCCCTAAATTGTTTCCCACCAATCTGCTGATCACTTTTACCAGTAATTTCACATCAACCGGTTTTGCAATATGTTCATCCATCCCTGCTTCTTTTGCTTTCAGCTTGTCCTCGGTAAAGGCATTTGCTGTCATTGCAATGATGGGGACCACCTTTGCATCTTTCCTGTCCAGAGACCTGATTATCTTCGCTGCTTCATAGCCATTCATGACCGGCATCATAATATCCATAAGGATGACATCAAATCCACCAGGTCTGCTTTTTTCGAATATCTCAACCGCTTCCTGTCCATTCCATGCTTTCGTCACCTGGGCGCCCTCATTCTGGAGCAAAAATTCAGCAATTTCCATATTCAGCTCATTATCTTCTACCAGAAGGATATTCAGATCCTTTATGGATCTTTCCGATACATTCTTCTGTTCTTTATGTTTATCCGTATCCAGGTCTATTTTAAATGGGATCCGGAGCACAAAGGTCGTACCTTTGTCCCTCTCGCTTTCAAAGGTGATTGTTCCGCCCATTTTTTCTGCCAGGTTCTTGGTGATGGTCATCCCTAAACCTGTTCCCCCAAATTTAGAAGCTCCGCCCTTTTGCTCCCTGGCAAAGGATTCAAAAACATGCTCTTTAAATTCGCTGCTCATGCCAATACCTGTATCCCGGCATGTAAATTCCAGCATTGTACTTTCTGTACTGTGTGACGGGATTTCTTTGCAGCTTAGATCTATGTTTCCATAATCCTTATTGTATTTCACAGCATTACTCAGGATATTCATTAGCATACGTTTCAGATAAAGGGAGCTTCCCAGTAATTTCCGGTGCTTAATCTCTATTGTCTGTTCAACCTTTATTCCCCTTTCATCTGCCTGTCTGCCAACCAGGTCCATTACATCATTTATTGTCTTATAAACATCAAATGGCTTTTCTTCCAGCAAAATTTCCCCTGATTCCAGCTTGCTCATATCAAGGACTTCATTGATCAGCTCTAAAAGAATATTTGAGGCTTCACGGATCTTTTTCCTGCAATCTGCCTGTTTCTGCAGATCATTGCTGTAATGATCCCCCACATCGACCATTCCGCAGATCCCATTGATCGGTGTACGGATATCATGACTCATCCTCTGGAGAAATTCTGTCTTCGCCCGATTGGCCGCCTCTGCCTTTTTAGCTTCTTCCAGAAGTTTTCTCTGATACTCTTGTTCTCTTTCCTTTTCTATTTTAATGCTGTTCTCTCTGGATTTTTTAAGAAGCAGCCATACCAGTGTCACCACCACCATATAAATAAACATGACCATTATCACATTTTGGGGCAACGTATGAAATACGGTACGCTCCGGAATATATGCATAAATGTAATAATCCCTTTGTTTCATCATCAGTCCATAATAGGAATCGTTAGCCACATTCAAATGCAATAAATGTCTGCTGTCTGCATTTTTCTTTAAAGCCTGGATTACCTCCTGTTTTTTCGCATTTTGACCGATAAGGCTGATATCGTTGGAAGCAATGACCACACCATTATCCACGATCATGATCGTTCCGTCACTAAAGGGCTGATATCCATTTAACAGGCTTTGTATGGTCAGCTTATAATTTTGTAAAAACTCAGCAGATGTGTAATAATAAGTAATTACAATACCAGGTTCATCTCTCCTGGCACAGGCAGCTACATCTATATGCCCTCCATCATCACAGCTGATCTGCTGGGAATACACCTTTTCCTCATGGTCTGCAATATCCAGTATAGTTTCTTTATTAACATGTTCCTGTATTTTTGCAAAACGGCTTCTATCCCCGCTCTCACTATATTCACCTACCGTGTTTCCATTTGCATCCAGTACGATAGCACCTGTCAGCCATAACTGGTCTGTACATTCTTCTAAAAGCTGATCGTTAAATTCTTTTCCGTCCTGTGTTTTTGCATCTATGACAACACTGACCTGTCTTGCACTGTCAATCGCACGTATCAGGCATTTACATTCTGATACCTCATTATAACGTGTATACACAGAACATTGTACCTTCACATAATTTACTATATTCAAAAGCCGGGATTCCTCATGGGCTTTACTAAAATAGAAAAAATACAGAACTGTGAAACAGGTCAGGCACATACCCAGGACTGCACTGACAGTCCAGAATTTCATTTTCATCCATTCCTGTTTATTCTTCTCCAATTTTATCTACCTCCAGATATTTCTCCGGATCATCAAGATACTTCCCGATGATTTTGGCAGCTGTTCCATCTTCTTTCATGTCAGCTAATGTCTGTTCTAATTTCTGGCAAATACCTCTGGTATCATCCTTTGCAAAAGCAACTCCGAGCCCCACTGTCATAAGTGGTTCATCCAGGATACGCAGTTCCATATTATAATCCTTCATATATTGAATAATAGATTCCTCATGGGCTCCCAGAGCATCAACATAGCCTTTTCCTAAAAAAGTATATATCAATTCCCTGTTTTCCAGACTGATCAGATTACCCAGCTTAGGAATCCTTTCATCTGTCCGATGCAGAAATATCTCTTCCGGTTTTGTTGTTGACTGGACAGCAAGTTTTTTTCCCTTCAGATCACTTAATTTATAGATATCACTGCCAGGATTGACTGCAACAACCTGCCTGCTTATCATATACGGACCTGCCCACTGATAATCATCCAGTCGTCCTTTCATGGAAAAACAGCCCATAATACAGTCTATTTCTCCATTTTCTAACAGTTTCTTTTTCTGTTCCCAGCTGATTGAAATGATCTCTATCTTATATCCCATTCTTCCAAATGCTTCCGTCGCCAGATCAACATCTATTCCCGTCGGCATGCCATCCTCATTTAGAAAATTATAGGGAGGATAATTATCACTTCCGATTTTTATAACAGGTTTTTCCGTTGTGTCCGTTATTTTACCTGTCTTATTGCATCCTGTGAGAGTTGTCATTAATACTGCCATTAATATAAGAAATATCAATCCAACCGTAACTTTTTTCCCTTTTTTCACCTTACAAACCTCATTTCCATATCCTGTCGGCACAATTTACTAATCGGTATTTGTGCCCCCCTCCTCAAAAAAAAACACTGATTTTTATGCTTTTTATAGTCTTTTTCAGCACCTCCATCTCAACTGGCTTTGAAATATGGGCATTCATGCTCTTCCAATAAAGTCTTATTATAAGTGATGCCTATGCAGCTAACATATTCTGTAAGTAAGCTGTTTTATTTGCACCAGATCCATTTTTATCTGCACAGCCGGTAAGACAAAACAATACAGCTGCAACAGATACCCCCAGTATTTTTCTTAATTTCATAATTTTACTTTTCCTGTCTTCTCCTGTTTTCTTCTGCTGACCATTCTAGTTGTCTCAAAATTCAGAAAACTGATTTTATTATACGCCCACGCCCCATCGTACACAAGAAAAATATCACTTCTTTGCTGTTTAAAATCGAAAAAAGCACCTGCCACTATGCAGTAGTCCAGTGCTTTTGGGTATAAGATCCAGAAAAGGACACTCATCCTGAATTATTCATAGAGCAATTTCTAATCTAAAGACTGCTCTGCGAATCCCAAAATGATCCGTTGCAGCCATAACTTTTTCAAAACCAGCCGAAAAAGGGTATAAAATCCCTATGCTCAGTTTTGAAACAATTATTGGGCTGTCGTGGTTCGTTAATAGTTGTTATTCCAGCTGTACATTTAGCTTTCCTATTGATGAAAGAGTATCATAGAATTCTTCCTTATAAGGGCAGCTACTGCACAGCTTGAATATGATATATCTTGCTGAATGCACTGCCCTTGCGGCAATCTTCAGCAACTTTAAACCTATGGTATCAATACGTTGTTTCCGCATTTTTGCGGATAATACCAGTCGTCTAAACCAGTTAAATATGTTATACGCAAGAGCATGTACCTGAACCCTGTTTGCATTTACAATCCGGTTATGGCTGCTTACAGCAGCAAAATCAAAACCAGACTTGCTTTCTTTAATGAAGATTTCTTCTTGTTCGAGACATAATAATGATCCTTCTTTCTGTAGTGTTTACAGTATATTAGATTCATTAAGAAATGTCTCTTGAAGTGTCTTAAATTACGATACCATTATATTGTTTTGTGGGTAACATAATTATACAATAAAAGGTGTCCTTTTTGATTGCTTATGCAGAAAAAACAGTAACTTTTTATTCAATATGAGAATTCCCCGTTCTGCCAGATGAATCCCTGGCAAAACGGGGAACTTTTTATCTTAAAAGCGAAATCCCTGAGGAAAATGTATAATTCCTGGTAGTCCTTAATTTTAAAGGGATTTATTGAATTCTAATTTTTCTTTATGAAACACCCCTGGCATCATGAGGGATATTGCCATATTTTCTGCTTAATAATACCGCCTCATATTCGAAAAAGAGTAGTGTAGATAAATTATATGATGTAAGTGTCAAAAGTATAAATTGCGTTTGTGCTCGCACAAATAAGCAATTTATACTTATTGACACGCCGAACACCTCAAACTCCCATAAAATGGTGTGAACACGCCATTTTATGGGAGTTT
>UQTA01000084.1 GCA_900543885.1 uncultured Clostridium sp.
AATGCAGGTCATTGAACAGTGATAAATGGAAAGTAAAAAGTGGAGATTGCTCCCTGATGGACCCAGTCGCTGGAGGCAGAAGGGAAGGACGCAGGAGAGGTAACGATCTGGCACCGGGCGGATGGCACTGCCTATAACCGCCGGTCCTATAAGGATGATTTCAATTCGCTGAAAAAAACTTACGGTCTCCCGGATGATTTTCACTGGCACGATTTGCGCCATGTATACGCAACACTAATGGTCCAGTACCAGGTTAATATCAAAGAACTGGCCGTCGTGCTCGGACATTCCAGCGGAATTTTCACGATGCAACACTATGTTGTTCCGAGTCAAAAAGTTTGTGAAGAGGTTCCGGAATTTGAGGAAATTTTCCTGAATGCCATGCCAGTAAAACTGGAAAATGATGAGATCGTTTTGAAGGAAACCCTGATTTTTGAGGTTCCTGGATTTGACGAATATTCGGAAAACTTGATAAAAAGTTCGACGATAGGAGCTCAAAAAATCGCTTTCGGGAAAGAATTTGTTGCGGAAACGCTGGAAATACCGTATAATAATGCGGTCTGATCTGTACATTTAGAGTGGATTTATCCGTAAAATGATGGAAAATCCGAATTGTGCGTATTTCAGAAAAAACTTTTTTTGTCGTAAGAGCGAAAAATATTATGTAAACTGTCCGTGAGATAAAAACACTTGACAAGAATTTGTGTTTTTGCGCTTACGGAGAAAATCAGAGAAAAAGAACTAAAAAGAACAAAAAAACAGCGATGAACCCATCGCTGAAAACGTGAGAAATGTAGGTAAAATAAGGATTTATGAGAAAGTTAGCGTTAAGTGATGAAATTTTATTAACCGTTCAACAACCCGCCAGATACATCGGTGGGGAAGTGAACTGTGTCATGAAAGATCCGTCCCTTGTGGACATTCGGTTTGCCATGTGCTTTCCGGACGTTTATGAGATCGGTATGTCCCATTTAGGAATCCAGATCCTGTATTCTATGTTTAATTCAAGGGAAGATATTTATTGTGAACGTGTATACAGTCCATGGATGGATCTTGACCCGATCATGCGGGAGAAAAATATCCCGTTATTTACATTGGAGACCCAGGAACCGGTAAAGAACTTTGATTTTCTGGGTATTACCCTTCAGTATGAAATGTGCTACACCAACGTACTTCAGATCTTAGATCTGGCTCAGATCCCGCTGCATGCTGCAGACCGTGGGGAGGATATGCCGATTGTCATTGGCGGTGGTCCATGTGCGTATAACCCGGAGCCTTTAGCAGATTTCTTTGATATGTTTTATATTGGAGAAGGAGAGACGGTTTACTTTGAACTGTTAGACTGCTATAAGGAAAACAAGAAAAATGGCGGCAGCAGAAGAGACTTTTTAGAAAAAGCGGCCCAGATCGAAGGAATTTATGTTCCGGCTTTTTATGATGTGGAATACAAGGAAGACGGCACATTAAAGAGCTTTACACCCAATTGCGGGGCGGCCAAAGAAAAGATCGTGAAACAGGTAGTAGCAGATATGGACAGTGTGCCGTATATTGAGAAGCCATTAGTTCCATTTATCAAGGTAACACAGGACCGTGTGGTTTTAGAGATCCAGCGCGGATGTATCCGCGGATGCCGTTTCTGCCAGGCTGGTAATGTGTATCGCCCTTTAAGAGAACACAGCCTGGAGTATTTAAAGCACTATGCTTATTATATGCTTAAGAGCACAGGACATGAAGAAATCTCTTTAAGTTCCTTAAGCTCCAGTGATTATACCCATCTGGAAGGCCTTGTGAACTTCCTGATCGATGAGTTTAAAGGCAAAGGGGTGAATATTTCCCTTCCGTCTCTGCGTATTGATGCATTTTCACTGGATGTTATGAGCAAGGTCCAGGATATTAAAAAGAGCAGTCTTACTTTTGCACCGGAGGCAGGTTCCCAGCGTCAGAGAGATGTTATCAATAAGGGACTGACAGAAGAAGTGATCTTAAAAGGAGCCAGTGATGCGTTCCATGCAGGCTGGAACCGTGTAAAACTGTATTTTATGCTGGGACAGCCTACAGAGACGGTAGAAGATATGGAAGGAATCGCGCTTCTTTCTGAAAAGATCGCAGAGACCTATTATGATGAAATACCGAAAGAGCAGAGAAATGGAAAGGTTCAGGTAGTTGCCAGCTCTTCTTTCTTTGTTCCGAAGCCATTTACTCCATTCCAGTGGGCAAGAATGTGTACAAAGGAAGAGTTTTTGGAGCGTGCCAATATTGTCCGCGGTAAGTTTAGGGAAATGAAGAACTTTAAGAGTTTAAAATACAACTGGCATGAAGCGGAACTGACTGTATTAGAGGGCGTCCTTGCAAGAGGTGACCGCCGGGTAGGCGCTGTTATTGAAGAAGCATACCGTAAAGGGGCGATCTATGATTCCTGGTCTGAATTCTTTAAAAATGAAGTCTGGATGGATGCATTTAAGACCTGCGGTGTGGATATTGACTTTTATACCACCAGAGAGCGCGGCTTAGATGAACTGTTCCCATGGGATTTCATTGATGCCGGCGTTTCCAAGGCTTTCTTAAAGAGAGAATGGCAGAATGCACTGGATGCGAAAGTAACACCAAACTGCCGTCAGAAATGTTCTGGCTGCGGCGCTGCAAAATATGGCGGCGGTGTCTGCTTTGAAAAAAGGTAAAGAGTTGAATCGTGCAAATTGATAGATTATGCAAATAAAAAGGAACAATACAGACAATGATGAAAATTCGTATAAAATTTCGTAAATACGGCACCATGAAATTCATTGGACATCTGGATGTTATGCGTTACTTCCAGAAAGCGATCCGCAGAGCTGAAGTGAATATCCGTTACAGCGAAGGCTTCAGCCCTCATCAGATCATGTCCTTTGCTGCGCCTTTAGGTGTAGGTATCACCAGCAAGGGTGAATATGTGGATATTGAGGTACTGGATACTGAAAATTCAAAAAAAATGGTGGACCGCTTAAATGCAGTGATGTCAGAAGGCTTTGAAATCCTGGAGTACAAGCTTCTTCCAGATGATGCAGCAAATGCTATGTCTATTGTGGCAGCAGCAGATTACAGTCTTACCTTCCGGCCGGGTTATGAGCCGGAAAATGAAAGTCCACAGGAGTGGTTTGAAAAGCTGGTTCAATTTTTTGATACAGACCATGTAATGATCATGAAAAAGACAAAAAAGGGAGAACGGGAAATGAACCTTAAGCCCTTTGTCTATGAATTAAAAGTTCGTAAAGAAGGAGAGATCCCTGCTCTTTTTATGAAAGTGTCTGCAGGCAGTGCTGCAAATATTAAACCGGAGCTTGTTTTGGATGCGTATTATGCTTCTTTAGAGGAAGAACGTCCCCAGTTCGCTTTTATGACTGAGAGAGAAGAAGTATATGCAGATGCAGCCACTGCAGAAGAAGCAGAGGCTGGCACACATAAATTTGTAACATTGGGCAATCTGGGACAGGATATAGAATAATGGATAAATTAGTCATTACCCGTTTGCAGGGAAAAATATGTACAGCTTCCGTATCCGATAGAAAGGTAACAGGTATTATCCTGGAAGAGGAAGACCAGGCATCGATCCTTAATAACATTTATATTGGAAAAGTCCAGAAGGTAGTTGCAGGTATTAATGCAGCTTTTATTGATTTGGGCGTGACGGTTGGTTATTATAGTCTGGATGAAAATAAAGAACATATATTTGCCCAGCAAGGAAGAAGTGGTAAACTAAGACCAGGAGATGAGCTTTTAGTTCAGATAAGCCGGGACGCCGTAAAGACAAAGGCCCCTGTGCTTACCTCTAATTTGTCTCTGCCTGGGCGTTTTTGCGTTCTCACAGCAGGCAGAACAGGGATTGGTTTTTCGGCAAAACTTACAGACACAGCATGGAAAAATCAGATCCGGAAAATGCTTTTGGAAAATGATTTTATAGGCTTTGGCATTATTTTAAGGACCAATGCAGGATCAGCAGGGCCGGAACAGATATTAGAAGAGTGCGAAAAGCTTAAAGCTATGTTAAAACAGCTGATAAAAGAGAGCGGCAGCCGCACCTGCTACAGCTGTCTGTATAAGACACTTCCTTCTTATATTGCAGGTATCCGGGATTCTTATGCCGGAGGACTGGAGGAGATCGTTACAGACTGTCCGGATCTATATGGGCAGTTAAAAGAATATCTGGAAACCAGCCAGGCGGAGGATGCAGGAAAATTAAAATTGTATACAGACAGATTGCTTTCACTTGGAAAGCTTTATAGTCTGGATAATGCTCTTTCCAAGGCACTTGATAAACGGGTATGGCTGAAATCCGGAGGCTATCTGGTGATCGAGCCAACAGAAGCCATGGTAGTGATCGATGTAAATACGGGGAAATATGAAGGTAAAAAGAAGCTGGAGGAAACCGTATTAAAGATTAATTTAGAGGCGGCGGCAGAAATCGCAAGACAGCTGCGGCTGCGCAATCTTTCCGGTATTATTATGGTGGATTTTATTGATATGAACCAGGAAGAAAGTAAGATGCAGCTGATGGAAGCATTAAAAGCAGCTGTAGCGAAAGATCCGGTAAAAACAGTTGTAGTAGAAATGACCCGTTTGAATTTAGTGGAGATAACCCGCAAAAAGGTAAGACGTCCATTATACGAACAGGCGGCAGGATTATATAACAGTACAAGGGAATAGGGGAAAACAAACATGAAGATCATAATCGTGGGCTGCGGCAAAGTTGGAACAACTCTGGCAGAGCAGTTAAACAGGGAAAATCATGATATCACACTGATCGATACCGATGATGAGGCATTAAAAAACATTTCTGACAATGTAGACCTGATGAGCGTAACTGGAAATGGCGCTATTTACCAGGTACAGATGGAAGCGGGTATTCAGGAGGCAGATCTGATGATCGCCACTACAAACTCAGATGAGTTGAATATGCTCTGCTGTCTGATCGCGAAAAAAGCAGGTAACTGTCATACCATCGCACGTATCCGAAACCCTGAGTATTCCGCAGAGATCGGTTATATCAGAGAAGAGTTAAACCTTTCTATGGCCATTAACCCGGAACTGGCAGCTGCGAGAGAAATCGCAAGACTTCTGCGTTTTCCGTCTGCTATTAAGATCGAGCCGTTTGCTAAAGGAAGGATCGAGCTGTTAAAGCTTCTCATCCCGGATCATTCCAATTTAGACCAGTTAAAGGTCATGGATGTGGTAAATAAGTTAAAGAGCAATGTGCTGATCTGTGCTGTAGAGCGCGGGGATGACGTTGTGATCCCAGATGGTAATTTTGTGATGCAGAAAGGAGACAAGATCTCATTTATCGCATCCCATACAGACAGTGCGGACTTCTTTAAGAAAGCCGGAATCGTAAACAACTCCGTAAAAACTGCCATGTTTGTAGGCGGCGGAAAGCTGACATATTATCTTTGCAACCAGCTGGCGGATACAAAGATCAAGATCAAGATCATTGAGCAGGATGAAGCACGGTGTAGACAGTTAAGTGAACTGCTGCCAAATGCCATGATCATCCACGGTGACGGTTCTGACCAGCAGGTTTTATTGGAAGAAGGTATCCTTCAGACAGAGGCTTTTGCTTCTTTAACAGGCTTTGATGAAGAAAATATTATGCTTTCCCTGTATGCAGCCAGCAAATCCAATGCAAAGCTGATCACGAAGGTAAACAGGATTGCTTTTGAAAGTGTGATCAATTCCCTGGATCTTGGAAGCCTGATCCAGCCGAAAATGCTTACTGCAGACCTGATCCTTCAGTATGTAAGAGCAATGCAGAATTCTATGGGAAGCAATGTAGAAACTCTTTATAAGATCGTAGCTGACAAGGCAGAGGCGTTGGAATTCCGCGTAAAAGAAGGATCCCCTCTTCTTGGTATTCCGTTGGAAAGGCTGCAACTGAAAAATAATCTGTTAGTAGCCTGTATCAACCGCAGCGGCTGTATTATTACCCCTCGAGGCAAAGATACGATTGAAGCTGGCGATACCGTGATCATTGTTACGACCCATACAGGCCTGAATGATCTGACCGACATATTAAAGTAAAGGGGTTTAGGCAATGAATCATAGTATTATTATTTATATGTTAGGCTGGATCATGAATATAGAAGCGGCGCTGATGCTGATCCCTATCCTGACAGCAGTCGTTTATAAAGAAGGAATTATCAGCTGTTACGCAGGGGTAGCAGTTGTATGTGCAGTTCTTGGTTTTTTATGTACCAGAAAAAAGCCAAAGGTAAGGATGTTTTTTGCAAGGGAAGGCTTTGTACTGGTTTCCTTAGGCTGGCTGGTTCTAAGCTTTTTTGGCTGCCTTCCTTTTGTGTTAAGCGGGGAGATACCTCATTTTATTGATGCTTTGTTTGAAATTGTGTCCGGTTTTACTACTACCGGTTCCAGTATCCTTCCAGAGGTGGAGAAGCTGTCAAAAGCCAGCCTGATCTGGAGAAGTTTTTCCCACTGGATCGGAGGCATGGGCGTTCTTGTATTTATCCTTGCTATTCTTCCCATTGCAGGAGACTATGATATGCACATCATGAGAGCAGAAAGTCCGGGACCTTCTGTAGGGGAACTGGTACCGAAGATCCGCATTACCGCAAAGCTGTTATATGTGATCTATTTCTTTATTACCGTTGTGACTGCAGTTTTCCTGCTGATCGGGAAAATGCCTATATTTGATACCATCTGTATGAGCCTTGGCGCAGCTGGAACAGGAGGTTTTGCCTGCCGCAACAGCGGACAGGCAGGTTATACCGTTTACCAGCAGGCAGTTTTAAGTATTGCCATGATTCTTTTTGGTATTAACTTTAATGTTTATTATCTGCTTCTCATCCGTAAGCCCAAAGAAGCCTTCAAGTGTGAGGAGATGCGTGGTTATCTGGCGATCATCCTGGCAGCGGTAGTGCTGATCACTATTAATATCCGCTCCATGTTCCCATCTCTTTTCCTGGCAGCTCACCATGCATTATTTCAGGTTGCTTCTATTATTACAACCACTGGTTATTCTACCGTAGATTTTGATAAATGGCCGGAGTTTTCAAAATGCATTATCGTGCTGTTGATGTTTATTGGTGCCTGCGCAGGAAGTACAGGCGGCGGAATGAAGGTTTCCCGTATTATGATCGCTTTTAAAGAAGCTAAACGGGAAATTTCTACCATGATCCACCCACGAAGTGTAAAGGTCTTAAAATATGAGGGGAAAGTGATCGGAAATGATACCCTTCGTGTTTTAAACTGCTATATTATTGTATATTTTATGCTGTTTGTGGCTTCTGTCCTTATTGTCAGTCTGGATAATTATGATTTTACCACCAGCTTTACAGCAGTAGCCGCCAATTTTAATAATATTGGACCGGGACTTTCCGTTGTAGGTCCTGCATCTAACTTCTCTAAGATGTCCTACCTGTCAAAAACAGTGCTTATCTTTGACATGCTGGCAGGAAGACTGGAGCTGTTCCCGGTACTTGTTCTTCTTTCTCCGGGAACCTGGAAAAGAGGATGAAATAATTAAAAATATCCTTGACAATTGAAAAGTCGGGTGATATTATACTTAAGTATGCCGCACAGCGAGGTAAAAGATTTCGTAAGAGACACCGAAGCTGGCGAGTAATGAACATAGGAGGTGCCTTTTTATGTACGCGATTATTGCAACAGGCGGAAAGCAGTACAAGGTAGCAGAAGGCGATGTCATTAAGGTAGAAAGACTGGGCGCAGGCGCAGGCGAGACCGTAACATTTGACCAGGTGCTGGCTGTTAACAACGGCGAACTGCAGATTGGATGCCCAACCGTAGCCGGAGCAACTGTTACAGCAACAGTTGAGAAGGAAGGCAAGGGAAAGAAAGTTATCGTTTACAAGTATAAGAGAAAAACTGGCTATCACAAAAAGAATGGTCACAGACAGCTCTTTACACAGGTTAAGATCGAAAAGATCAACGCTTAATTGTAAATGGTATGATCCAGACAACAGTATTTAAGAAATCCACAGATTCAGGCAATGATCTTTACTGCGGAATCGTGATTAAGGGACATGCAGGTTATGCTGAAGAAGGTGAAGATATTATCTGCGCAGCAGTTTCTGCATTGGCTATTAATTTTTATAATTCAGTAGAGACATTTACGGATGACGGATTTGAAGGAACAGCAGGACAGGATGACATTCAGTTTGACTTCCGCTTCACTTCAGATATAAGCCCTGAGTCACAGCTCCTTATGAATTCTCTTATTCTGGGACTTCAGAATATTGAGAATGATTATGGAAGATCATACATTAATATCCGGTTTAAGGAGGTGTAAGACATGTTAAAGATGAACCTTCAGTTATTCGCTCATAAAAAGGGTGTTGGTTCTACTAAGAACGGCCGTGATTCCGAGTCCAAGAGACTTGGCGCAAAGAGAGCTGATGGACAGTTCGTACTGGCAGGAAACATCCTGTACAGACAGCGCGGTACACATATTCATCCTGGCAACAACGTAGGTAAGGGCGGCGACGATACCTTATTTGCTTTAGTAGACGGAGTTGTTAAGTTTGAAAGAAAGGGCAGAGACAAGAAGCAGGTTTCTGTTTACCCAAGAGCAATCAACGAGTAATTCTGAGGGCCCCATACAAGTATGTATGGAGCCCCTTTTTTCTGTATCCTTAGTGACGGAATGTGCGTTCTGCCTACTGAGGATCCTCACATTCAACACCAACAGGAGGTGCTGTATAATGTTCGCAGATAGAGCAAAAGTATTTATAAAGTCCGGTAAAGGCGGAGATGGCCATGTTTCTTTCCGAAGAGAACTTTATGTTCCAAATGGCGGTCCTGACGGCGGGGACGGCGGAAGAGGCGGCGATGTTATTTTCCAGGTAGATACAGGAAAAAACACACTGGTAGATTTCCGTCATATTCATAAATATGTGGCAAAAGACGGACAGGAAGGTGGAAAACGCCGCTGTCATGGAGCAGATGCCGATGATCTGATCGTAAAGGTACCGGAAGGTACTGTAATTAAAGATTTTGAATCCGGAAAAGTCATTGCAGACATGTCCGGTGATAATAAAAGAGAAGTTATTTTAAAAGGCGGAAAAGGCGGCCTTGGAAACATGCATTTCGCAACCTCCACCATGCAGGTTCCCAAGTATGCACAGCCTGGACAGCCTGGACAGGAGCTGTGGGTTACTCTGGAGCTTAAGGTGATCGCAGATGTAGGTCTGGTAGGATTTCCAAATGTTGGAAAATCTACATTGTTATCCGTAGTCAGCAACGCAAGACCTGAGATTGCAAACTATCATTTTACTACATTAAATCCACATCTGGGTGTGGTGGATCTGGGTGATGGTGCAGGTTTTGTTATGGCAGATATCCCGGGATTGATTGAGGGAGCTTCTGAGGGAGTAGGACTGGGGCATTCCTTCCTGCGTCATATTGAGCGTACCAAAGTGTTAGTCCATGTAGTAGACGGTGCTTCTGTAGAAGGAAGAGATCCGTTAGAGGATATTTTAACTATTAACAAAGAGCTGGAGGCATACAATCCGGATCTTTTAAAACGCCCACAGGTGATCGCAGCCAATAAAATGGATGCATGTTATTCGGAAGATGACTCCAATGATGTTATTGCCAGATTAAAGGCAGAATTTGAGCCAAAGGGTATTAAAGTATTTTCAATCTCTGCAGTCAGCAGACAGGGCGTGAAAGAACTGTTATGGCATGTAAATGATCTGTTAAAGACTGTAGATTCCGCGCCGGTTGTATTTGAGAAGGAATTTGAAATCGAGTATCAGGGTGACCGCAACCTGCCTTATACAGTTACAAGAGCAGATGACGGAGCTTATGTAGTAGAAGGACCGAGAATTGAAAAGATGCTTGGTTATACCAATCTGGATTCTGAGAAGGGCTTTGATTTCTTCCAGAAGTTCTTAAAGAATACCGGTATCTTAGATGATCTTGAAAAAGCCGGTATCAGTGAAGGTGATACTGTCCGCATGTATGGTCTGGAGTTTGATTATTACAAATAAATCTTAATTGACTAAGTTTATATAGATAAAGGAGAAATCAATGACAAGCAAGCAGAGATCCTATTTAAAAGGTCTTGCAATGAATCTGGATCCGATCTTCCAGATCGGCAAATCCAGCCTTACCCCAGAGGTAACAGAGGCTGTTTCTGAAGCATTAGAGGCCAGAGAACTTGTAAAGATTACTGTATTAAAAAACTGCCTGGATGATGGCAGATCCATTGCGGAAGTGCTGGGTGAGCGTACTCATTCAGAGGTAGTACAGGTGATCGGAAGAAAGATCGTACTGTATCGTCCGGCAAAGGATGAAACAAAGAGAAAGATTGTATTACCATAAATTACGATGACCAGGGAGGTCTGATATGGCAAAAATAGGAATCCTAGGAGGAACCTTCGACCCGATCCATAATGGTCATCTTGCTCTTGGAAAACAGGCATATGAGCAGTTTAGCCTTGACGAGATCTGGTTTATGCCCTCAGGCCATCCGCCTCATAAAAAGGGTCGTCTGGTGACCGAAGGGAAAGAGCGGGAAGACATGGTAAAACTGGCCATCGCATCAGTTCCCTATTTTGTATATTCTGATTTTGAGCTGAAAAGGGAAGGAAACACTTATACGGCCCAGACATTGTCGCTGCTTAAAGAGGTATATCCGCAGCATGAGTTTTATTTTATCATAGGTGCAGATTCCCTTTATGAGATCGAGCAGTGGTATCACCCGGAAATGGTCATGAAACAGGCGGTCTTACTGGTAGCTGCCAGATCCTATGAAAAGGACCATCCGGATTTTGAAAAGCAGGTAAAATATCTGGAAGAAAAATTTGAAGCCAGGATCGGAGTGATTCGCTTTGAGGAAATGGACGTAGCTTCTAAGCAGATTCGGAAAATGGTGTCCTCGGGGCAGTCTATAAAAGACCTGGTCCCAGGTCCGGTTGCCGGATATATCAGAATACATGGACTTTACAGAGAAGCCTTTGAAGATTAAAGGAGAGACAGTTATGCAGATGAGCAATCATTGCAGCCAGATTATGATGCTGCGCAGTAAACTGAAAACAAAACTGGATCCTATGCGTTATGAGCATTCCTTAAGCGTATCTTTTACCTGTATGAATCTTGCCATGCGTTATGGATATGATATAGATAAGGCAGAACTTGCAGGACTGATGCACGACTGTGGCAAGCGTTTTGCAGATGAGATCATCTTAAAGAAATGCATCAGTCATAAGATTCCTGTAACTGATGCAGAAAAGAAAGCTCTTCCGGTACTTCATGCCAAGTACGGTGCCTGGCTGGCAGAGAATAAATACGGAATTGAAGATCCGGAGATCCTAAGTGCCATTGCCTGTCATACCACAGGTAAGGCAGACATGTCTGTTCTGGATAAGATCGTATATATTGCTGATTATATTGAGCCAAGGCGTTATAAGGCAGATAATCTTCCTCAGATGAGAAAACTTGCCTATGAAGACCTGGATCAGACCATGTATGAAATTTTAAAGAGTACATTGGAATATCTGGCTAAAAAAGGTGCAGATGCTGATCCTATGACTGCTACTGCTTATGAGTATTTTAAACAAATCAGGGAAGTTCCATGCACTGACAGCAAAGAGCAGGAAGCAGCAGCCGAAAAGTAAAAGGAGATAGAAATGAATTCTAAGGAAATGGTAAAAATCGCCTATGAGGCGTTAAGTGATAAAAAGGGCCAGGATATCAAGATCATCGATATTCAGTCTGTATCCGTTCTTGCCGATTATTTCATCATCGCGGACGGAAGCAACCCTAATCAGGTACAGGCTATGGCTGACAATGTAGAAGAAATGCTTGGAAAAGCAGGCTGCGAATGTAAGCAGATCGAAGGCTACCAGAGTGCAAACTGGATCCTTATGGATTATAAAGATATCATTGTACATGTTTTCTGCCGCGAAGACCGTCTGTTCTATGATCTGGAACGTATCTGGAGAGATGGAAAGACCTTTGTGGATGTAAATGAGCTTGATACTTCTGTGTAGTTTTCCCTTTATTTCATAAATAAGACATTTATATCGTAAATAAGGGAATCGGAAAGAGAATATTTTTCCTTTTATTTCGTAAATAAGAGGATCGCAAAGGGAAAGCGTGTTTTCCGTTATATCGTAAATAAGCGGTATAAAACAGGGATACATGTTTTCCCTTTATTTTGTAAATAAAGCCATTAGGAGAACGATATCTTTTCCATGTTCATACGTTCCGTTGCGGGCATGCGGAGATGGTATCCGACGAAGAATATATCAAAAAAGCGATTGGTCTTGGAGCAACTGATATCTGGTTCACAGACCATGCACCGTTCCCAGGCAATCCGTTTGGCGGACGGATGAAGTATGAGGAGCTGCCGGAATACGTATCCACTCTTAAAAATCTGAAGGAACAGTATCAGAGAAAAGTCAAAATTCATATCGGACTGGAGATTGAGTATTTTGAGGGATATGATCGGAGTGGATATTATCAAGAACTTTCCAACAATCCGGATTTGGAAATTCTTTTGCTTGGACAGCATATGGCAGAAGACCCGGAAGACAGAGAGCATTATACGTTCGAATGGTCGAAAGAACGATTGCTGGAGGATGAATACACTGCTCTTGGTGATGCGATGATCACGGGAATGAAAACAGGTTATTTCAAAATCGTTGCTCATCCGGATCGGATTTTCAGAAGACGAAAAATCTGGACTCCGGAAATGGAAGCAGTTGCTGTACGGGGGATTGATGCGGCCGTACAATCTGGATGGCCTCTGGAAAAGAATGGTTCCTCCATGCGACACAAACATCATTATTGGAAGGAGTTCTGGGAGATAGCCGAAGTGAACGGTGTGGAGACGGTTATCGGATTGGATGATCACAAATTAAAAAGGCTGGAACTGCCAGATTTCCAATAACGAGGTAATAGGGAGTTTACAGATTCTAAAAAGATATTTCAAACAAAGTAATAAATATGAATAGTCCGTTTTATTGAACAGCATTTGTGCTATGATAAAAGTACAAAGAAAAACAAATCATCGATCTTTAAGGAGGGTGTCGGTATGAAGTGGAATGATTTTAACGGTGATGGAAAAATTGATGCAACTGAAAGATTCTTATGGGATGAATTAATGTGTACCAGCAAAGAGGAACACGAGGCTCTTTTTAGAGATGCCGGTGATTTCGACGAGGATGATGAGGAAGAGGATGACATCGACTTCGATGATTGTGATATGGATGATGACTTCTAAATAGCAATATTATAGGAAACAATGGAAGAGGATGAATGCTCAGATCAGCTGAGATTCATCCTTCTTCGAAATTGAGAAGCAAATTCCGTAGTTATGAAAAATTGTCCTCTGTCGAATTAATGTCAAACAGGAATGAACTATTGAAAATGTACTCATCTTATTCACAAATTCAAATAAGTGAAATGGCAGAGTCATTAAGAAAAACATTTGACAAATGATTTGTTTTCCGATTCCATGAGAAATACTATTGAATCGCTTGCACAGTCATTTAAAGCATATGAGCAAATGAATATTGCAGAATCAGCAAAAGCAATAGCAGAATCAATAAATGCAATGTCAAAAAGTTTGAGATTGGAACAATTGAAACAGTTGCAACAGATAGATTTTTCCTGTATGTTTGCTGATATAGTCCCAAAATCAACTTCCTTATCGGACATTGTTGAAACCGCATACTCTCGGGTTCAAGATGAGCTGAAAGAGGACTGTGACGGCGATGATTCATTTACAGAATCAGAAATCCAAGAAGTGCTGACTGAGCAGGCTACTGATTCAAAAGGTTTTCAGGATAAGTTTGCCAATTGGACTGAAAAGAAAAAAATACAATTCTTTATTATTTGGCAGTTAATATGTTTTATATATGGAAATTTCTTTCAGCCGTATTTCCAAGAAAATGTAGGCATTCCAGTAACAGCATATGTTGTTAGCAATGTAAAAGAACTTCCAGAAAAGGAGCAAGGATAATTGGAAAAATCCATGAGAATATTGAAGCAATAATTACTGAAAATACCAATTATTATTACAGGGTAATTTTTACAAATGAAAATGGTGAAACTATAGAAGGCTATGTTGCAAAACGTAATTTGAAAATTATTGAAGAAAAGAAGGATGCTATAAATGAAATACACTCTGAGTCTGAATAGCAGATAAATCCTTTATGTTCGCGATATGAAAAACTTGTTTTATTCCGCTATGCAAATTGCATACGATTTGCATGGAGGAATTTACAAAGCATTAAACGGTACTGTTGTGGGGATAAATAATTGATGAAAAGTATTTCCATTAGTGATATGATTGTTGAAATACCAGTATTTTTTGCTAAGGGTAAAACACCTATGCGTGTAGAATTACAGATTCGAACCAATGGTATGGATTTCTGGGCAACATTGGAACATCAACTTCGCTATAAAAAAGG
>UQTA01000085.1 GCA_900543885.1 uncultured Clostridium sp.
CAAGAACTTGTGAGTAGTGTGTTACTTTTAACCACCAAAGCATACACGTTGAAACAGTAACTATAAATCGTGAGATTATAGCAAATCATCTAGCATATGCACATTTGTATATGTTTTTAGTAGCAGGGAGTATGTTATAATGAAAGATTACATGAAGATATACCAGGAATGGTTATCAAACCCTTATTTTGACGAGGCTACAAAGGAAGAGCTGCGCGCCATTGAAGGAAATGAAAATGAGATCAAAGAGCGTTTTTATATGGACCTTGAGTTTGGAACCGCTGGTTTAAGAGGTATCATCGGTGCAGGCATCAACCGTATGAATATTTACGTAGTAAGACGTGCTACCCAGGGACTTGCAAATTACATTATCAAGCAGGGAGCAGCAGACAAAGGCGTAGCCATCGCATATGACTCCCGTCATATGTCCCCGGAATTTGCTATGGAAGCAGCGATGACCTTAGCAGCAAACGGTATTAAGGCATATAAGTTTGAATCCCTTCGCCCGACACCGGAGCTGTCCTTTGCAGTGCGTGAACTGGGCTGTGTAGCAGGTATCAATATTACTGCAAGCCATAACCCGCCGGAATACAACGGTTATAAGGTATACTGGGAAGACGGCGCACAGTTTACACCGCCTCACGATAAGGGTGTTACAGAGGAAGTTCTTGCAATTGAAGACCTGTCTACAGTTAAGACTACAGACGAAGCTTCTGCAACAGCAGCCGGTCTGTATCAGGTGATCGGACAGGAAATCGATGATAAATACATTGCGCAGGTAAAGGCTCAGGTAGTAAACCAGAAGGCCATTGATGAGATGCAGGATCAGATCACTATTGTATACACACCTCTTCACGGAACTGGAAATATTCCTGCAAGAAGAGTTATGAAAGAGATCGGATTTACCCATGTATATGTAGTTCCGGAGCAGGAGCTGCCAGATGGAGATTTCCCAACTGTAAGCTATCCAAATCCAGAGGCAAAAGAAGCATTTGCACTGGGCTTAAAGCTGGCAAAAGAGAAGAACGCAGATCTGGTACTTGCAACTGACCCGGATGCAGACCGTCTTGGAGTATATGTAAAAGATACCAAGTCCGGAGAATATATCCCGCTGACCGGAAATATGTCCGGTTCCCTTCTCTGTGAGTATGTACTCAGCCAGAAGCAGGCAGCAGGAAAGATCCCGGCAGATGGACAGGTTGTTAAATCTATCGTTTCCACTAACCTGATCGACGCAGTAGCGAAGTCCTATGGCGCAGAGCTGATCGAAGTGCTTACCGGATTTAAGTGGATCGGAAAGCAGATCTTAAAGAATGAGACTACAGGACATGGTACATATCTTTTCGGAATGGAAGAGAGTTACGGATGCCTGATCGGAACCTATGCCCGTGATAAAGATGCTATCTCCGCAACAGCCGCTCTCTGTGAGGCAGCTGCATACTACAAGCAGAAAGGTATGACCTTATGGGATGCCATGATCGCTATGTATGAGAAATACGGCTACTACAAAGATGCTGTAAAGGCGATCGGCTTATCCGGTATCGAAGGACTTGCAAAGATCCAGTCCATTATGGAAACACTGAGAAACAATACTCCAACAGAGGTTGGCGGCTACAAAGTAACCTCTGCAAGAGATTATAAGTTAGATACCATTAAAGATATGGCAACCGGTGAAGTAAAGCCAACCGGACTTCCTTCTTCCAATGTTCTCTACTATGATCTGGAAGACGGCGCATGGATCTGTGTAAGACCATCCGGCACCGAGCCAAAGATCAAATTCTACTTTGGTGTAAAGGGAACATCCTTAAAAGATGCAGAAGAGAAAGAAAATGCTCTTGGCGCAGCTGTAATGGCTATGGTAGATAAAATGATGTAATAAGCAAAACCCCAGAGTTGGAAGCTTTGAAGCTCCCTGCTCTGGGGTTTGTTTTGCAGAAAATTCTTATTTCTTTTTCTTGTTTTCAGCGGTTTCCCTTAATTCCTTTAAAGCTGCCGCAAACCGGGCAGAAGATGCAGATGGATTTCCCCGCAGAATGCTCTTGTGATAGAAATTCATATGCTTTAACAGATCCTGATGTTTCTGTGTCAGTTCTGCCATCCGGCTGTTCATGGCAGCGATGCGTTCACTGCGGCTGGCAGCCATAGCAGCTTTGACATTCTTTGCAGCTTCGATCTTCGCAGCAGCTTCTTCCCTGTATTGAGCAGCCTTTTCATCTGCATGCTCCTTTAACAAAGCAGCCTTTTCGCTTGTCTGTTCCTTTAACTGAGCCGCTTTCAGAGTAGTTTCATACCGCAATTTGGCTGCACGTTCTACAGTTTCATATTTCAGCTGGACCGCTTTTTCTACAGTCTCATCCCGCAGTTTAGCAGCTTTTCCAGCGGCTTCCACACGCAGGGTTTCCAGTTTCACAGCAGTATCTTCTTTTGCCGCTTCCAGTTTCTGTTCTGTTTCCGCTTTTAACAGCGCCAGCTGTACCTGAACATCGTCCAGTTCTGTCTTCATCTTTGTCATAGCATCCAGCACCTTGGCAAGATCCAGAGCAGTACGTACAGATTCTGCTGTATCAATAATGAAAATAACAGTGATCACAGATAAACAGGGAATCCCGATCATAGTTGGAACATGAAGCACCCACCGTTCAATAGGTTTGTGAATCACTTCTGTCAGAAAAATAGTTAAAAATCCCCATGCAACAGAAGAGGACAGACAGATATATCCGTTCAGATTAAAATGCTGATTGCTGTAATCCCAGTATTTCATCTTAAACAGGCGTTCCATGCCCCAGCCGGTCACATACTCCAGGATCGTTGCTGCGATCACACCGGAAATATAGACCATGATCAGATTGGATTTAAAGGGAAGAGAAACCCACAGCATCATCACAGCTCCGGTGCCGTAAAGAGGCAGCATGGGGAGACGGAGAAAACCGCGGTTTACAAAACGGCGCTGTTTTAGAGATACATACGCGGATTCAAAGATCCAGCCGAAAAAGCAATATATATAGAAGAAACTCAGCCATTGATACCAGGTGTATTCGTACATATGATGTCCATCCTTTGTTGCTTATGAGATTTTTTCTGTGCTCAGTTATACTCAGGTCTCCCGCACTAACGTGCTCTACTGCCTGCTAACGCAGGCGAGACCTTCGTTAATGGCCCAAGAAAAACAAATGTCTGCTTCGCAGCCGCTTGTTTTTCTTTTGGGCTCATTATATCATATTTTGTTTTTCTTCTCTACCACTTCACAAGGCGGTCAATCAGCTTTTGCTGCTCTTCGGAGGATCGGGTCAGGTAGATCCGGGTTGTTTCAATGCTTTCGTGTCCCATAAGGTCTGCAAGCAAAGAAATATCATTAAACTTTGCCAGAAAATTCTTGGCAAACCGATGCCTGAAAGAGTGAGGATAAACCTGTTCCGAGGGGATCTTATATCGTTTTGCCAGTACTTTCAGCTGGAAATGTACACCTCTGGCAGTGATAACATGTCCGTTTCTGCCTGTGAAAATACAGCCGGAAGTGATCTCACGTTTCTTCAGCCAGTCCTGGGCTTCCTCGCAGAGAGCAGTGGGAAAATAAATCCGCCGCATTTTTCCGCCTTTTGAATACAGATCCATCATTCCTGCTTTTACATGTTCTGCTCTTATTTTCAACAGTTCACTGACACGCATTCCTGTTGCCCCTAAGAAGCGTACGATAAAATACCAGAACCAGTTTTCGTCCTGCTTCAGTCTCTTTTTTAGTATCTCATAATTCCTCTTAGATATAACATTATCAAGAAAGGTCTTCTGCTGGTATTTTACGGCAGGAAGTTTGAAATTTTCTGGTAAACAGGAAAAATCCGGTTGTTCAGAAAACTTTAAAAATAAGGAAGGATATGATTTCAGAAATAATAAAAACTGATTGATTCCATGAATATGTACATTTACAGTAGCAGGGCGGTAATGTTCCAGCAGCCATGCTTTGTGGGCCTGCAGGCTTTCAGGGGTAATATTATCAGAATGTGAGAGAAAGTGGCGTACAGCCAGAAGATAAATTCGGATCGTATTGTCAGAAGATCCTTTGTGAAGCAGAAATTCATTAAATGGAGTCAGATCTACAGTTGTGTTCATAATACTCATTCCCCCTTACAGTTACCAGTTTACCACCTGATTGACAATACGGTATTGTTCCTGGCTGCTGCGCCTTAGATAGATCTGCGTAGTTTCAATACTGTTATGGCCTAAAAGATCTGACAGCAAGGCAATATCCGGGCATACTTCAATAAAATTTTTCGCAAACCTGTGCCGGAAGGAATGAGGATACATAACATCTGGATTAATGCCGTATCTGACAGCAAAAACTTTTAACTGAAAACGGATGCCGGAAGCTGATAAGGGTGTACCAAACCGGTTTAAAAATAAGATACCCTTTGAACGTTCTGAAAATCCGGGCCACTCTTCAAAGGCCTTTTTTAAAGCAGCGGGAATATAGACTCTGCGCAGTTTGTTTCCTTTAGAATAAATATCCCGGTATCCCTTTTTCACATCACCAACCTCAAACAGTACCAGTTCACTGATACGCACGCCGGTAGCTGCCATAAGCCGTATCAGAAAATAATAGTTATATTCTCCGTCCTCCCATAAGCGCTGTTTTAAAAACTCATAATCTGCCTGGCTGATGATCTGCTCTAAAAATCCCTTCTGCTGTACATGCACCATAGAAACGGGACAAAGGGAACTTTCACGGTACCTTACAAAACAGTTCATGGCCCGAAGACGCAGGTTTACAGTCTGAGGTTTATAATGCTCAATGAGAAATACCTTATAAAGCTGCAGATTTTTATCTGTCAGCTGGGAATACCGTCCGTAAAATTGTTTCACCGCATAAGAGTAGGCTGTGATCGTCCGATCTGACATATTCCGCTCTGTCAGAAACTTGCGAAACTGCCCTTGCATCCGCTTTCCTGCTGTACTTACACCATTTTCATTCATCTGTTCTGTCATAAAAATATCCTCCTATATGTGATATATACGCTAATTGCAAAATTATACTATACCACCCTGGAGAGCATTTTATCAAAAGGTTACCAGGTAACGATCTTGTAGGCTTCTGCTAAATCTTCATAAGGCTGAACTGTAACAAATTAAGGAATATACAGGAATTTGGAAAAAATTGGAAAACAAGAACTTCTGGAAATAAAATAACCCGCTCTGCAAAAACAGAACGGGTCACCACATTTAAAATTAGAGGGGGTATTCATTTAGGGGGGCCGGACGGATTCCTCCGTCCGGTATGAGTATGAAAAAGCTTTGTGATTTCAAGTAACCACTTGAAACAAAGGCCTTGTCCACCTCTCGGTGAACGATTATTATCATACGGAATAAATGTGTCCAAAAAATGTACATACTATAAAAAAACAATAAAGAATCTAAATAAGTGAAAAAAACCTTTGAAAACTTTTCAAGATTGTATATAATAGAAGCAACTTCAGTCTGCTCTGAGGCGTACTTGTCATGCTTAAAGCGCAGGCCCTTTTTTGAGTTACACAGGAAACTATTATTTTTAGAAACTTTTTGTACCCCACATTTTAGGAGGAAATAACTATATGTTTTCAATGATGTCCAATGACATTGGAATTGACTTAGGAACCGCCAGCATCCTTGTATATATCAAAGGAAAAGGCGTTGTATTAAAAGAACCGTCCGTAGTAGCTATCGACCGTGACACCAATAAGATCATGGCGATCGGTGAAGAAGCACGTTTGATGATCGGACGTACTCCTGGTAATATCGTAGCAGTCCGTCCTCTCCGTCAGGGCGTTATCTCTGATTACACCATTACTGAGAAAATGATGAAATATTTCATTAATAAAGCAGTAGGTAAGAGAACACTTCGCAAGCCGCGTATCAGCGTATGTATCCCAAGCGGTGCGACAGAAGTAGAAAAGAAAGCAGTAGAAGACGCTACCTATCAGGCTGGCGCCCGTGAAGTTGCCATTATCGAAGAGCCGGTAGCAGCAGCTATCGGTGCAGGCATTGATATTGGAAAAGCATGCGGAAACATGATCGTAGATATCGGCGGCGGTACTGCAGACATCGCAGTTATCTCCTTAGGCGGACCGGTAGTCAGCACTTCGATCAAGATCGCAGGTGATGACTTCGATGAAGCCTTAGTCCGTTATATGAGAAAGAAACACAACCTTCTGATCGGTGAACGTACTGCAGAGGAGATCAAGATCAACATCGGTGCTGCATACCGCAGACCGGAAGTACAGACTATGGAAGTAAGAGGACGTAACCTGGTAACCGGTCTTCCAAAGACCATCGTAGTTACTTCCGATGAAACTCTGGAAGCCCTGAGAGAACCGGCTCTTCAGATCGTAGATGCTGTACACAATGTCCTGGAGAGAACTCCACCAGAACTGGCAGCCGATATTTTTGACCGCGGTATCGTGATGACTGGCGGCGGCTCCCTTCTTAGCGGACTGGATGCCCTGATCGAAGAAAAGACAGGTATCACCACCGTGATCGCAGAGGATCCGCTGACAGCAGTAGCTATCGGTACCGGCAAGTTCATCGAATTTGCACATGGCATGACCTCCGCACTGGAAGCATCCATGGGAATCGGCGGCGGAAGAAACGATAAAGAAGATTATTGAGCGTAGGGAAAAACAAGCGGCTGCGTTAGCAGACATTTGTTTTTCACAAGCCAATAAACGAACGAACCGCCTGCGACAGCAGGCAGTAGAGCGCGCAGCGCGGGGTTCGTGAGTATATAACATTACAGGCCGGGCTGCCGCAGCAATGCGGCGGCCTTTTTTGACTACTATAGAAACAAGAACAGGCAGAGGCTGTCCAGATACACAAGCAGAGGAAAAAAAAATGGCAACTATCACAGGCTTTATTGAAAAAATAAAATTCAGAAACGAAGAAAATGGCTATACAGTGTTGTCTGTTACGGACCAGAGTGACGGCGACGAAGTCATTATGGTAGGTACGCTTTCCTATGCGGCGGAAGGAGACATGATCCAGGCATCCGGACATATGATCGAGCATCCTGTGTACGGCGAGCAGCTGCAGATTGAAAGTTATGAGATGAAAACACCTCAGGATGCCCAGTCTATGGAACGCTACTTAGGTTCCGGTGCCATTAAAGGGATTGGAGTGGCACTGGCAGCAAGGATCGTCCGCCATTTCAAAGCCGATACCTTCCGGGTTATGGAAGAAGAGCCGGAGCGTCTTTCTGAAGTAAAAGGCATCAGTGAAAAAATGGCAATGGCCATTGCCGAGCAGGTAGAAGAGAAAAAAGGCATGCGGGAAGCCATGATGTTTCTGCAAAATTATGGGATTACCTTAAATCTTGCTGCCAAGATCTACCAGGAATATGGTCCAAAGCTTTACAGCATTATTAAAGAAAATCCTTATAAACTGGCTGATGATATTCCAGGTGTGGGATTTAAAATGGCAGATGAGATTGCTGAAAAGGTAGGCATTTTCACCGATTCTGACTACCGTATCAAAGCCGGGATCCTTTATATTCTTCTTCAGGCATCAGCCAACGGCCACACCTATCTTCCACAGAAAGAATTATTTTCCCAGGCGTCGGAGCTGCTGAAAGTAGAGCCGTCAGCAATGGAAAAACATTTGATGGACATGCAGATCGACCGGAAAGTGGTAGTGAAAACAGTTCCAGGAAGCGAACCACCGGAATATCTGGTTTATTCCTCCCACTATTATTATCTGGAGTTAAATACGGCCCGCATGCTGCATGATTTAAATATCCGCGGTGATATCCCGGAAACAGAGATCCAGGCAAATCTGGCAAAAATACAGAAAAAAGCTCAGATCCATCTGGATGAATTACAGGAAAAGGCAGTTTTTGAGGCAGTAAACAGCGGTCTTCTGGTGATCACAGGCGGACCGGGTACAGGAAAAACCACCACGATCAATGCCATTATCCAGTATTTTGAAAATGAAGGAATGGAGATCCTTCTGGCAGCGCCGACCGGCCGTGCAGCCAAGAGAATGACAGAGACGACCGGTTATGAGGCCCGGACGATTCACAGAATGCTGGAACTGGTCCCATCAGGAATTCCTGATTCAGGTTCCATGCCGGGAAATAATGGTTCCTCTGGTAAAAATGGAGTTTTCAGCTCCGGCGGTATGCATTTTGACCGAAATGAAGAAAATCCTTTGGATGCAGATGTTATCATTATCGATGAAATGTCCATGGTAGATATCAGTCTCATGCATTCCCTGCTTCGGGCTGTAAATGTAGGAACCAGACTGATACTGGTGGGAGACGTAGACCAGCTTCCCAGTGTAGGTCCTGGAAATGTGCTTCGGGATATCATTGATTCCGGCTGTTTTAATGTAGTAAAACTGACTCACATTTTCCGTCAGGCGGCTCAAAGCGACATTATTGTAAATGCCCATAAGATCAACGAAGGGGAACGGGTCGACCTGGCAAAACGCAGCAAAGATTTCCTTTTTATCCGCAGGGAAAACCCAGATGCAGTTATCAACGCAGCGATTACCCTGATCCAGAAAAAGCTCCCTGACTATGTCCATGCCCAGCCAGGTGATATCCAGGTGATGACGCCTATGCGAAAAGGTGCACTTGGAGTAGAACGCTTAAACCAAATCCTGCAAAATTACTTAAATCCCCCGGATCCATCAAAAAAAGAAAAAGAATCCGGCGGCATTATCTACCGCATAGGTGATAAAGTGATGCAGATTAAAAATAATTACCAGATGGAATGGGAGATCCGCAGCAAATACGGCATTCCAACGGACAAAGGTTCCGGTGTATTTAACGGAGATATGGGGATTATCCGTGAGATCAATGAATACGCAGAAAACCTTACGGTAGAGTTTGACGAAGGAAAAATGGTAGAATACAGCTTTAAGCAGTTAGAAGAACTGGAACTGGCTTATGCGATCACCATCCACAAATCCCAGGGAAGCGAATACCCGGCGGTTATCATCCCCATGTATTCCGGTCCGCGTATGCTGATGACCAGAAATCTGATCTATACTGCAGTTACAAGAGCACGTTCCTGCGTCTGTCTGGTGGGACGTCCGGATGCATTTTACACCATGGCAGATAATTCCATGGAACAGAAACGATACTGTGGCTTAAAAGCACGAATAGAAGAAATATATGCCTGATCCCGATTCTTAATCTTTTAAACATTCTAATAAATCTAACTCTATCTATAAGGAGAATATATGAGCAACGTGGTAAATATAATACTGGACCTTTTGTTCCCACGCAGATGTCCTGTTTGCGGTCAGATCGTGATGCCCAAAGGGGCACTGATCTGCGGGGCATGTATGAAGAAATTGTCATGGGTCCGCGGCTCGGTATGCAAATGCTGCGGAAAAGAGATCATAAGTGAGACAATGGAATACTGCCCGGACTGTGCGGCCCGCCCAAGAGCATTTTCTCATGGAATGGCACTGCTTAATTATAATGAAATTTCAGCGCCTTCCCTGGCAATGATCAAATATCACAACCGGCGGGAATATCTGGACTTTTACGCAGAAGCAGCATATAGAAGATATGCCGGGAACATTGCCCGTTTATCTCCCGGTCTGATCATTCCGGTCCCGGTCCATAAAAGCCGTTTGAAAAAACGTGGATTTAACCAGGCAGAAGAATTTGGAAAACGTCTGTCGGAACATCTGAAAATCCCCATGTCCTCAGAATTTTTGATCCGGTCCAAAAAGACAGTGCCGCAGAAAGATCTGGGGCCTACGCTGCGTCTTAAAAACCTGGAACAGGCATTTTTCTGTAAAAAACTGCCGCCGGGAGTGAAAAAAGTTCTCCTTATTGATGATATCTATACCACGGGAAGTACAGCAGAAGCCTGTGCCAGGGCCTTAAAAAAAGCCGGGGCAGAGCAGGTTTATCTCCTTGTGATCGCTATCGGCTCCGGCCGATAAGAAAAAAATTGCAGAAACTGATAAAAATGATGAAAAAGACCTGCTATATCTCTTGACGTCGGGAATATTTTTATGTTATAGTATACGGGCGAATGGAAGATAGGTCTTTTTTTTATGCTTAAAATTAAGACCGAGAAGCAAATTGAATTACGATAATTTAATGGAGGTGGAAGTCGTGCGCACAAAAATCACACTGGCATGTACAGAATGCAAGCAGCGTAACTACAACATGACTAAGGATAAGAAAACTCATCCTGACCGCATGGAGACCAAGAAGTACTGCAGATTCTGCAAGAGACATACGTTACACAAGGAAACAAAGTAATCCTGATCAGTAAAGGACGTGAAGTTATGGAAGAAAATACAGTGAATACTGTAGAAACCACGGAAAAAGCGGCCAAGACTGACCAGAAGACGGCTAAGAAGGAGAAAAAGCCAAGCTTTTTCAAAGGCCTGAAGACAGAGTACAAGAAGATCGTCTTTGCTGATAAGGAAACTGTTGCTAAACAGACAGTTGCAGTTGTGATCATGTCTATTTTCATCGGCGCGCTGATCGGTGTGCTGGATATGGTTATGAAATTCGGTTTAAGCTTTATTCTTTAATTCAAAGGCGAGGGTGATTGTATGTCAGAAGCACATTGGTATGTAGTCCATACCTACTCAGGTTATGAAAACAAAGTCAAGGTCGACATTGAAAAGACAATTGAAAACAGAAACCTTCAGGATCAGATCCTTGAGGTATCCGTGCCTATGCTTCCTGTTGTAGAACTGAAGAACGGCGTGGAGAAAAAAGCCGACAAGAAAATGTTTCCGGGTTATGTGCTGATCAACATGGTCATGAACGATGATACATGGTACGTAGTACGCAACACCCGAGGCGTTACAGGCTTTGTTGGTCCGGGCTCCAAACCAGTTCCTCTGACTGAAGAAGAAATGGCAAGCCTTGGATTTATGAAGGAAGACGTCTTAGTCGACTTTACATTGGGAGATATGGTAACAGTTATCTCCGGTGCATGGAAAGATACAGTTGGTGCTATCAAAGCGATCAACGAAAGCAAACAGACCATCACTATCAATGTAGAAATGTTCGGTCGTGAAACACCGGTCGAACTGGGATTTGCAGAAGTAAAGAAAATGTAAAACGGATCAGCTTTTGCACAGCAGAAGCTGGTGGGAGGGAGATTCCCGACAATACCACATAATTTTAGGAGGTGCCTAAGATGGCAAAGAAAGTAACAGGATATATCAAATTACAGATTCCAGCAGGCAAGGCTACACCAGCACCACCAGTTGGACCAGCTCTTGGACAGCACGGTGTAAACATCGTACAGTTTACCAAAGAGTTTAACGCTAGAACAGCAGATCAGGGAGATATGATCATCCCTGTAGTTATTACCGTATATGCGGACAGAAGCTTCAGCTTCATCACCAAGACCCCGCCAGCAGCAGTTCTGATCAAGAAGGCATGCGGCTTAAAGAGCGGTTCAGGTGTTCCTAACAAGACTAAGGTAGCTGTATTAAAGAAGGCTGACCTTCAGAAGATCGCAGAGACCAAGATGCCAGACTTAAACGCTGCAAGCCTTGAGGCTGCTATGAGCATGGTAGCTGGTACGGCAAGAAGTATGGGCGTTACCATCGAAGAATAATTGATACCGTATATATGAACGTGGGAGGGAGATTCCCCCGTCAATACCACTAGGAGGTTATTTTATAATGAAAACAGGTAAAAGATATGCAGAGGCTATGAAGAACGTAGACCGTGCTGCACTTTACGACGTAGCAGATGCAATCTCTATCGTTAAGAAGAACGCTTCTGCAAAATTTGATGAGACTGTAGAACTTCATATCAGAACAGGATGTGACGGACGTCACGCTGATCAGCAGATCCGTGGAGCTGTTGTTCTTCCTCACGGAACAGGTAAGACTGTTCGTATCTTAGTATTCGCTAAGGGACCTAAGGCAGACGAAGCACAGGCAGCTGGCGCAGATTTCGTAGGCGCAGAGGAGCTGATCCCAAGAATCCAGAACGAAGGATGGCTGGATTTCGACGTTGTTGTTGCTACTCCTGACATGATGGGCGTTGTTGGTCGTCTGGGCCGTGTACTTGGACCGAAGGGCTTAATGCCAAACCCAAAGGCTGGTACCGTAACCATGGACGTAACCAAGGCTATCAAGGAAATCAAAGCTGGTAAGATCGAGTACAGACTTGACAAAACAAACATTATCCACGTGCCAGTAGGAAAAGCTTCCTTCACCGAGGAACAGTTAGCGGACAACTTCCAGACGCTTATGGACGCTATCTTAAAGGCTAAGCCAAGCACCGTTAAGGGCGCATACTTCAAGAGCGTAGCTCTTACATCCACCATGGGCCCAGGCGTTAAGCTGAACGTAGCTAAGCTTACAAACTAATCAGGTGTCCTGAATAGAAAAATTAAGGCTGCAGAGAATTTCGGTTCTCTGTGGTCTTTTTTGCAAAAAACTAAAAAAACATATTGACATTTGTATCCCAATATGCTATTGTAATATGCGTGTTGAATGCCCTGAGACAGCAGGTACCGTAAGGTGTAAGCTTAAAACGCCTGCCGAGGAACATACAAAACTCAAATGAGATTTTGCGTACCTCTCTGTCATTGCGGCAGGGAGGTTTTTTAATAAAATCGTGTCCTTGCTATGACGGTTTTCAATACGAAATAATATAAGGAGGTAAACCATTCATGGCAAAAGTTGAATTAAAGCAGCCAGTAGTAGAAGAGATCAAGGCAATGCTGGACGGCGCTGTAGGTGCAGTTGTTGTTGACTACCGTGGTCTGACTGTAGAACAGGATACAAAACTGCGTAAACAGTTAAGAGAAGCTGGAGTTTCTTACAAAGTATATAAGAACACTCTGATCAAGCGTGCAGCAGAAGGAACCGAGTTTGCAGCTCTGGATCCACATCTGGAAGGACCTACAGCATTAGCTGTATCTAAGGATGATGCTACAGCACCAGCTAGAATCCTGGCTGAATTCGCTAAGACCGCTCCTAAGCTGGAACTGAAGGCTTCTGTAGTTGAAGGAACCTACTATGATCAGGCTGGAACTCAGGTTATCGCAACCATTCCATCCAGAGAAGTTCTTCTTGGAAAGCTGCTTGGAAGCATCCAGTCCCCAATCACCAACCTGGCTCGCGTACTCAATCAGATCGCAGAGAAAAATGGTGGTGCAGCAGAGGCTTAATCTGCAAAATGAATTTGTGGCTCTTTTGTCTGCATAGTACAGAAAAAGCAGCCTGAAACACAGATCCTATCGAAAAATAATTTTAAACAGGAGGAAATTAAAATGGCAAAGTTAACAACCGCTGAGTTTATCGAAGCTATCAAGGAATTATCCGTATTAGAACTGAACGATTTAGTAAAGGCATGTGAGGAAGAGTTTGGCGTATCTGCAGCAGCAGGCGTTGTAGTTGCAGCAGCAGGTGCTGGCGCAGCAGCAGCTGAAGAGAAGACCGAATTCGACGTTGAGCTGACCGAAGTTGGACCAAACAAGGTTAAGGTTATCAAGGTTGTTCGTGAAGCTACCGGTTTAGGCCTGAAGGAAGCTAAGGACGTAGTTGATGGCGCACCAAAGGTATTAAAGCAGGGCGCATCCAAGGAAGAAGCAAACGATATCAAGGCAAAGTTAGAGGCAGAAGGAGCAAAGGTTACTCTGAAGTAATCAAAGCTTACTGTACAGACTTATATTCAGATATGAGTGCTTTCAGAACCCGTGGTACTGTGAAAACAGGCTGCGGGTTCTTTTTTGATGCGTCTATGCCGGTTTTAACAACATACTGCAAGAATTCTCCCATCCTCTACAGGTGGTGAGATGAATTGCCCGCTTTTGTTTTTGTAAATTATGCAATAACTGGCATGTTGGAATATTGCACATTTCTGTGCTGCTGAACAAATAAGAACAAATGTTCTGCAAAACATAGACAAACAGATGTTTGCATGGTATAATATGATCAGTCGATAATAAAAGGAAGGCTGATAGCTATGAGAAAATTAGATAGTAATGCGCATTCAGTATTTTTGTTGTATTATCA
>UQTA01000086.1 GCA_900543885.1 uncultured Clostridium sp.
CAGCCGGTCCCCGTCCCACAATTTCCGGGACAATAACACCGGCTCCGCCTGTCCCAATGCTCCGGCCGGAACCTGTCCTGCTTCCAGGATCTGCACACCTTCCTGACCGACCACAAAAGCTGCAGGTAATCCCAGGGCGCTACCGGCGAATCGCCGTCCTGCCACATTCCGGGAATATAAGCCCCGTCCCTGCCGGTTACATACCCGTCCGGCGTTACACGGTTGCGCACCATAATCCCGTTTTGATCCAGATAATACCATCTGCCGCCCTCATCCTGTATCCAGCAATTTGCCGCCAGCCTTCCGTCCTCCTGCTGATACCTCCATGTATCTCCCTCCTGCATCCAGGTCCCTGCCTGTGCCGGAAACACCATGGCTGCCGCACAGATAAACGCTGCAGCTGTTAATCTCCATTTTTTCATTTTTATGCCCTTCCTCTCTTCATTTAAAGTAAAAAATGATTCTATCGTATACGTACCGGGGTCTTTTCCCGTTTTCCCGGCCTGCTTTTACAATAACGGATTCCGTGGCATTTTTGTAGATTTTTCATGTGGCAGAAATGTGGCTACTCCTTACGTTTTTCAGACAGTTTCTAGGAAAGAGGGAAATACAGGCGGTAAACGGCCCCATGAAGGGGCGGTTCCAGGTTTTCAATCTCCACCCGGCCTCCCAGATAATCCATACCGGACCATACGACCGAAAGCCCGATCCCAAAAGCTCCCTTTTCTCCCTTGTAAAATCGTTCAAATACATGGGGACGTTCTTTCTCATCAAACCCTTTTCCATCATCCTCCACCTGGATCACCGCCCAGGCATCTTCCATTTCCAGCCGTACGGAAACTCTTTGTTCTGCATACCGGACACAGTTTGAGATCACGTTCTGGACGATGCGGCTTAAAAGTTCAGGATCCGTCCATATCATCACGTCCTCCCTCTGGATATCCAGATCAAGGCGGAGCGTTCCGGCCATCCCCCTCAGCGCGTCCAGCCGTTCCTCCAGAAACTCCGCCAAGTCAATCTCCGCCAGCTGGAGCTTTAATTCCCGGTTATCAATCCTGGTCAGTGTCAGAATGCTCTCCACCAGATTTTTCATACGCATACTCTCCGCCAGAATAATCCCGGCTGCTTCCTGCGGTTTTTTCATAACGCCACTCTGAATCCCCTGCGCATAGCCGATGATGGATGCCAGAGGCGTCCTTAAATCATGGGAAACGTTCTGAAAAAAACGGTCTTTTGCCTCCTGGCTCTGACGAATTCCCAGCTCCATCCGGTTATATGCCGCTTTCAGGCTTTCCAGTTCAGAAAGAGAATAGGTTTCCTCTATCTGACAGCATTCCCTCCCTCCTGCCGACTGTACCTGGCGGCAGAATCTTCTCAGCGGACGCGTGATACTTCCCGCTGCCAGCCAGACAAGCGCCGCCCCAAGGCCGACTGCCACGGCGGTAATGCCTGCCAAAAGCTTTCCCATATACTCCCACATCAGGGATAAATTCGGCACCTGTGCCACCACTACAAAATATTTTGCCCGGATATTATGCTCTGTGTCCAGCGCCAGCATACGGATATGCCAGGATTCCCCGTCCATGTTCAGAGTTTCCTCCAGGCGCATAATCCCTGGATTCTCCTTCAAAATACTGACGCAGATCTGCCTGAGCTGGTCCGGAACCGTCCCCTCCTCCGGCGTCTGCGGGTATGTCTGCCTTAACTTTGAGTTAAATACCAAAAGCTTTCCTTCTGTTTCCCCGGCTTTTACATGGTTCTTTACATATTGCAGCAGTTCTCTGGAATATTCCCGCGCTTCCTCTCTGCCCTTAAGCCTTTCTGCTTCCCTGGAAAGCTCCGTTCTCCCCTGCTCAACCATCGAGAGCATTTCAGCCGTATATTTTTCAGCCGTATAAGCCGCATACCATTCCGATGTGGCCGCGAATGAAATCCATACGCCTGCCGCCAGAAAAAGGATCACCGCCAGAACCGGCCAGAAAATCCTCGTCCTCATATTATGTCCCATCCGGCACCCCCTGGTCCCTAAAGTATTTTTGCCGTCAGCCGATATCCATACCCCCATACGGTTTCCACCCTGGCGGTGGAATTTCTGGCCTTCAGCTTTTTGCGCAGCCGCTTTACCAGGTCGTCCGGCATCCTCTGTTCTTCCTTTACCCCCCTGCATTCCCACACATGCTCTAAAAGCTCCTCCTTCGGCACTGCCGCATCCTCCCTCTCGATCAGATACCGAAGGAATTCAAACTCTGTCGGTGTCACGGGAAATTCCTCATTTTCCACAAAGACCTTCCTCTCCTTCTGGTAAAGTTCCAGATTGCCGCATTCGTACCGCTCCGGGAGCACTTTTACCTGCGGGGCCGACAGCTCCGCCCGCCTGAACAGCGCTTTTACGCGTGCGATCAGCTCCAGCGGGAGAAACGGCTTTGTAATATAATCGTCGCTTCCCAGAGTAATTCCTGTGACGCGGTCCAGGGGACTGTCTTTTGCTGATACGATCATGATTGGAATCCCGCTTTCCCTGCGGAAAGAAGTACATAAGCTGAATCCGTCCTCCCCCGGCATCATCACATCCAAGATAATCATGTCAGGAGTTTTCTGCCGGACAGCCCGGCGTATCTCTGCACCGTTGGAAAATACCTCTACCGCATATCCCTCGCTTTCCAAAAATGCTTTCATCATCTGCCGGATATTCTGTTCATCGTCCGCTATGTAAATCAATTTCTGCATACGCTTACCTCCGCAAATACCGTTGGCTTTTCTTTCTATCATACCATTTTGTCATGAAACCGTAAATGACTGCCACATTTTTGCCACAACTATGCCCTGTAAATCAAACTTTAAACTTTTATGTGCAACGGTTCTTCTGGGATGTTTTATGGCAGTTTCTGCGCAGGCTGCCGAAACGAAGGCGGTCTTTCCTATAAAGAAAAAAGAGACGACCGAAGCCGTCTCAAAACAGTTTCCTTTCATATTCAGTTTTATTATGCAGCATAAGAATCTACTATCACTGTACAAGCACTGTCTCCCTGCACATACACGGTTCCGTTACTTCCCTTAATCGTTACCGTCTTTCCATCTGCATCTTTGATCGTCCCTTTATTTGTGAGTCCTGATAACCGGCTGTCTCTTGTGACGATCCATGTGGATTCGGCATCAATAGACAGATCTGCCGTTCCGCTGCCTCCATTTCCGGCGCAGGACTCATCCTGGATGAAGCCGCCTGTAAGGATGCTTCCCTCTGTCATCTTAAATTTCAGGTTACTGATACTGTCCCAGACCACATTCCCTTCCATTTTCTGGTTTTCTGCTGTAAAGGAACAATCCGCTCCGTTTGCACCGCTCTGTCCCCAGCCTCTCTTATTGGCATTTCCCGTACATTTTAAGAAAAAAAGTGCTTTCTGTATTTGTAGTGTAAAACAGACCGCCATTTTCAGAAGTCAGGCTGCCGCCGGTCATATTAAATACAGCATTTCCCACTTCAGAATCACCAGACATACTCTGGTACAAGATCACTGTCCAGTCGCAGTCATTCTGCTCATTTTCCTGGATATGACCGGACAGGTCACAGCCTGTCAGTGACAGGGAATTTAAGCCTTCAATGCACACTGCTTCAGAATTTTCTGCTGTCAGCTTTGCGTCATTCACCTCAATATCTGCTGTACAGTAAACTGCCGGTGAACCAGTTCCTAAAGAGGTATAACTGCCGCCCTTTACACGCATGGTGCCGCCGCCTCTGTCGCTTCGGATCGCCGCGGAAGACTCACCAGAAGTGTGGACTGTCAGATTTTCTGCATTGACTGTACCGCCACCTGCTGCGTGGATACCGCCTGCTGTATTTCCAGTTGTGGTAATGGCAGTATCAGAGATATTTACAGTACCTTTGTCATAGGCAAATACACCTGCAGCGCCGTCTGCATCAGAAGTAATCGTTCCACCCTTTAGATCAACAGTTCCGTCTGTTGCAAGGATTGATGCACCTACGCCGTAAAAGCTGGAGCTGTCACCGCCTTTGCTGTCTTCGGAGGTTCTGTTTACGGTAAAATCTTTTAGAGTAACATTAGCTCCGTTAGATACAAAAACCGCGCTTTCATCCGTACCCTCTGAGATATAGCTCTGACCGGTCTCTTCTGTATCACTGGTAAATTCTTTTACAGCGGAATAAGATGTGGGTGCAGACTGCGCCCCACCTCCAGGACCACCTGCTCCCGGTGCCCCGCCTCCTTGGCCGCCCTGCGGGCCTCCCTGCATATCAGCTAAAGAGATCTGTACTGCGGTTCCATTGCCGTCTGTGGTAATCTTAACAAAGTCACCTTCCTGGATATCAGAAACCTGGATTAATGCACCGTCTGCATCGGTGAAGGTTGTGGATGTTATGATCTTATAAGTTGTGGTTTCACCCTTTGGTGACTGGTTCTGGCCGTCTGGCACTCTGGCCTGGCTGTGGGCCGTCACTGTTCTGTCCTGGTGCTCCACCAGGTCCCTGCTCAACTGTGATCTCCGTATCAGAAACCGACTTCACACGCCCCATTACCTCCTTCTGGCTGTCCTGTACACCGCTCTCTACTGCTGCCTCTGTGGTCTGCGCTGCTGTGGTATTCTGGCTGCTGCTGTTCCCACCACAAGCTGACAACAACATAATGCTGGAGATCATCATACACATCATCACACCGCCCTTTCGCAGCCTTCTTCCGATCTCTTTTCTGGCCTTTCTGTCATTTCCCATTCTGCTTCTATATCTGCCCATAATCGCTTTGCCTCAACTTTCATCTTTTTAATTACTGTACCCAGACACCATCACCATTTACATAATAGCCATCTGGTGTAGTTGTATTCACTAACATAGCACCGCTTTCCCCGCAGTAATACCATGCATCTTTATATAAGATCCAGCCAGTTTTCATGTAATCGTTTTCATCAAAATAGTACCAAAGATTGTCAATATACTGCCAGCTGTTTGTGGTATAGCTGCGGTCTGCGTTGCAGTACCACCATCCCACATTGTCTTTCAGCCACGCACCAGTACCGGAAGATGTCGTATTTGGAAGGTGTATTTCCATTTGAAGAACTTAAAGAGCTGATCTCCTGTGCTTCACTGGATGAAACATACCATGAATCCGATTCTTCCCAGCTTCCCTTATCAGAAGTGCTGTATACGCCTCTTACTTTAAATATATAGTAACCGCTTTTTGTTATATAGCTTGAAAAATCATAACTGGTGCTGGTAGTCGTCAGCACGCTGGTCACTGCACTGCTTCCCCGGTAAAGCCGTACTTCGTACTTTTTTGCATCATCACTTTCTTCCCAGGAAGCCGTCCCGTCTGACTCATCCCATTCCAGCCCGCTTACATCCAGATCATGATCACTGTCATCATCATCCAGGGCATCCAGTGTTACATATACGATCAAAGTATCACTGGAGCTTCTGCTGACTGATGTAACTGTACCGTCAGAACCGCTTAAGCTGACACTGCTTTTTGAAAATCCGGAAGCAAAATAATAATCATCATCGGCACATAAAGCGATCTTTAATTTCGGTTTGTCGCCATCATCCCACTCATCGCTTGGCTCATTGGTGATCGTCACATCATCTATATCAAATTTAGAGGAGGATGTGGAAACGGTTACATCACTATCTGTATCCCCAACCCCGATTTCTGACTCAATAGAAAGAGGAACAGAATTTATTTTTGTTCCAGTAGCAGCCAGAGCCGTTGTATTAGGTGCAGACAACATGCAGATTGCAGAAGTAAGTGCAGTAAGTTCTTTGATTTTACCCGTAAGTTTCATAGAATTGCTCCTTTCAACCCGTATCAAATATATACGGGCATTTAGCTTTTTTATTTTTCTCTTATCTTTTCTCTTACTTGTCTTTCATTGACTTAAGCTATAACGGGATTTTTTGACCAGATTTTGGTGATTGTGTGAAAAAATGTGAGGAATTTAAAATTTCAAACACGTTAAAAAGGAGCAGGACTGATCCAAATAAATCAGCCCTACTCCTTTGGTTTTAAATAAATGTTCCAATCATTTTAAATAATTTCAAACGATTTCTTCCCCAGATCTCCATGTAGCTCAATCCTGCTATCTCCGTTTTTCCACCCCAGGATCAACTGCTCCTTCTCACATGGAAGCATATAAAACTCACCATCAAATGCAGGATGCGTATTTCTGAGTTTCATAAGTTCCAACAATTGCTTTACTACCGGGCGTTCAACTTCCCGTCCTATCTCTTCTTCCGTATAATAATGACGATTAATATTTCGTCCTTCCTTCGTCTCCTCCAAAAGAGAAATATCATTTTTTCCAGCCAGTAGTCCCACATAATAAACCTGAGGCGTACCTGGCGCAAAGAACTGGATTGCTCTGGCTAAAAGATAAGCATTATCATCATCCCCAAGAGCCGAATAATACGTACAGTTGATCTGATAAATGTCCAGATTATTGTATTTCTCCGTATTATAGACACGCTTTACATTAGCGCCATACTGAAATAAATACTCTTTCGCAGCTTCAATCTCCTCATCCGGCAAAAGCCCCCGGACGTCTACTACACCAATTCCGTCATGGGTATCCAGCGTTGTAAACTGCTTTCTCGGACATATTTCAAACCAGTGCTTCAGATATTCACTGTTTTTAAAATAAATAGCATGTAAAAGCAACATTGGCAGCGCAAAATCATACACATAATAATCCCGACATGCCAGTTTTTTCTGGATTGAAAAATGTTCATGGATCTCCGGAAGGATCTGTGCACCTTCCTCAGCTGCAATTTTGGCGCATCTTCCAAGAAGCTCCCAGATGTCCGGTTCTACAAAAAAGCAGGAAGTCCCCGGTCTTTTCACAGCATAGGCAAAAGCGTCCAAGCGGATCAGGGAGGCACCGTGTCTGGCCAGCCAGCGAAGATTTTCTTCCAGAAAGTGTTTTCCTTCCTCTGTCTCCATGTTAAGGTCGATCTGTTCCTCTCCAAAAGTACACCAGACCGCTTCCTGGGTCTGATCCGCAAACTGTGCCGTAACATAAGGCGCTCTGGGTTTTCGCTTATAAATAGCATCTGTTTCTGCCTGGGTCGGCATTCCATTTTCCCAAAAATCCTTATAACGGATAAACAATCCACAGTAAGGCGACTGGTCCTTTTTCTCTAGAAAATCCTGATAATAAGGACTGCGGGCAGAAATATGGTTGATCATATAGTCAAACATCAACGGATATTCTTTTGAAAGCATACGGATATCTTCCCAGTCACCAAACTCTTCTGATACCTTTTCATATCCTAACGGAGCAAACCCCCGATCCCCACTAGAGGGAAAAAACGGCAGGATATGCACCATTTTTACCGCATCTTTAAAATGCCGGTTTAAAATATGACGCAGATCCTTTAAATCATGTCCCATGGAATCAGGATATGTGATTAGCATAATCTTATTCAGCATTTATGGAATCACCTCTTTTTCTCCTTCTTATTTTCAGGCTTTCTCTGCCATCGCTGTAAGTGATTGCAATGTCATATATCGTCCTACTTTATTCATTCTACTCATATGCACCTGATCTTTTTCAAAACAGAACTTCAGTTCATTTTCATAGCAGGTTTCTACCCATCTTGCATGGACTACAAAACAGTTTTTATCTTCCCAATATCCACTTAAACACAGCTCACTATTTACCCTTCCATCTAGTTTAAGCCGGTTCCATCTCCATGATCCATCTGTAGCGATTAGAACTTTATGTTCTTTTCCCTGCTGGCAAAATTTCATTTCGCAGGTTCCAGGCACAAATCTCATGGTAAATTCCGTTATTCCTTCAAGAGGCTTAAGCCCTGCATTTGAATGTTTGATCTCTGTTTCAAATCCCATCCGTCCTTCTGTCACAAGATAGCATTTTCCACCTATTTCAGTCTCTTTTTTTCTATTACGGCTGCATTGCCGATGAGGTGCTTTCAAAGACAGATGGGATAATTTTTCTTTCAGATGTCTAGATGAAGCTTCATCCTCCGGCAGTGTCTCTTCATGAACTGTCTTTGCAAATCTCCATATTTCATCCAATGTATTCTGCGCCCAATGGGCATTAGAAGCCGTTTCATTCACGGCAATTATCATATCCTGATCTGGAAATACAATAGAAAACTGGCCCATTGCCCCGTCAGCCCTGTATACATTTTCCGGCTGGCACATCCAGATCTGAAATCCATAACCAAGGAAATTGTCCGTAGCCTCTGGATTTCCATTTTTTTCTGTAGCAGTATCAATCTGCTTTGATATTGCCATTTTTACATATTCTTCGGACAAAATGCGTTCGCCCGCCCAGACTCCGCCGTCTTTATAAAGCTTCATCAGCCTTAGATTGTCCTCTGTTGTGGCGTAAACACCCCCGCCGCCAAAAACTGTACCGTCTGGCATGCGTTCAAACAAAAGATTATCACTGTCAATGCCAATCTTATCAAACAGCCTGCTTTTTAAATATTCCTCTGCAGGAATTCCCGTTTTTCTCTCTACGATGGCGCAAAGAAGGGTGGATCCCACACTGTTGTATTGAAACGCAGTTCCTGGACGATGCTTAATAGGAACTTCCAGATATGCCTGTAGCCAGTTCTCTGTCACCTCAGGAAGCCTTTCCATTCCACTTCCCATGCAGAGAATATCCTTTACCGTCAGCTGCTTCAGATTTTCATCTGGATTCTCTGGTGCCTTCTCTGGAAAAATAGAAAGGATTTTTTCATCTAAAAAGACTTTTCCTTCGGTTATTGCAATTCCTATTGCAGTAGCAGAATATGTTTTGCTCAAAGAATGGAGACTATGCCGAATCCCTGGCGCATAAGGCGCCCACCACCCCTCTGCACATATTTTTTCATGTCGCATGAGCATAATGCCATGCATTTCTGTTACCCGCTCCAGATTTTCAATCAGCTGTTCCAGACTCTTGCTGGAAATTCCCACTGCTTCCGGAGTAGTTCTCTCAAATTTCTTCCCTGTCATCATTTTTCTCCCAAACTATAAACGTTGCAAATAGTCGCTAATCTTTTTTAGCCTTTTACTGCGCCTACAACTACACCTTTGATAAAATATTTCTGTACAAATGGATAAATTAAAATAATTGGCAAAATTCCTACAACTGCCATTGCCATGCGCACGGAAGTGCCTGGAAGATCTACCATAGCCGCACCTGCAATTTCACCAGCTCCACCAGATTTTAAAAACTGTATATTATCCATGATACGGAGCAGCAGATTCTGTATTCCATAAAGCTGAGGTTTCGTAATGTAATACAATGCATTTACCCAGTCATTCCAGTATTTCAGCGCTGTAAAAAGGCTGATGGTAGCAATTACAGGCGTAGATAATGGGAAAACAATCTTCCAGAAAATGGTAAGTTCTGAAGCTCCGTCAATTTCTGCCGCTTCGATCAATGCATCCGGAATACTATTCTGATAATAATTCTTAACCAGCATAATATTAAAAGCTGTGATCAGATAATTTGGCAAGATCAGCGCCCAAATCGTGTTCTTCAAGTGAAAAAACTGAGACCACATCATATAAGCCGGAACAACACCACCATTAAATAACATGGTAAAAAACACAAGAAATGTAAGGATCTTTGAAAATTTAAAATCCTTTCTGGACATAGGATATGCTAATGTCGTAGTAAAAAGCACGCTTAAGAGCGTTCCTGTAATAGTTACAAAAAAGGAGATCCCATAAGCCCTGGTGATTAGCTTCGCCTGCTTCATCATATAAAAATAAGCATCCAGGCTCCATTTTGCAGGAAAATAAGAATATCCATTTGCAATCAGACATTTTTCATCTGTAAATGATGCAATAACGATCAGAATAACCGGAAGCAATGATAAAATGGTCATGATACCTAGTGTTATCAGCGCAAAACGGTGAAAACTGCGTTCCCCGCCTAATCTCGTTTTCATCTTATTGCCTCCTTCCATTAAAACAGTGCATTTTCAGGGTTCATCTTACGGACCAGTGCATTAGCAGTGATAACCAAGATAAATCCAACACATGACTGGAATAGTCCTGCTGCAGATGACATTCCTACGTCATTTAATTCCATTAAACCTCTGTATACAAAAGTATCAATGGTCTGTGTTACGCCATAAAGAGCACCCGAATTCATAGGCACCTGATAAAACAATCCAAAATCAGAAAAGAAGATCTTTCCGATGGCCATAAGGCCCATAATCGTAATTGTTGGCTTTAAAAGCGGCAGAGTGATATAAAAGATCTGTTTGATCTTACCTGCCCCGTCAATCTTAGCAGCCTCATAAATACCTTTATCAATACCGGCAATGCTAGCCATGTAAATGATCGATGTATGACCTACTGTCTGCCATAAAAATACCAGAATCAGGATAAATGGCCAGATATTACTTTTGGTATACCAGGACACCGGATCCATTCCCAATGTTTTTAACACAGTATTATTAATAAATCCACTGTCTGAATTTAAAAACGCAAAAACCATGTAGGAGATTACCACCCAGGAAAGCAGGTATGGTAAAAGCAGCGCTGACTGATAAAACTTTGCCCAAACGCTTTTTACGATCTCTGTCAGCAGGATTGCCACAAAAATACCAAGAGCTGTGCCGATCACAATAAAAGCGAAATTATATAAGATTGTATTTCTTGTCATGATCAGCGCATCTTTTGTCTTAAACAGAAACTTAAAATTATCAAACCCGCACCAAGGGCTCCCAAATACTCCCTTTGAAAAATCATAACTTTTAAAAGCCAGAAAAATCCCGAACATTGGGATATAATTGTTTATCAGAAGATAAGCAAGACCCGGCAATGCGATTAATAGCAGAGGGGTGTTTTTAGTCCCCCGCCCCCTTTTTTTTCTTCCTGTCATAATAGCTCACCTAATTCGCATTTTCTGCAGCCCATGCATCCAGCTGTTTCTGTTTTTCCGCAATGATCTCATCAATTCCTGCTTCTTTTAAGCTCTGCTGAAACTTTGGAAGTTCTGTTTCAGGATCAAGGCTTCCGCAACGCAGTCCTGGAAGATACTGATTGATCACGTTATTTACTGCTGTATACTGTGTTTTTACAGTTGAGCTGTCAAAGGTAAATCCAAATGCCTTTGATCTTCCTGCATTCTGATTATCCTCTTTCATAACTTTCTGTGTATCTTCGCTGGCACCTTCCAAAATATACTGGTTGAACTGACTTCCGCATAAACCGCAGCTAAGCTGAGCTGTATATGGAACGGTGCTTGCATCCTGACCATCCGGGTATTTCACTACATTGTCACTGACCTTTACATAATCTTTTCCTTCAATTCCGTAAATGATCAGGTTGATAACATCTTTATCTGTATAAGTTAAATTCAGGAATTCAAGCGCTTTTTCCGGATTTTTGCAGGTAGATGCAACCGCCCATGAAATTCTGTTTACATCAGAGGTTCCAAGATAAGGCTGGCTTAAACGAAGAGCGCCAATTTTCTGACCTGTCTGAGTGGAAATCTGAGTTGCAGCGTCATTTCCACCATAATTTGAAATATAAGAAAATCCTTTTCCTGCACTTAACAATTCGATGGATGTGCTAGTTGTTGTCGCTGCATCACCCATGATATAGCCTTTGTTATACCAGTCTCTTGCCAATGTCAGGATGCCTTTAAATTCTTCTGTTTCATAGAAATTCTCAACCTGCATATCATCACCATTCAGGATTCCTGTTGGATACAAATAGCGGTCTCCCAGATAATCAAATCCGTAAATAGTATTGATCATACCAGAATCGCCAGGATTGACTGGTACCAGCGGAATCATATCAGGATAAGCCTCTTTTACCTTTCTATATACATCAGTCAGATCATTAATATTTTTAATATCTGCCGAATCTACGCCGATTTCTTCCAGGATATCTTCTCTATACAGAAGTGTCGGTGCAAGAGCAACGCCCTTATCAGCCGGAATTCCATAAACTTTTCCATCTATTACTTCTGTTTTCATAAAATCTTCACCAACTGCGTCAATGGCGCCTGTAGCATGTTCCTTTACAATATCTGTAATGTCATAAAGCTGATGATTGGCAAGACATGTAGATAACTCCAGACCACTTCCTGTATGGAACAGGTCCAGCTGTTCCCCACCCTGCATTGCAAGGCTTACCTGCTGGCCATATGCAGAAGAAGCAATCGGCATTAATTCTACTTCCACACCGATCTTCTCTCTTGTAATTTCACTGATTGCTTCATTTACATCAGACAGATCTTCCGGAATATTGTTAAATGATTTAAAAGCATATACAATCTTTGTATATTCTTCATTTCCTTCCATTTTCTGATCTGTGGCAGTCTGCTGACCGGCCGCATTATCCGAACTGCTACCGCATCCAGTCATGGAAAATGCCATTGAACCGGCAAGAAGAACGGTCGCTACGCCTGCAACTCTGTTTTTCAAACTTTTTTTCATATTAATCTCCATTCCGCCGCCTTCGGCTGGCGGCACAAATAGTAACGAAAGTATTTCAACTCTCTATGTTGTGCTGTAAAATATTTGCAAGAAGCTACACTACAAAGCACGGGAGGAGGA
>UQTA01000087.1 GCA_900543885.1 uncultured Clostridium sp.
AAACAATAATCAGCGAATAAATAGCTTTACAGGTGTACATAATGACATCCAAGATGATAGCCAGTCCCAAGCCAAGAACAATAGAGATTGAAAGTCTAATGGCAACAACGGACATAGTAGCAAGCAAATGCGCGGTAAACAAAGGTCCTCTCAGTTCCCATAATCTTACAACCACCTGTACCGGAGACGGAAGAATATAGGCCGCATCGATTCCCATGGCAGCTGCCTGCCATAAAAACAGCAGCACAGCTACAAGAATCGCTGCCGGAAGATTTCCGCCAAGGAGATTTCCTGTTTTTTTCTTTTCTCTCATGCTGTCTCCTTCTTTAACATACCGATCAGGTCTTCTTTCAGGGTCATGATCTCAGGCTTACGGAGCTCTTCCCTGGATCTTGGATATCCGGCCGGAACCGGAATGGATTTTAAATGGGTGATCGGTGACTGTTCCACTACTAAAACCCGGCTGGACAAGAAAACCGCTTCCTCCACATCATGGGTGATAAATAGAACTGTTTTTTTCTCCCGCTCCCATTGCTCCAAAAGCCATTCACGCATGGAAAGGCGTGTCAGGTAGTCAAGAGCAGAAAACGGTTCATCCAAAAGCATCAGATCGGAACCTGTAAGTACCGTTCTGGCAAAAGCTGCTCTCTGGCGCATACCTCCGGAAAGTTCCTTAGGCATCTTATCTCCCCAGCCTGTAAGACCAACTGATTCCAAGGCTTCATCTGCTTTTTTTCGCATCTGCTCCTTTGAAAATCTGCCCTGGATTTCCATAGGAAGCATGAGATTTTCCCTCACAGTACGCCACGGAAACAGCATATCCTGCTGAGGCATATATCCACAGTAATTCTTTTTCTTTTCAATGGATTCTCCATCAACAAGGATCTGACCGGAAGCTGGTGTAAGAAGCTTGTTCACAAGACGAAAAATCGTACTTTTTCCACATCCTGAGGCGCCAATAACAGATACAAACTCTCCGTCCTGCACTTCAAAGGAGAGATGATCGATGATGGAGAAATCTTCTACCTCATACTGGAAACGTACATTGTCAAATTTAAGCATCTTATGACCTCATTTCCCAGGCCATATCCCAAAAGGCAGCCTCATAGCGGGAGCAGGCCACAAAGATCTCTGTCAGATGTTTCTTTCCTTCTTCGGAAAGCTCCTCTGCCAGATGGTCCATTAACCGGATCAGAACCTCATTATCCTTATGATAGGAATCAGAGGCATATCCTCTGATCCACTCTCCGTAAAATGGATGTTTATCTGCATCCGGATATTCTGCCACGATCTTTTTAGCGATCCATTCATAGCTGAGGGCACAGGATAAAATCGCCGCCATAACCTCTGGCGCACCGCCCTCATATGCGATCCGCAGCATATAGGAAGTATAGGAAAGATTATCTAACGCCAAAGGTGTCTGTAAAAGCTCCTCTTTCGTGATCCCAAGTTCCTTCATATAAGTACGATGGATCTGCATTTCCCCATCCAGAATGGAATGAGTATACCCGGAAAACAGGCTCATGGTTGAAAGATCAGCTGCCTTTGCTGTTCCAAGAGAAAATACCTTGGTATAATCTAAAAGATACAGATAATCCTGTATCATATAATATTTAAATTTTTTATGATCCAGGCTGCCGTCTGCAATCCCTTTTACAAAAGGTTTTTCATTATAATCCGCCCAGATCTCTTTTGTGGCTTCTAAAAGCCGTTCTGTCATAGTCATGCCTGCTCCTTTGCAAATCCCTTTCCGTGAAAATCAAATCCATGGTCCATAGGTCCTGATCCCTGTCCCAGATCCAGCATCGCTGCCAGCGCACCGGAAATATACGCCTTGGCACGCTCCACTGATGTATCCAGATCATAGCCTTTTGCCAGATTGGAGGCAATGGCACTGGATAAGGTACAGCCTGTTCCATGGGTATTTGGATTATCGATTCTTTTTCCATTAAACCAACGATAACCGCCATCACGGTATAAAAGATCATTTGCATCGTTTAACTGATGTCCGCCTTTGCATAAAACCGCACAGTGATATGTTTCACTGATAGACTTGGCAGCTGCGATCATATCATCTGCAGATGTGATCTTTCTTCCGGCTAAAACCTCTGCTTCCGGAATATTAGGTGTTAAAACAGTTGCTAATGGGAACAGATATTCTTTTAATGTGTCAATCGCATCATCACTGATCAGCTTTGATCCGCTTGTTGCCACCATAACCGGATCCACAACAATATGTTCCGCCTGGTATGCGTGAAGCTTCTTTGCAATGGACTTAATCAGTCCCGCAGAAGAAACCATACCGATCTTCACTGCGTCCGGACGGATATCCGTAAATACGCTGTCGATCTCCTGTTCCAGAAATTCGGGTGTTACCTCAAAAATTCCCTGAACGCCGGTGGTGTTCTGGGCCGTTAATGCTGTGATCGCGCTCATTCCATAGACTCCATTTGCGATCATTGTTTTTAAGTCGGCCTGGATGCCGGCGCCTCCGCTGGAATCACTTCCGGCGATTGTTAATGCTGTCTTCATAAATAGCTCCTTTCAGGCATCAATAACTTTTTTTAAGCGACCCAAGGTGGTGCCCCCAATGTGCCGCCGCGAAAAACATGGACAGAACCTGTCATTAACATTTTCAAGATATGTAACAGAGGAAAATGCAAAAAAAGAGATACCCGCAGGCATCTCTTTACTTCTACTTTAATTTTGCAGCAGCTTCCTACGTTGGCATGATCCAAATCAGGTATACGGGTCTTGGCAATGCAGCCAACTCTCAGCCTGATCGGTCAGGCTCCCCGGTCTGTTCTATTTTGTTTTTCTGACAGAGACTACTATACTCTTTTATGGGAAAAAAGTCAAGCCAGCTTCTTTTTCTTACTTGCGCACATACAATAATGTATTTTTGACAGGTACTCAGCCTTACAAGGATATAAATACTTTTATGCTCTCGTTACTGTTCATGCGTTGCATGACCAGCAAGGGAATTTGCCGTGGCTCCACATTTAAATACGGCAAATTCCCGCTTCCATTATATTATCGTACGGCACTTTCGGTTCCAAAAGTGCCTACCATGTACAGTAACATGCTCTCCTCATGATCCATAAAAAGGTGATCGTAAACAAAATTCCTTTTACCGCAGAAGTAATCGTAAGAGCCCACCAGATCCCGTTTAATCCCATGATGCCGCTCAAAACAAGAGCAAGCGGGATCCTCATACCTGTAAATATAATAGTGATCAAACTGCAAAGGTGTGTTTTTCCAAGCCCGGATAACGCACCTCCTGTAGTCAGTTCCACACACATAAATGCTTCTCCAAGCCCCACAATAACCAAATATCCTATGGCTGTCTCAATTGCTTTCGGCTCATAAAAAAAGATTCCTGCAAGGGTGCCTGGGAAACAGACCATCAAAAGGGAGATAAGGATTCCCCAGATACCAACCGTAACCCAGGATATCATATATCCTCTTTTTACACGGTCATTTTTTCCAGCTCCGTAATTTTGTGCAACAAAGGAGTTGATCGCAGCAGAAAATCCATCTGCTGTATTCCAGGAAATAGATTCGATCTGACCGCCCACTCTCTGTGTGGCAACTGCCTCTGCCCCATATGCAGAAACCATCCGGGTCAAAAGCATGGAAATCACACAGTACGCCATTCCCTGAATGGCCGTAGGTATCCCGATCCTGAAGATTCCTTTCAAATACAACACCGGCGTTTTATCAAAAAGTCTGACTCCTTTTAGCACATTTTCTTTCTTCTGCACTGTTAACCCAAGGAGCATAACGCTCATAACAATAGCCTGGGCCGTCACAGTTGCAATAGCCGCTCCGGTTACTCCAAGTCTTGGCAATGGGCCAACACCAAGGATGAGAACAGGATCCAGGATCATATTGGTAACAAGACCGATCAGATTTGCAACAAAAGGTGTTTTCGAATCTCCCTGGGCCGTATAAATTCCTGTTAAAGTCAATGTTAAAAAAGAAAAAATGATCAGTCCGCAGGCGATCCGGGTATAAGACAAAGCAGCTGCATTGGCTTCAGGATCTGCCAGATGAAAAAACCCGATCATCTGATGGGTAAAGCTCAATGTTAACGCTGCATACACAATACCTGACAATACCGCAAGCTGCACTGCTGCCTGCGCATATCCACATGCCTTTTCCCTGTCACCACGGCCAAGGCTTTGTGCAACCTGTACCTGGCCTCCCATACGTGCCATTGACGCGACTCCCTGGGAAAGCCAGGTAAACATACCTCCAACACCGATACCGGCAACTGCCCTGGAACCCAGCATCCCGATCCACGCCATATCCGTAATGCTGTATAATGTTCCAAGAAATGATGACGCCATGATCGGAACTGCAAGTTTGATCAGCGTTTTCATGATTGGACCTTTTGTTAAATTTCCATCCATATTTTTATCCCCTTATGTTTTCTGTATAATAAACTTTCTTTCCTGCGCTTATTATACCTTATACTGCGGGCTATGCAATAAATTAAATTTTTAACAAATAATCTGGACATTTTTAAAAAATATGATATATTTTTATATAAGAGATTGTTTTAAATTTCACAAATCAAAGCATGGAGGTGCATTTATTATGATGGGTAGACTTAGAGCAATGCGTGAACCACTGAAATATGTACAGGGAAGAGATGCTCTTTTGAAATTTCAGGAAGAAATGGGCTATATGGGAAAAAGATGGCTATTTGTCTGTTCAAACAGCGGCTACAAAGCATGCCATGATAAAATTGAAAAAAGCTTTGGAGACAGTGATGACTACAGACGTTATGAGATTTTCGGCGGAATCTCAAGCAACGGTGAAATTGCAAAAATGGGCGAAATCGTTAAAACAGATCATATTGATACCGTAGTTGCAGTTGGCGGCGGAAGTGCTGTAGATACTGCCAAGGCAACTGCATATTACACTGGCAAACATATCGTTATCATTCCTACTGTAGCAGCAACAGATGCTCCATGTACCGGACTTTCTGTTATTTATAACGATGATCACAGTTTTGACAAATACCTGTTTTACCCAACCAATCCAGATGCTGTCATGGTGGATTCAACTATTATTGCAAATGCACCAGTGAAATTCCTGATCGCAGGTATGGGAGATGCACTTGGAACATATTTTGAAGGCAGAGCTTCCATTCGTACAGAATCTGCCAGCCTGGAGGGAACAGGAATCACACGTGCTGGTCAGGCGCTTGCCAGATTATGCTACGATACATTAGTTGCCTATGGAAAACAGGCAGTTGAAGCATGCAAAGTACATGCCGTAACTCCAGCTTTAGAAGCGATCATTGAAGCAAATGTATATTTATCTGGTGTGGGAGCAGATAACGTAAACTGTGCAGCAGCGCACTCTTTCTATAACGGAGTAACCTCCCTGGGAATCGCTCATGCTGATCACGGCTGCTGTGTTGCCCTTGGCACACTGGTACAGCTGGTTCTGGAAGGTGCTTCTAAAGAAGAATTCAAAGAAGTTCAGGATTTCTGCCTGGAAGTAGGACTTCCGGTAACATTAGAAGAAATCGGTGTTACAACCCCAGAGCAAGTAGCAATCATCGCAAAGAACGCATGTGTTCCTGGCGAGACAATACATAATCTTGCCGGAGATGTTCAACCAGTCGAACTTTATGACGCGATCATGCAGGTAGATGCAATGGGAAAAATTGCACTTGGAAAGTAAAACAGAACGAGAAACTCTTATCCTTTTCTTTCACACAAAAAAGGGCCATGGATTCATTTTGAATCTTTGGTCCTTTTTCGCTGCTTCCTATTTATATTTTTACTTTATACAATCCATTATGATCTTCTCACACATCTCATATCCCAGTTGGGAGCTGTTTAAAGACAGAGAATAATTATGAGCCATTCCCCACTTCTGTTCTGTGTAAAAATCATAATTTGCTTTACGACGCTTGTCGATATCTGACATCATCTTTTCTGCTTCTGCTTCCGTAACATGGTAAAGTCCGCAGATCCTTTCTGTTTTTTCCGGTATATTTCCATGGATAAATACATTTAATACATCATTCCGATCCCTTAAAATAAAATCTGCATTTCTTCCAATGATCACGCATGCTTCTTTTTCTGCGATCTCCAGGATCACTTTTCTCTGGGCTTCATACACCATATCTTCTACCGATTTTCCTGTGCTGTCGCGCCCACTAAAAGCATATGCAAATAAGCCTTTCTTGGGAGACAGTTCTGACTTTTCCTGGATATATTCTGAAGAAAATCCAGACTTTTCCGCAATATGACCAATAATATCTTTGTCATAGTATGCGATTCCAAGCTTCCTGGCTACTTCTTCACCTATAAAACGTCCGCCGCTTCCAAATTCTCTGCTGATCGTGATGATTCTTTTTGCCATAGCTGTTTCCTCCTTAACTTAACCGTTCCACTCTGCTTTTTTTGATCCTCTTTAAAAAGACATATCCCACCAGGCAAGCTATTACCTCCGTGATCGGGAATGCCCACCAGATCAGAGAAACTCCCATCTGTCCATTTTTGACAAAAATAGAAAAAATTCCTGCAAGGGGCAATATAATAATAAGCTGTCTGAGCATGGAAATGATCAGTGATTCTATTCCGCCATCTAATGCCTGATAAATGCCCTGATAAGCAACATTGATGCCTGCAAAAATAAAACTGATGGAAATCACTCTCATAGCTCCGATAAAGTAAATCCTTGACTGTCCTGCATTGAACAATGTAGCAAATGCACCTGGGAATAATTCTGTTATAAGGATACCAAATATCATCAATGCCGTTGTATACATAAGACCATATTTGATTCCGTCATTAATCCTCTTTTTACTTCCCATTCCATAGGCAAAGGCGATGATCGGCGTGATCGCATCTCGCAGTCCAAATGCAAGAAACAGTACAAACTGCTGTACTTTATAGAACAGTCCATAGGCCGTCTGGGCTGACGGACTGAATTTCAATATAAGATTCATTACATAAACCATGATAGACATTAATGCCTGTGCAATGATCGCAGGAAGACCAATACTGTAGATTTCTCTTATAATACCAGCATCTGGCTTCATATTCTTCATTTCATGATCAAATTCCTTATTTAATTTCATATGGAATATAAATAGCAATACTGCTGATGCCACCTGACCGATCACAGTTGCATAAGCAGCACCCTCTACTCCCATTTCCGGAACCGGCCCAATGCCATAGATCATGACCGGATCAAGAATAATATTGATGACCGCTCCTGCTACCTGACCAATTGTAGAATACAGAGAACGACCGGTTGCCTGCAGCAGTTTTTCAAACAAAGAGAAAAAGATGATTCCAAAAGAGATCACACAGCATATCCTCAGATAACTGGTTCCCATAGAAATAACTTCCGGATCTACGGTCTGTGATGAAATATATGCTTTCACTCCAAATATACCGAATACCAGACATACTGCATAAATAATCATTCCAAGAAACAAGCTGTTTCCTGCAACCTTTGCTGCTTTCTTTGCATTTTCCTGTCCTAAGGTCCTTGCAAGAAGAGCATTTGTTCCTACGCCGGTTCCGATTGCGATTGCTACCATAAGCATCTGGACCGGAAACACCAAAATAAGCGCATTGAGAGCCGACTCACTCCCTGACTTCATATTGCCCACAAAGGCGCTATCCACAATGTTATAGACCGCCTGCAATGCCATCGATAAAATCATCGGTATTCCCATCTGCACCATCAGCTTATTTACCGGCATTTCTTTCATCCTGTTGCTTTCTGCCATTTTAGATAATTCCTCCTTTTTCTGCACAAAAAAAGTGTGAACCCGTCTCATAAGTTGGACTTACGCTGACAAGCTACACACTTTTTAATGGCAATCTATCTTCTTTATTTTGAAACAAAAACGAGCAGCAAAACTGGATTTACGCTAGTTAAGCTACTCGTTCGGAAATGATTATATTTTAAATTTTCAAAAATGTCAAACAAAATGTTACTGCTCAACCGGAGTCCTAGAGCATGGCATACCTGATATCGTTATATTTGACATACCTGGGAGACCTGGATGGTTCTGTACATGAGACAGTAGGGAATATCGACCAATGCAATGGTGAGTATGAATGAAGACCATCGAGGAGTCGGATTCGTCCATAGTACTGATGAAAGCAGTAATGACGCTGGAGGGAAGGGACGGACAATAAGTTGCTTTTGCAATCAAAACATAGAGAGTACAGGAGGCATAAAATCTATGGAAAAAGAGAAAGCAGAAATAGCCAGTCTCGTAGAAAGATATGGCAGAGTTCAGTCGCTAATGAAATATGTCAACAGTGACACACTCAAAGAGTCCTACAACAAACAACCCAAAGGGAAAGCAGTAGGAGTGGATGGAATAACCAAGGAGCAATACGGAGAGAACTTAGAAGAAAACATAGAGAGTCTGCTTGTCAGAATGAAGAAGTTTTCCTATAAGCCATATCCCGTGCGCAGAGCCTATATCCCAAAAGGTAATGGCAAGATGCGAAGACTCGGCATTCCGTCATTTGAGGATAAAGGCGTTCAAGGTATCTTTAAAGAGATACTGGAAGCGATCTACGAGCCTAAGTTCAAGGAGTTTTCATTTGGGTTTCGTCCAAACAGAAGTTGTCACGATGCCATTCAAAGAGTAAACAAACACATCATGGCAGACAAGGTCAATTACATTTTAGATGCAGACATCAAGGGATTCTTTGATAACCTAGACCATGAGTGGATGATAAAATTTCTTGAGCATGACATAGCAGATAAGAACTTTATCAGATATATCAAGAGATTTCTGATAGGGGGAGTTATGGAGGATGGTAAGCGACTGGATACAGAAGCTGGAACAGTACAGGGCGGTCTGATTTCGCCAGTGCTGGCAAATGTGTATCTGCACTATACCTTAGATACATGGTTTGACTATGTGAAAAAGCATGAGTTTAAGGGAGGAATGTACATGGTACGCTATGCAGATGATTTTGTATGTCTGTTCCAATACGAGAATGAAGCACAAAGGTTTTACCAGCTTCTGATAGAAAGACTGCGTAAATTCGGTCTTGAAATTGCAGAGGATAAAAGCAGAATTCTACCATTTGGCAGATACAAGGGAACAAAGGAATCCTTTGACTTTCTCGGCTTTACACACTACAATGCGACAAGTCACTGGGGCAAGTACTGTGTACTGCATAGAACAAGCAGGAAGAAGCTGAAAATGAAAAGAGAAGCAGTCAAGAAATGGTTATGGGAGCATATGCACGAAAGCATAGCCGATACCATAGAAGCGTTGAATGTGAAACTGACTGGGCATTACAGATACTATGGAATTGATATTGTCAATATTTATAAAATCAGGACTGTGGTAGAACGAGATATCAATCACATCAAGGATAATCTATGTCTTGCAGGACGTCGAACTCAAAATGAAAAAACGCTTCATGCTGATCTGATTCTTGCCGGTATCACCCAACTTATTACTGTTGTTCTTGCAGACAAAATCAACCACCATGAATACATTCGAAGCTTAAAGCCTCTCATAGCATAGGACTTACCAACTTAATAAAGCCTATGGCTTATTTAAGTGTGCCTAAAATATTCCGTCATTTAACTTTTCTGTATCTATCATCTCCATTTATTGTGGATAACTGCTCTCATATTTCAATTTTGAGTTTCGCAATTACCTATTTGCAAATAGAACATTTTTGTTTTTGTAGCTTAAGTTACCGAAATCTGAATTTGTCCTGTGGTATATTGAACATGCAGATAAGTTTTTAGTAGTTATTTTTTCGTGATTCTCCTGGAGCTGTACAATCTACAGAAGCCTGAGTATTGGTAAGGTTATGAATCTTGTAGCCAATAGCACGATACAAATCTTCTGTACGTTGTGTGTATGTAGATTGGAAGGTGTTTATGAAGAAAATATTCAATAAATTTAATCTGATACTAAACTTGTGGATTTCTCTGATCATCAACATTGCGCTTAGTATTGTTTTGCCCCTCGTTGCCATGGGCACAGTAAACTGGTCCATTTTCTTAAGGGGATTTTCCATTGCATTCCCTGTCAGCACAATCCTTGTACTTTTGCTTCCACTAAAGCAGTTGGGAGATTTCATTGCAGCCAGACTGGGATTACGGCCACAGACTGTCCCATTCACGTTTGCATCCACGGCAGTATTGTCATTCACACTCGGCACCTTTATGAGTATGCTCATGACCTATATCAATGCAGGAGCTTTCACCGGTCTGTTCACTCCTGCTTATTTTGCTGCATGGTTTTCCGCGTGGGGCTGGGCGCTGCTTTCCGTATATGTCTCCGCCCTGATCGGACTCTATACCGGACTGCCGCTGACCATGAAACTATGCGAGCCGCCAAAACAGCCGTAATTTATTGATTATACTCTAAAATAAAGGTTCGGGAGCAAACACTCCCGAACCTTTATTCATGCTTCCAATATCTTTTTTTCGATCATTTTCGCCTTCCGGTACAATGCCTCATGCTTTTTGTACGCTTCCGCACAGCGACATTTCATGTACGAAGCCCGATAGCGCTCCTCCACACTGACAATTTGATCTTCCATGACTCTCGCATCCGCATAGAAGAGGATTTCTGCCTCTGTCAGTGGAGCATCTTCCTTAATTTCCAGATCATGATGCTGTTCAACCAGTTCCGCGATCTCATAGTACCCTTCTTTCCGCAGAGCGTCTGCTCCTTTTAACGCATGCAGTCGTTCTGTCCGGAGCATATCATGGAGCAGGGCCGCTTTCTTTATCAAATCCCAGTCAAGCTTCTTTTCTTCCAGGCGGGGCTTTAGCGTTTCTGCCATTTCTGCCGTTTTTTTCATATGGGCTATGATATTGTTCGGCACATTGTAGGTCTGATAAAGTGCCGCCAGTTCTATTTTACTGAGTAAACAGGTTGGCTTATATCCGCACCGCTCAAGAAAAAGATGTTTTCCGTCATCCAGCAAAATCGTGGTGCTGATGTTGGCCGCTCCCAGCTTCCTGTAGTCATCGGCTGACAATCCGAGCAGTTCACACAAAAAAGCGCGGATTGCGCCGGCGTGCGATACAAGGATCAGATCTTTCCCGGTTTCCTTCCGAAAGTGATTAAGTCCTTTTTCGAAACGTTTCCCAGCTTCATAGATGGATTCTCCCTGTGGGAAACGAAAATAGCCAAGGGACTTTCCCCGTTCTTCAAACAGTCTGCCCTCATTGGCCCGGATCTCTTCAAACGGACGGTTTTCCCACAATCCGGTATCCACCTCATTCAGATTCGTATCGAAAACGATATTCCCGGAAATAATATCTCCTGCGCCCTCCCGAATACACGCTGCCGTATGGCTGGCGCGCTGCAGGGTTCCGGACGCCAGCATCATGGATGCTTTGCGCCCCTGCTGCTTTCTTTGAAACCACGCTCCCAGTTCTACGATGGAAGGAAGAAACGCATCATCGAGCGGCAGATCGGTCTGGCCGATGCACCGGCGCAGCCCATCTTCCTGTTTTACTTTTCCATGTCTGACCAGATATATCGTTCTCAAAATAGCTCCTTTTCACGCTGTTTTTCCACCTTCAACGGGAAGCTCCACCCGCTTCTCTGCTTGTTATGCAATGTTACCAGCTTTTCAAAATCTTCCCTGGTATCTGCGTCCATCAGGGAACCCAGATCATCCACTTCTACATACCGGATGGGAATTCCGGTTGCTTTTAATGCTCCTCTCAGTCCTTCATCACCACAATAGGAAAGGATTCTGGGAATCATTTCATTTTGAATGGAAATCGGATGCCCGCTTTTTCCCCCACATCTCGGAACCACGATCTCTGCATTCTGGCCTAATACCGCTTTTACGGTTTCATCGGTAAAAAACGGAATATCTGCCGGACAAAACAGTATTTTATCACATCGGTTCTGTAACTGGTACAATCCGATCTTGGCAGATTCCAGCATATCGGTATGTTCATATTGTTCGTTTTTCACAAATTCAATATCCAGATAATTCAAATACGCTTCCAACTGCCTGCCATGGTATCCGGTAACCATCACGATATCCTGGATTCCGGCTCTTTTAAAATTAATCGCGACCCGCTCCGCCAGAGTAAAGTTTCCAATTTTCATCATCTGTTTAAACTGTTTCATTCTCGTAGACATTCCTGCTGCAACAATCACTGCACCTGCTCTCACTGAAATTCTCCTTTCCTGAAACATGGACTTTATACACGCTTTCTTTCATTTACTCCCCGTCAATCCGTTTCAACCAGAATTCCATTCTGCTCATCCGGCGTAATCCACGTCCAGCCCGGCGTACCCATGCACTTTTGAACCTGCACGATCATCCGGTCTTCCAACCCGCCTCCCAGCGTTCCAACGGTGGTTCCATCTTCAACCACAACCATTTTACGTCCAAGCTGATTTTTGTTTCCCGTCTGTGCAACGGTTAAAAATGCATGCTTCTGCTCCCGCTTATCAGCAGGCATGAGCGCCCGCAGCTCGACCACATCCCTGTTCCAATTTAGCCGGTCAGATTCCTCCCGTACGGTCCTCA
>UQTA01000088.1 GCA_900543885.1 uncultured Clostridium sp.
CAAGAACTTGTGAGTAGTGTGTTACTTTTAACCACCAAAGCATACACGTTGAAACAGTAACTATAAATCGTGAGATTATAGCAAATCATCTAGCATATGCATATTTGTATATGTTTTTAGTAGCAGGTTTAGACGATGCCTCAGGTTTTTAAAATCGCTGGATATACTGTTTATTTCTGGGTTAATGAAAATGATCCTCTGGAACCGGTTCATGTGCATATTGCCAAAGGGGTTCCTTCTCCCAATGCTACTAAAATATGGATCACAAAAAATGGCAAATGCCTTTTGTGCAATAACAATTCCAAAATTCCAGATAAGCAGCTCAGGGTTTTTATGCAGATTATTGAAGCCCGCAGTAAGTCAGTGCTCGACTTATGGTATTCAACATTCAAACAGATTAGCTTTTACTGTTAAAAAGTAAAAGACCGCCCCTGCGCCAACAGGAACGGCCTCTTACATAGATCTTCTCTTGCCAGTCTCCCAGCCAGATATAAATCAGACTTATACACCTGAATTATATCATCTCCAGGACGTCTGCGCAAGGGGCGTCTTTTTTGTACCCATTTTTACCCTCAGGACTGAGGAATTTACCATTTGCGACGTCGCAATCAAAGGAGAAATGATATATGCCAAGAAGAAAAAAGCACAGCCGCCTTCCCAACGGCTACGGCTCCATCCGCTACCTGGGAAAGAACCGGAAGAACCCATACGCAGTCCATCCGCCTGCAAATATCGACGGTGACCGCCCTGCAGCCCTCTGTTACGTTGATGACTGGATGAAGGGCTTCATCATACTGACTGCCTACAAAGCCGGCACTTACAAGCCTGGTATGGAAAAGGACCTGCAAGCATTATCTGCAGATGACAAGGATCTGGACACTCTGGCCCAGAAGCTCATGGCAGACTACAGCCTGATCAAGGGTGTAACTCCACCAGAAAAGCCTAAGACCTTTACTGATGTTTATCAGCTCTTCTATGCGAGAAAATTCCGCGAAGGCAATAAACTTTCAAAAAGCAGTAGAGATTCTATGAGAGCAGCCTACAGAAACTGTTCTATTCTTCATGATCGCCCATGGAACTCTTTAAAATCAGTCGATTTTCAAAATGTTTTAGACAACTGCCCTCTTAAGTATAGCAGCATCGAACTAATACGAAACCTTTTTCGCCAAATGTGTACTTTTGCCGTAGATACCGATATTTCTGATAAGAATTACGGACAAAAACTGATAATCAATAAAGACGATGATGATGAACATGGCGTTCCACTTACTACCAGGGATTTATTGACTTTATGGTGCCATTCAGATAATGACACTGTAGAATTGCTCTTAATACTCTGCTATTCCGGCTGGCGTATTAATGAGGTTCCTAAATTACGCGTTGATCTGGAAAATGGTTACTACGAAGGCGGCATAAAAACCAAAGCTGGCAAAGACAGGATTGTTCCTATTCATTCTTCTGTCTATCCTCTTGTAAAACGCCGATATGAAAGATATGGCACTCTTTTACCTATAAGCACATGCGCTTTCAGGCAAAACATGTACCAGGTCTTAGCACAGTTGGGAATAGAAAAACACACACACCATGACTGCCGACACACATTCTCAAAATTTTGTGAACTCTATCATGTAAATGAAAATGACAGAAAACGCATGCTTGGACATTCCTTTGGAAATGATGTTACTAACCGTGTTTACGGTCACCGTGATTTAAAAGACCTGAAAATGGAAATTGAGAAAATAGATAAAGAATATTTTGTGACTTTATTGTGACCAATAGACCCCAAGAATACCGATTTTTTCTAAAGAATTCAAAAGGCTGGAGATTGAAAGAAACCGCATAAAACCTTGGTTTTCATGCAGTTTCCGTTCAATTCCGATTACTTTAAAACGGTAAAGTTTTTAAGTTATTTTTAAATCTGTGTACTAAAAAAGCAGGATCCTTTTCGTAAAATCACGTAAAAGCTCCTGCTTTTGATAAAATATCTAATATCTGACTTATGATCCTGTTTATCTTTATCCTGATGTCGGATACAGAATACAGCGATTACCGCGCCATCTCACTCTGAGGTCCCGTCTGGTTGTGGGCCTTGATAATTGTTTCGATTTCTTCCAGATTGGAGGATGGAAGATCTCCAGGAATGGTATTCTTTACAGCTGCTGTGGCATTTCCAAAGGCAACTGCTTTCTGACAGTCACCGCCGCTGCTTAACAGACCATAAAGAGCACCGGAAATATAAGCATCACCACTGCCGATACGATCTACTACTTCGATATCACGATATGGCTCTTCTTCGTAGAATGTATCTCTGGCTGCATCGTAGATCACAGAACCAAAGGTATGGCGTTTTGGGCTGTGTACAATACGCTGTGTGGATGCTACGATAGAAATAGGATATTCTTCTGTAAAGCTCTTCATCATCTCTTTTGCAGTACCTTTCTTTAAGAAGGTCAGTCTTGCAGTATCTTCAGAGCAGAAGAAAATATCTACATAAGGAAGGATACGTTCAATACATTCTCTGGCTTCATCACCACTCCAAAGGTTTCCCCGGAAGTTTACATCAAATGAAACCAGCGTTCCTGCTTCCTTAAAACGTTTGATCATCTCAATCGTAGTCTCTCTGATCTTCTCACTGAGGGCCAGAGTAATACCTGTTGTATGGAAACATTTAGGTGCTGTATAAACCTCCTCCGGGATCTCATTAATATCCAGAGTAAAGAAAGAACTGTTCATACGGTCATAGATAACCTTTGGTTTTCTTGGATATGCGCCATTCTCGTAGTAATAAATACCCACACGGGCTGAAGGAGAATGATCATACATAAAAAAGTCATCGCTGACACCAAAGGAACGGATCTTGCCTTTCATAAAGCTGCCGATATCATGTGACGGAAGCTTGGAAATAACACCTGTACGAAGTCCTAAAAGTGATGCTCCTACTGCCACGTTAAGTTCTGCGCCGCCTACCTGTTTTACAAAAGTATCACCTCTGGAAAGACGGTCATTATCCGGCGGTGACAGTCTTAAAAGAACCTGTCCTAATGTGAGCAGGTCAAATGTTCTTCCTGTTGTCTTACCCATTGTTCGTATCCTCCTGTTTTTTTAATGGTTCCAGGAATCTTTTGCATATGCAGAAATGATTCCCGGAATCCATTTCTAAAGAAAAGGCCTGTCTGAAAATACATTCCAGGAACGATATTTTCAAACAGGCCCTAGGGTCTTATTTTTAACTCTTAAAAAGAGTAATTATCTCTGTACACGACCTGAACCGTCGCCGCCTGCTAAGGTTTCAACATCTGCGCGGGTTACCAGGTTGAAGTCACCAGGGATTGTGTGCTTTAATGCGGAAGCTGCTACTGCAAATTCCAGAGCTGCCTTCATGTCCTTGCCATCAGCCAGTCCACAGATCAGACCACCTGCGAAAGAGTCGCCGCCGCCTACACGGTCAACGATTGGAGCGATGTGGTACTTTCTGGAGTGATAGAATTCACGAGTCTGTCCATCCATGATGCAAGCAGACCAGTCATTATCAGAAGCACTGTGGCTCTCACGTAAGGAGCTGATGATATACTTGAATCCGAACTTATCGGCCATCTGGTTGAAGATATCAACGTATCCAGCTAATTCCAGTTCTCCGGAAGTAACATCAGTGTTGCCTGGCTTGAAGCCAAGAACCTTCTCTGCGTCCTCTTCGTTGCCGATGCAAACATCAACATACTGCATCAGGTTGGTCATAACCTTCTGAGCCTTCTCGGAAGACCACAGTTTCTTACGGAAGTTTAAGTCTACAGAAACAGTTACTCCATGAGCCTTAGCTGCCTTTAAAGCTGCCTCAGTCAGTTCGATTGCTGCATCACTGACAGCTGGAGTGATACCGGTGAAGTGGAACCAGTCAGCATCAGCAAAGATCTCATCAAAGTTGAACTCATCTGCAGTTGCAGTAGAGATAGAGCTGTGTGCACGGTCATAAACTACGTTGGAAGCTCTCATTGCAGAACCGGTCTCTAAGAAGTAGATTCCCAGTCTCTCACCGCTTCTTGCGATGTGCTTTGTTCCTACATTGTATTTTCTTAAAGCTGCTACTGCGCAGTCACCGATTGGGTTAGCTGGTACTGCAGTAACGAACTGTACATCATGACCATAGTTAGCTAAAGATACAGCTACGTTAGCCTCGCCGCCGCCGTAGTTTACATCAAACTCATCTGCCTGGATAAATTTCTCATTGTTTGGGGTAGATAATCTTAACATGATCTCGCCCATGGTAACAATCTTTGCCATTTTAATATTCTCCTTAAAAATATTGTGAAAATTTATTTAATAATTAGTTGAGCCTTGAAGATTATGCTCTAGCTGCTGCTACAGCCTTAACGAATTCCTGAGCCTTTGCAGTTACAGCTGCGAAGTCACCAGTCTTAGCACCCTTTGTAAGGCTGCTTCCGGTACCAACTGCATATGCACCAGCATGGATCCACTTATCAACGTTGTCTACGTCAACACCGCCGGATGGCATGAACTCACCCTGTGGCAGAGGTCCCTTGAAGGAGCTGATAGCTGCAGGTCCTACGATATTTCCTGGGAAGATCTTGATAACATCGCATCCAGCTTCCATAGCGGTAATAGCTTCGCTTGGAGTCATAACGCCTGGCAGCATTGGTACTCTGTAACGGTTGCAAAGCTTGATGGTCTCTACATTTAAGCCTGGGCTTACGATGTAGTTAGCACCTGCTAAGATACAAGCTCTTGCAGTTTCAGGATCCAGAACGGTACCAGCACCGATCACGATCTTGTCATTATCTTTATACTTGTCAGCCATCTTCTTGATGAAGCCTACTGGATCTCCGTCATCCATAGTCATGGTCAGCTCGATAAAGTTGATGCCACCTGCGATAACAGCATCTACTACCTTCTCACCCTGCTCATAATTCTTTGCACGAATAACAGCAACCAGGCAGTCTTCTTTCAGTCTTGCTAAAACATGTTCTTTTTTCATTTTTCTTCTCCTTCTTTCGATGAGGTTCGTAAATACGAATCAATTTCATATTTACGATTTATACTTAAATATTAATAGTTACCAACTGATTTGTCAACAGCAAAACAGATAAATTCTCATTTTATTTCCAACAGTTCAGCCTTGCGAAGATTTAGGGCTAAAAGTACGTTGCAAACTTGTTTACATAAGTGCTTTTCGCCCTAAAGCTTCATAAGGCTGACGCCCAAAGCTTCTTGTCCGCTGCAAGCAGGCAAGAAGATGAAAAACTGAACTGTTACATTTATTTCCCTAAAAATCCTAAAAGCCTTGAAAGCATTTTCGCCTTCTCACAAACCAGGCATCCCAAAGCGTCGTAATCCTCTGTAGGCTTATAAAGACTGGACATACTGATAGCACCGATCACGTTTCCATCTGATCCGAAAACAGGTGCTCCCACACACTCCATATGCTCTTCTAATTCTCGCGCATCAAAAGCATATCCGATCTCTTTCACTCGGTCCAGTTCTTCCAGGAAATGAGCCTTGTCCCGGATCGTGCGCTGGGTATGGGGGCGGAAATTAATGCGGTCTGCCAAAGCATCTCTTTCCTCCTGTTCCATATTTGCCATAATGGCTTTTCCAAGGGAAGTACAGTACAAGGGGTTTTTTGTTCCTACAGTCGCTGTTGTGATAATAGGATTTTCCGGCTCAAATTTACAGATGTAAACAATGGAGTCGTCAGAACGGACTCCAAAGAAAACCGTCTTTCCCACCTCTTTTGCAAAGGCTTTTAATACTGGATCAATCGTACCGATAAAATCCAGGTTGTTTGTATAATTAATCCCCACACGATAAGCAGTAAGCCCAATAGTATAGCGCTGCTTCTGCCCTTTTATCACATGGACCATGCCTGTATGTGCCAGTGTTGTGATAATGTCATAGGCACTGGTCTTTGGGAGATCCAGCTTTTCGCAGATCTCGTCCAGTGTAATACCATCCGGCTTTTTGGAAACCAGTTTTAAAATATCCACTGTACGCAGCGTTGTCCGGTTTAATTTCATTTATGTTCCTCCTGCTTCGGTTCTGTTGAATGTATCGTATATATGTTTGCTATACGTATATACGATTTTCTATATTTAGTATAGCTCATCCTGCTTCGGATTACAAGATGCGCTTTTACTTTCCCGAAGCAGTAAGGATCATCTTATGTTTCTGTCCATGGGTTGCATGACCAGCAGCAACATCATCTTACAGAGTTACGCCCTGTTTGAAAATAGCCATATCATGGAATCCAGCTGCTTCTGATTTAACCTTACGTCCGGAAGCTACTTCCAGTACGTAGTTTAACAAATCCTGTGCCAGTTCTTCTTTTGTCTTATCTTCTACCATCTGTCCGGCATTAAAATCGATCCAGTTGGACTTGTGTCCTGCAAGTTTGGAGTTGCTGGAGATCTTAACAGTTGGAACAGGAGAAGCAAACGGAGTTCCGCGGCCTGTGGTGAACAGTACCATATGAGCGCCGGATACTGCCAGTGCAGTTGCTGCTACCAGATCATTTCCAGGTGCGCTGAGCAGGTTCAATCCCTTAACCTTAACAGGCTCTGCATACTCTAATACACCCTTTACCAGAGAACTTCCTGATTTCTGGGTACAGCCTAAAGACTTATCCTCCAGAGTAGAGATACCGCCCTTCTTGTTACCTGGAGATGGATTCTCGTAAATGGTCTGATTGTGACTGGTAAAATAATTCTTAAAGTTATTGATCAGATCTACTGTCTTATCAAAAAGCTCTGGAGTTGCACAGCGGTTCATTAACAGAGTCTCTGCACCAAACATTTCCGGAACTTCTGTTAAAATGGTAGTTCCGCCCTTGCTTACTAACAGATCAGAGAAAGCGCCTACTACCGGGTTTGCAGTAATACCGGAAAGTCCGTCAGAACCGCCGCACTTCATACCAATGATCAGTTCGCTTGCGTCGATCTTCTCTCTGGAGAATGCATTTGCATAAGCAGCCAGCTCTTCCAGGATACCCATAGCGGTCTCCATCTCATCTTCTACATCCTGACACTGTAAGAATTTTACACGCTGTTCATCATACTCACCGATGTAGTCCATTAATACCGGAATATTGCTGTTCTCACAGCCAAGTCCTAATACCAGAACGCCTGCTGCATTTGGATGATGGATCATATCAGCCAGAACCTTTCTGGTATTTTCCTGATCATCACCCATCTGAGAACATCCATACGGATGCTGGAATGCGATCACATCTTCTACATTTCCGCCTACAAATTTCTTTGCAGCTGTTTCAAGAGCCTTTGCAATAGAGTTTACACAGCCAACGGTAGGAATGATCCAAACTTCATTACGGATGCCGACTTTTCCGTCTGCTCTGCGGTCTCCATCAAAATATACATGCTCAGATGGTTCTACATCCCTGCTTCCTTCTGGCTTATATTCATAAGAAAGAACATCTCCTAAAGCTGTCTTTACATTATGAACATGTACCCATGCGCCTTTTTCGATTGCTTCTTTTGCATAGCCAATGCGGAAGCCATATTTCACTACTTCTTCTCCCTGAGCGATGGCACGCAGCGCAAATTTATGTCCCTGTGGGATATCCTGGACCAGAGTTACCTTTTCTCCTGCTACATCCAGAGTCTCTCCCGCATTTAAGGGACGAAGAGCAACGGCAACGTTATCATTCTGATTGATCTTGACAATGTCCTGCATGGTCTTTAATCTCCTATCTTTATTTTGTGTACTCCCGAAACCAGATATAAAAATTTCAAGAGTGTATGATTTGTTTCTTACACAGCAAGCTGAACACCTGCCAATATAGGCGTTTTCCCTTATGGAAATCACTATGTAAGTGCTTACAATTATTCTACCTATTTTCTACACAGAAGTCAATAGAAAACTGTTGCAATCTTTATTATTAATATGTATAATAGATTTAGCGTGTAAGCGCTTACAGAATGGGAGGTGGATTACTTAAATGAACATATATGACGTTTCTGAGCACGCAGGTGTTTCCATTGCTACGGTTTCCCGTGTACTCAATGGCAATCCCAACGTAAGTGAGCGTACCCGTAAGAAGGTTCTGGCTGTTATGGACGAACTGGGTTATACCCCAAACGTTTTCGCCAGAGGACTGGGACTTGATACCATGCAGACCATTGGTATTATGTGTTCTGACTCTTCCGACCCGTATCTTGCTGAAGCGATCTACTATCTGGAGCGGGAACTTCGCAGTCACGATTATGATTCCATCCTCTGCTGTACCGGTTATGACCTGGATGTGAAACAGAAGTATTTCAATCTGCTGCGTTCTAAACGTGTAGATGCCATTATCCTGGCAGGTTCCAAATTTGTGGAAATGCGCCCCAAGGACAATAATTATATTACAGAAGCAGCTGCAGACGGACTTCCTGTGATGTTAGTCAATGGCTACCTGGAAGGAAAGAACATTTACAGTACAGTCTGTGATGACTATGCATCTATGTATGATGCCACATTACAGCTGATCCATTCCGGACACAGCCGCATCCTTTATCTTTACACCAGTGTCTCCTACAGCGGCATGAATAAAATGGAAGGTTATAAAGCCGCACTGAAGGAAAGCAATATTCCTGCAGATGCTTCCATGATCCGTCAGTGTTCTAAAAGCATTGAAAATTCCAGGGACCTGCTTTTAAAATTAAAAGAAGAAGGACTGATATTTGATGCAGTTCTGACATCTGATGATTCACTGGCTGTAGGCGCTGTAAAATATGCCCATTTAGCTGGTATTTCCATCCCGGAAGATTTAAGCATCATCGGATATAATAACTCCATCCTGTCCCGTTGTACGGACCCGGAGATCACATCCATTGACAGCAAAGTAGAAGCTCTTTGTACTACTACTGTCAATACCCTTATGGGGGTTTTCAGCGGTGCTAATGTCCCAAACAGGACAACTATCGCCTCTGCTCTTATAAAAAGAAAAACCACAAACTTTTAAATTCCAATTTTAAAGGAGGATTTACCACTATGAAACAGTTTTTGGACAAGGACTTCTTATTATCCACAGAAATGTCAAAGACACTCTATCATGATTATGCAGAGAATATGCCGATCTTAGACTATCACTGCCACATCAATCCTCAGGAGATCTGTGAAGACCGTAAGTTTGAAAACATTACCCAGGTATGGCTGGGCGGCGATCATTACAAATGGCGTCAGATGCGTTCTAACGGTGTTGATGAGAAATACATTACCGGTGACGGCACAGACAGAGAGAAATTCCAGGCATGGGCTGAGACAATGCCTAAGCTGATCGGCAACCCACTGTATCACTGGAGCCACTTAGAGTTAAGAAGATACTTCGGATACGAAGGCTACTTAAACGGCGATACTGCTGAAGAAGTATGGAACCTGTGCAACGCTAAGTTACAGGAAGATTCCATGACTGTACGTAACCTGATCAAGCAGTCCAATGTTACTCTGATCTGCACCACTGATGATCCTGTTGATTCTCTGGAATGGCACAAGAAACTGGCTGAGGATACCACTTTTGATGTACAGGTTCTGCCAGCATGGCGTCCTGACAAGGCTATGAATGTTGAAAAGCCAACCTATGCTGCTTACATGGATCAGTTATCTAAAGTCAGCGGAATTGAAGTAAAAGATTTCGCATCCTTAAAGGAAGCTTTAAAGAACCGTATGGATTTCTTTACTTCCATGAAATGCTGTGTATCTGACCACGCATTAGAGTATGTTATGTACGTTCCTGCTTCTGAAGCAGAGGTTGACGCTATCATGGCTAAGGGCTTAAAGGGCGAAGCAATCTCCAAGGAAGAAGAATTAAAGTACAAGACCGAATTCATGCTCTTCGTAGCAAAAGAATACACCAAGAGAAACTGGATCATGCAGCTTCACTATGGATGCAAGCGTGACAACAACGCTTACATGTTTGAGCAGTTAGGACCAGATACCGGCTATGACTGCATCAACAACTATGCTCCAAGCGCACAGATGGCAGATTTCTTAAATGCATTAAGCGCTACCAATGATATTCCTAAGACTATCATTTACTCCTTAAATCCAAATGACAATGCTTCCATCGGTACCATCCTTGGCTGCTTCCAGGAAAAATTCCCAGGAAAGATCCAGCAGGGTTCCGCTTGGTGGTTTAATGATCACAAAGTTGGTATGACTGATCAGATGGTATCTCTGGCTAACTTAGGCTGCCTGGGTAACTTTATCGGTATGCTGACCGACTCCAGAAGCTTCTTATCTTACACCAGACATGAATACTTCCGCCGTGTTCTCTGTGCATTAATTGGCGGCTGGGTTGAAAATGGTGAGTATCCTGCAGATATGAAGTCCCTGGAATCCATCATCAAGGGCATCAGCTACAACAATGCTGTTCAGTACTTCGGATTTGATCTGGATGTTGTAAAATAATATGTGCAGAAAAACAGACCGCTGCATCAGCAGACGGTAAAGTACGAAGCGCCCGCCTCACAATATGAGGTTGGGCTCTTTTTTATGTTCACAGTCACTTTTTTATCTATTCTTCTTTCAAATATCCCTTTTTACGCAATTCCTGCTCAATAAAATCCAGGTTCTTTTCAGATTCTGCAGTTACTGTGTGATAATGCTCATCTCCAGTAAGGACTTTTAAAGGCTGAGCCTGAAAACGGTTCATGCGTTCCACAAATTCTGCTACATCCAGGCGGTTATTGATGATCAGATCTGCGCGGATCTGTCCATATAACGGATGATCCACCGACACATCCAGCACATGGCCGCCGTAATCCACGATCGTCTGAAGTTCATCGCAGGTATCTTCTGTGGAATGGCAGACACAAAATACCCGGATATATTTTCTTTTTTTCTCATTTTCCCGATCAAGAACATATCCTCTGTAAGTAGAAAGGATCTTCTTATCCTCTGCCCGCAAAAGGGCAATATCCTGAACGATCACCTGCCTGCTTACCTTAAAACGATGTGCCAGTTCTGTTCCTGATAACGGAGTATCTGTCTCATCCAGCATAGAAAGAATGCCTTCTCTTCTTTTTTCGCCTTCTGTCATTAAATAATCCTCCTTTTGCACAGCATCATTATCTGCTTTCTCCTTTATTTAAGAAAGTTATCCACACAGCTGCAGATATCCCCTGATGGTTCATTTTTTCTGCATACTGCATACCTCTTTATCCTTTATGCAAAAAACGTCCCCTTTTATATAAGGAGACGTCCTTCTTCACTGCAAAGGCTGTGAGTAAAACGGTAAGCCGGGTTATGTCGTTGGATGGTCATCTATCTAGTACTGCTGTCACCAGCAGCATCAAGCAACCTACCCGAAAGCTGACGGGCCGCCATATGCTTTCTGTTTGGTCTTGCTTCGGATGGGGTTTACATGTGCCCCGCCTGTTACCAGCCGGGCGGTAGTCTCTTACACTGCCATTCCACCCTTACCTGCTGCAGATGCAGCGGGCGGTATATTTCTGTTGCACTGTCCCTAGGGTCACCCCCGCCAGACGTTATCTGGCATCCTGCCCTGTGAAGCCCGGACTTTCCTCTCCTGCGTCCTCTCGGTATCGCAGCAGCGACCATCTGTCTTACTCACAACTTAGTTATTCTAGCATAGTTTTTTTTCTGTGTCTATGGGGAAAATTTAAAAAATTGCTATTTAATTCAGAAAGGTCCGAAAGAGCCCCGCCATGTATAAACGCATTCACGGCAATTTTCTGGACCTTTTGTTCCGCCGCCAATTAGACAGGGCTCCGGCCAACTCACACGCTTCGC
>UQTA01000089.1 GCA_900543885.1 uncultured Clostridium sp.
ACAATGTAAAACATGATTGGTTCTCTGACTCCGCAGTGCCACATAACACTCGCCATATCGCATTACATGATATTGTCTTCCGCACCAGTTAAGACGTCGACCGACTGAAGTTAACGTTTCGAAGCTCAATCACTATTCAACCCTGCTTTCTTGCTGTCTACGCTTGTCAGATGCCGTTACCGGCATCATCCCAAGACTCGCTATTATCTGGTTGGCTAAACCTTGGATAAACCGGAATCCCACCGGCTTGACTACACACCCTTAGCTGGGCGCACAACTGGAATTTGACTAATTATTGTGTTTTAATGATTCTATAAACTACCCCCAATTGAGCAGGGTATGTTTCTTGAATCATTCCATTAAACCATATTGTAACGATATCTCCCACCTGAACATCTTCCGCTAAATTTTCTGCCGATACATAATACTCTCCATCATTCATCTGACAAAAGCCTTCAGCTGTACTCACATGCGTTACAAGAAGTTCTCCATCATCGGTAATTTCTTTTACTTTTGCATTAAAATTGATAACCTCTATTGGAATAGACGTATCATCTTTTTCAATATCTCTAAATATGATTCGTTCGTCATCAATGACTACTATGAGCTGACCTTCAGAACTCCTTTGATAATGATATCCGCTTCCGAAATTTGATTGATTATTTTCAGATGGTAACTCTGTCCTTGCCACTGTTGACACAATTTCTCCATCCATTGTTCCACAATCAGGCATTGACGCTACATATCCTGTGTCTTTATATATAACACCATCAACCATAACACATGGAGGATATGAGCCAGTATCTGCTATTTGCTCATTTTGTACTACATCATCATTTTCTTTATTTTCTGTTTCTACGGACACATTTCCAGACACAGGTTCTTTATTTTCTTGATTCGTTCCACATCCAGCCATTCCCAGCACCATACATAATACAAGCAGATAGATTACTTTTTTCATAATACATGCCTCCTTAACTTATATTTTTTAACTCTATAAACTGGAACTTATTCTTCGAATTTTTTATGACACTTTGGACATTCTTTAGGGATCGGCCTATAACCAACAAGTGAGCAACCGCAATAAGGACATTTCATCATGGTGAGATGATATACAATACCACCAATAATAACCATTGCACCGATCAGCAGGCATAGGTTTACTCTGTACTCCTTTGCCGTCATTGCTCCTATTACTGCGAGCAATATCCCTATCATCAAAATGATCCAAGAAATGGCAGCCTGCTTTTGTGGGCTATTGTTTTTCATATAATCACACCCCCTCTACAAATCCCGATTTCACAGTCCTATAAGCCAGTAGTTGTCATTAAGTGCATTTCCTTCGGCATCAATAAAAATGTACTCCGAAGGAATAGATGCCAAATAGAATACATACGGATAAGCATCTTCTTCTATAATAATTTCTTCATGAGTACCTGGTTTCATCCGTAATCTTTACAGAAATACAATTGGAATCGTTCACAATAAAGGAATACAGTTGATTCCAGTTCAAAACGGCAATATCTATCAAAGGAGACATCGGCTTGCTGATCACTCATTTCGAAGGCAACCGATGTTCATGTTGCGTGGGAAACCTCTTTTCTATAGGCAATTACTCTGTAACAATGGGTTTTCCATTTTTATCAATTAAAGGGCAAATGCCAACACCAGTGCCAAACTTTGCAACAACATAATTGACACCGGTTTCTTTATCTACTACCACATAAAAACCCTTTACACTTCCAGCGGTTTCAGTAATTTCAAATCTCTTATTTTCCATATAGATACCTCTCAATATTGTTAATCTTCCAGTCTCCATTTGACATACGCCCACTGACGTTTAGTATTATCCACTTCGTGTTCGCTTACTGGAGTCCCACACTCCTGATAAATATAAAAGTCTTCAGGCACTCCATCACTATTTGGTGTATAGTACTTGCTTCCATCAATGAAAGCATATTTCTTCTCCTGGTCAGTTAATTCGCCGGCATATAAATACCTTTCAGGCACCTCGTTCACAATACATAATTCCGTTGCAAAATAGTTATGTCCATCAAGAACTATTTTCGGTGCCCCCATATATGGTTTATCATCCTCTTCGAAAGCAGCCACTGCTTCCTTCAGGCCGGCCAGATCTGTTCCACCACCGAAATCCAGAATGATCAGGTGTGATTTATCTTTTAAAATTACCTCATCCAGAGCAGGTTCCTCCTTATTCACGGAAGCATTGCTTTCTGGATCCGGATTAGTTTCATCTTTCCGGAACATATAGCGGTACCAGGCCACTTCCATACCATTTGAAAGACTTTCCATTTCGGCCGGAAGTTTCTGCTCGGTCTGGTCCCACAAATCGGACATGTCTTTTGGATAACACTCACTGGTTTTGCGAATGATCCATGGAATGGGGCTTGTATATATGGTAACGCCTACTGGAGTTCCAGAGCCATTTACTCTAAATTCATCACTCTGGCAGCTTGCAAATATGGTTTGCTTTTTATCAGTGTCCGGTTCCTCATTTCCCAGAAAATGTGACGTGACCGCGTTACACAGGGGAATGGTGATCATGCAGATCACAGCGACGCCAACCATGTATCCAATCCAGTCATCGCGGCTATCACCACTTCCATTATTCCGGATCCAGTTTCTTATAAAGAAGGAAATCGCTACAATGAGTACGGAAGAGATCATAAATCCGACAAAGGCACTCATGGAAGAAGAAAATGCCAGCGCCAGGACTCCCAGTATCAGCATGCCGTCAAATACAATGATGTGCTTTTTAAAGTTTACCTTCCGCTTAAGATCCATTTTCGGAAATGGTTTTCCATTTTTGAAAGCAGAGGTAGTCTTATGGACCCACCGGAAAATCCGTACATATGAAACGGTCCAGGACACAAAGATCCCAACCATAAGAAGATTAAGAAGAAGCAGCATGGAATCGGAAAACAGTTTCCCTGGATTTTGCAAGTATCGGTATACCGCCCATGCCTCCAATACGATCAGAACAGGGTAACAAAGCTTCACCGACCAGGTCCAGGAAAGTGACTTCTGGATCAGGAACTGCTTTTCTTCGGTCATGTCCCCTGTGCGCTCCACGGTATCATCCGTCGTATAAAAAATCTGCCAGAAAGTACCGCTGCATTCAAAATTCCAGCCGGCTTCCTGGCACTGCTTACGGAACTGTTCTGCTTTCCAGCTGTCCGCACCTGTAAGGGAAGAACTTTCTGGAACCAGAAGGGCTGCATATTGTCTCTTTTCCGGTTCCGCTCTATGAAACTTCATGACAGAACCGCCAACGCTCTCCAGAAACCAGCCCTGCGCTGCCATTTCTTCCAGGTACTGTTCAAAGGCATCCGCCTCCCATAAATTAAAGGACCACCACACTCGCTTCTTATGTTTCATCATGTCATCTCCTTTCCAGGAAACAGCCGAATTTTCAATTTTGTATCTACTTCCATTATAGAAATAATAGGAATATCTGACAAGAAAGAGGGGATTAACAATTTCTTACATATTTCTATTGATTGGACGGAATATTCAAATTTTTCATATACGGGCATTCGGAAAGCAAAAAGGTGTTGGAATGGGATCCTGCAGGAGCTCTTAAGAAACGGTCGCAGCAGTTAAATGTAAATGTATGGCCAGGCTGCAGCATATTCCAAACAAAGAAAAACATTCAAGTTTGAATGAGCAGAAAAATATAAGACCGGCGTGACGGACCGGTCTTATTTCGTGCTTCAGGCAGACACCTACAGCGTTTCTGCCCGATCTGCAATATGCTGTTTGAAATTGATTACCTCATGCTGGTAATCGCGGTTCATATAACAGGATGTGATCATAAAATCCGCAGTAGATTTATTGACGGCCATTGGAATATCGTAGACTTGGGAAATTCTCATCAGAGCCTTTACATCCGGATCATGAGGCTGCGCTGTCAGTGGATCCGAAAAGAAGATCACGAAGTCAATGACACCCTCCACAATCTTGGCGCCAATCTGCTGGTCTCCACCTAATGGGCCGCTGTTATAACCTTTTACAGTAAGGCCGGTCTGATCTGTGATCATGCGAGCCGTTGTGCCTGTTCCGTAAAGATTATGTTTCTCCAGCTCTGCTTTATGCTCTTTGCACCATGCAATCAGTTTCGGTTTTTCGTTGTCATGAGCGATCAGGGCAATATTCTTTTTTTGCCCGATTGTAAAGGTAATGTATTCCTGGGACATGCGCGCTTCTCCTTTTCTCTTATGTATGGATTATCTACAACGTAACGCAGAATGCTTCATGATACAAGAGAATTATTTTCGATGTTGCAATAATAGAAATTTATCTTTTTAAGCGGCCCTTGAAATATATGGGAATGCAGAGCTCAGAAATTTCAGATACGTAGAGAAGTCATAGGATATGGAAATCAGACAAAAAAATTGATCGTCCCCGGTAAAGAGAACGATCAATTTTGAAATAGTATGAAAATTTGTGTGTCGCATTCATTCTACAACAATTGAGCCTGGAAAGCAAGGAAAAGAAGCGTATAAGGAGTAGTTTGAGAAAGTTTTTATCTTAAAATAATACCGATTTATCTAAAAGAGCAGCAGTAACACATAATACGTCATAATTTTCGCCATATGCAATTGGATAACCTCCCTTTTTTCCCTCTCTCCCACTACTTTTTTGACCTCCCGAAAGAAAATTGGCTTCGCTACGTTCCAGCTACCTTGTTCGCACGCCCTCAGGCGTTTGCCGCCATCAGGCGGCGCACTCAATGGATAAAAAGAAAGGAAAATGGAAAGGTAAGTGAGAACGGCGCTGATGCGCCGGCAAACAAGGAAAAGAAGCAAGAGACACCCTATCGGGAGGAGAAAAAAGTCGAGGGAGCAAAGAAAATTTGAGGATATCCGATTGCATATGGCGAAAATTACGACGCATTACGAAAAATTGCTCTTCCATATATAGGATTTGCACCAGAAAATTTATATCTTTATACCGTCTTAACACCGGGCAGAATACTTTTGTACCTTCTTAAATTCAACTTTTCTATAATGATAAGTAAGAAAACCGCAGCAAGGCAGCTTGCAAAGAATGGGAGTTTATCCATGAAATCTCCTGTAAAAAAACCATTAAACTCATTTCAGATTATTGTTCTAGGCTTCGCCGGAGTGATCCTGGCCGGTGCCCTGCTCCTGATGCTTCCTATATCTTCGAGCGGTCACCATGTCACCCCGTTCTTGGATGCCCTTTTTACCTCCACTACCTCTGTCTGCGTTACCAGCCTAGTCGTTGTGGATACCGGAACCTACTGGTCCTTCTTCGGGCAGACGGTGGATCAATCGGTTCTGGCCCTGCTGCGTAAAAATCATCTGCGCATGGAACAGCAGAGGCCAGATCCAGGCCGGAAAAACTGGAATCAGCGCCAGACTCTCCCCCGCAGATTCAAACCCACATCGGAGTTGGATACCGAATGCTGCGGTTATGATGTAATCATAGAAACACCTGTCAGCCAGATTAAAATAAAGAAAAACCGCTGCTACATGGTTTTGACTTCCACGCAGCAGCGGTTCATGCTGTAATCATCTGTCTGTGCCTTTTCACCATAAGCCGACCTGCCAGGCCTTATGAGGAGCTCCGGCAGCCCGTACTATGCTGGATCTTCTTGGGCTAGTATTCCTATTAATCTGCCTTTTCTACTGAAATAATGGTTCCGGTAAAAGCATCTACCTCACTGAGTTCTCCTGTATAGGTTACCGTTACCTGATCCCCTTCCTTTACATCTGCCAGACCTTCCGGTGCAGTATCAAATGTCATGGCATATGTGCCCTGATCATTCTCGATTGTAAACATAAAGTCCTTGATTTCTTCAATCTTTCCTGTAATCACTTCCGTTTTTGCTTCTGCTTCCTGAGATGCAGCCTGTGTTGTCTCTGTCTGGCTTGCTCCCGCCTGAGTTGTTGCTGCCTGGGTCGTTTCTGCCTGAGTTGCCGCAGTTGTGGTTGTATCAGATGCCTTAGCCCCGCATCCGGACGCCAAAGCAGCGGTCATCATTAAAATTGCAATAAGATTTCTTTTCATCATAATTAAGCCTCCAAACTATAGATCTTATTCTATTTTTATTACACTAATTAGACGTGTTAGCACCCGAAAAAGTTTCACAGGATTCAAAAATTTTTATTATTTTTTCATATAGATATGAAACCAATGCGTAACGTCACGCATCAGTATACGAACTGCCCTTTTCAGGGTGCAAAAAGATCTGGAAATCCCAGATTGTCTGGGATCCAGATCTTTTCATTTTCATAACCATACAACTAAATCAGGGATACTATACAGATGTCCAACCACCGTCAATATAGATTGTCTGACCTGTAGTATAAGCAGAATTTTCAGATGCAAATAACAGCAGCTGACCACACAATTCTTCTATTTTACCTGGTCTGGCAATCGGACACCTCTTTTTTAATTCTTCCAGAGCTGCATCATCAAATACCATCATTTCAGATGGAAACTCTCCTGGGCCAATGGCATTCACAGTAATACCGTACTGAGCCCATTCCTGCGCTAACCCTCTCGTAAAGTTTGGCACAGCACCCTTGGTAGTATTATAAGCCAAAATTGGATGATGGAAAGATGCAATCCGTCCATACATACTGGCAATGTTGATAATACGTCCGTAGTGATTTTTGATCATGCTCTTTGCACATTCTCTTGCCATTAAAAAATATCCCGTAATGGATAAGCGCACCACCTTATCCCAGGCTTCTAAGGTCAGTTCAGTAGTCGGACAATACGCCATAGAACTGTTAAAACTTCCTGCCTATATCCTGAAATTACCTCTGGATGATCCAAAACAGGTAAATACAGACTGTCCATTAGAACTGGTAAGCCTCCTTAACCAGTTCTACCAGACCATGGATATTTCTGCCCTCCATGCCTCCCAGACTCCCTGCCATATCTGCTTTCCATTTAAGATTCATAATTTATTACTTCCACGTAAAGAAGATTATCTGCTAATCGGCCCTATCTTTACAGAAACATTATCAGAAACAGATTTTCGCCTTCTTCTGGCCGAATATGGTATAAAGCCCACAAAGGAGCTCCTGATTTATTTCCATTCTCTCACCCATATTGATGAGGAAACATTTAATAAACTGCTCAACTATCTTTCAGAGGAACTTGGAAAACCATTCACACCAATCACACCTGCCCGTATAAAGAAGTCACTGACCAGTTCGGAATCCTTTTTCCTGATTCATGAAGCTGACCAGACCGCCCATAACTATGCGTGCCAGTACATGGACTGTGTCCGGGATTTTTCTCTTCAGGATCCAAAGGCTCTGACTCTCTCTTCCAAAACATGGGAACAGACACTTCTTTTGACTTCTTCTCCATTGTTTTCCTATATGAGGGAACTGGTATTTACAGAATTTCTGCTGCTTTCCTCCGTTCTTCACGAACACCTGAAAGAGCATTCCATACCTTCCATCCTCTATCAACGCCAACAATGGGAACGATGCCGAACATCAAAAGAATTGGCAGAATTCCACCGCGCTTTAATCTCGTCCTTTTTTAACAAGATACATTTGCAGACAGAAACCGGATTTTCTGAAGGAATCGCCACCGCACGCCGTTACATCCGTCTAAATTTTACTTCCAGTCTCCGTCTAAGTGATATTGCCGCCGCATGTCATTTATCCAGAACTTATCTTTGCTCCCGTTTCCATAAAGAATGCGATCAGACTATCTCCGATTATATTCTGTCCTGCCGCATGGAACATGCAAAAAAACTTCTTCAGTACAGTTCTCTTCCGATTTGCGAAATAGCAGATCAATGCGGTTTTGGAGATGCTAGTTATTTTACAAAATGTTTTGTAAAACAAATCGGTATAGGACCTGAAAAATGGAAGGAAACACTTATAAAAAAGAAATAATTCACAAAATACCGTTTTATATTCTATTTTCGTAAATTTATTTTCTTATATCGAATATATGGCTTGATATTTTGATTTTTTGTGATTATACTATAAGGGAAAGGAGGCTTCTAATCATGTTATGCCAGTTTACTTTTCAAAATTTTAAGTCCTATAAAAATGAAACTACGTTAGATTACCAGGCTGCCGTACTGCCTGAATTCAAAGATACACTGATCACTGAGGCTTCTGCTTCTGATCTTCTGCCGGTTAATGTCGTCTACGGTCCAAATGGCGGCGGAAAGTCAAACCTGCTGCAGGCCCTTGCCTGCGTCATCTCTACGGTGGTAAAACCGGTGAATGAATTAGGAAAAAACAGACAGGGCTTCATTCTTCAGCAGAAAATTGATGCAGTTCCCTTTCTGTTCGATGAAACCTCCAAAAATGAACCGACCGAGTTCCGGATGTTTTTCCGGATCGGAAAAAATGAATACTGCTACTACCTCGCTTTAAAAAATGATGAGGTTATATCGGAATCCCTTTACAGAAAAGCAGTCACCGGAAAAAAAACTGCCATGATTTTTGAACGTGAGGCTGACAGCATTTCCCTTGGCTATACAATCAATAAAAAAAGCCTGAACACCAGCATCAACCCCAAAATGCCGTATCTGTCCTTCCTGGCCATTAACTATGACATTCCGGTCATCAGCGAGGTTATAACCTGGTTTGAAAGCTGCATTATCCGCAGCTATGCAAATCCCGTAGTGGAGCATCAGATCCTGCTGGCCAAAGATGCGCCATATAAGGAGCAGTTCATCCGCGCTTTAAATGATATGGATATTGATATCACCGGGTACCACTATGATGAAGATACAAAACAGCTCTTTATGCAGCGCACGTTATCTTCCCATGAATATGAATTGCCGTTCTCCCAGGAGTCCGATGGAACCAAAAAGCTTATTGCTGCCCTTCCGGTGATCTTGCTTGCCCTGAGAGAAGGACGCATGGTGATCATTGATGAACTGGATGCAAAGCTTCATCCGAAGCTTTTGCGCTATGTCATTTTCCTGTTCAAAAATAAAGAGATCAACAAATACGGGGCCCAGCTTTTATTCACATCCCATGACATGTATACCTTAAAAAATACCATATTCCGCCGTGATGAGATCTGGTTTGCCGCGGAGAATGCTTCCCATGAAAGCGAGATCTACTCGTTGCATGAAATCCGCGGGGAAGATAACGACCGAATCAAAAATACTGCGGCCTATGATAAGCAGTATCTGGAGGGACGCTATGGAGCTGATCCATACCTTTCCAACATGCTCGGAGGTGATTTTGCATGAGCTTAAAACCTCCAAAGAAAAGCGATCTTGACAAAGGTTGGATGAAGGCCCGCCGCGATAAGCCGAAAAAAATTCAGCCGGAATATCATCTGATCGTTACGGAAGGAACCGATACGGAGCCGGCCTATTTCGGTGCCATGAAGGATATCATCAACAGTGCCTATCCTGATCGCATCCAGCTCAGTATCCACGGAGCCGGTGATAATACCTTAAACCTGTTTCAAAAGGCCCGGCAGCTTGCCAACACCTCTGCCAATGGGTATAAACACGTTTGGGTCATTTATGATACCGATGACTTCCCGGCTGATCACATCAACAAAACGGCCGAACTTTGTATACAGGAATCTACGGAGGAAACCACCTATCATGCCATATGGTCAAACCAGTGCATTGAATTATGGTTCCTTCTCCATTTCAGTTTCTTGCAGTCCGATCTGCACCGAAGTTCCTACTGGCCGAAACTGACGGAACTTTTATCTTTTCAGGGGTTTGGTTCCTATGAGAAAAACCGCACCGACATGTTCAAAATCCTGGCACCATACCTGGATACCGCTATTGTAAATGCAGAAAAGTTGGAAAAGATCAATGCCGGGAAGCTGCCTTCCGACTCTGCTCCCGGAACCATGGTCCATGTACTGGTTAAGAAACTAAGGCCCTATCTCAAAATGGATTAAAAAAATGAGTAGCAGGTGGTTTTCCCGTCTGCTACTCATCTTTTTTCATCAGGTGGTTGGTAATCCATATTTTTCATCTATAAAAATCCATAATAATTCCTGTGTATCTGCAGTGCTCTGATCATATGCTGTGATCTTAAGTTCAACCCAGCTGTCATCCAGTTTTTCATAAGTCATCGTCACCATGCCTTCAGATGCTAACTTCTCTTGTATATAATGATAATCCAGGATTGTTTCAAACCGGTCATAGTATTCCGGACGGACGAGCGCATGGTAGTATTCTCTCATAGAAGGGATAAACGATCCTTTATTACGGTCCAGCATATCCTGAAAATATGGCGGAACATAAATATAACGGCACTGATCCGTCTTCGGGTTTACCATATAAACACCCTTATATCGTGGAGCAATTACGTCCAGAAAATGATTAGCATCCCGTTTTTTCAGCAGAAGCTGCTCCAGTTTGTAATTTAAAGAGCGCATCTGCCGCAGGCCACCGTTGTTGCGGTAAAAATCCGCTTTATCATAGCGCATGGCATTTTCCGCATAATTGATGATCTCATTTAACGTCTTTGTGTCCGTGCTCTCCCCTATTCCAATGGATACTTCGTAATCCTGCTGCCGAATTGCCTGTCTCAAAGAAGAAACTTTTTCAAGCACCTCTTCCTGTCCATGGTCTGGGCACAAAACGACAAATTCATCGCCGCCAATGCGGTAAGCCAGACTTTTAGGAAAATATTCCCGGATGGCATCCGAAATCATGCACAACATCTTATCTCCAGCCTCATGGCCCAGATGGTTATTCACTTCATGAAGTCCTACCACATCCATGTAAACACAGGTCAGCCGTTCATACCCTGTAGCCTGAAACATACGGATATCCCGTTCATACTTTCCCCGATTATACAGGCCCGTCAACGCATCAATGTTATAATAATCCGGTGTTTTCTCATGGCTTTGAAGAAGTTCCAATTCCTTTTCATCAAAATATACCGTCTGATCATTGTCCGGATATTCTTCCCCATCTTGATTTTTCAAAGAAATTTCTATCTCCAGATCCTCACCTATGAGCGGATATTCCAGACTCTTTTTCTCCATATATTCCGACACTATCTGCAATGCACTTTTTACGTTGCAGCCTTTTTTACATATTATTTTCATTCCATTTCACCTTGTGAACTACTCGGTAACTAAGTTACCAGAGCATCTGAAATCTGGCGGGATACCGCCTTTTTTCAGGGTGCGTCCATGACACCACTACTGCTTGCCTTTCGGTTATACAGCTACTTTTATTATTTCTGGATTTTTTAGTCCGGTTACGGACAGTTCTTTCTGTTTTCCGGATACGG
>UQTA01000090.1 GCA_900543885.1 uncultured Clostridium sp.
CTTCTTCCCAGTATGGGGTATCAAGACCGTTGATGCGGACTACGCGTTCACAGCCACGATAATTGATTTCCTTTAATGCATGATACAGAGAAAAACGAGCTGCATCCTTCTGGTTCTCAGCAACTGCGTCCTCCAGATCCAGCATAATAGAGTCTGGTTTATAAATATATGGATCCTTGATCAGACCTGGTTTCTGTGCATTTAAGAACATCATGGTTCTTCTTAAACGCTTCTTATTTGCATTGATCATCTTACTGCACCTCCCCATGGAATGTCCTCGATCTGGTCAACAGAACGGAATACCGCACCTTCTACTCTTGCCTTAATGGTGCAGTCCAGCGCGCCCTTGTCCACCACTGAAATTTTTACATTCTTTACTTCCAGGTTTTCCAGTGTCTTAAGGACTACCTTGCGGATCTGGTTGCCATACTGATTGATCACAGCACTTTCCAGGTTAAACTCAACAGAACCATTTCCCGGTTCTACGGTTACCTGACAGTCACTGGATTCCAATGTTCCTGCCATAGCCGGTTTCTTGATCTCCATAATCTATATAACCTCCTTTAATCATTTATCCCTGTTTCTGATCCTATCATAAAAAATCATTCTTAACTATGCAATAGGGTTTTCTTAAAATTTATTAAGATTTAATTTTATCAGTTGTTTTGCTGCAATGCTGTAAATTTTCACAATTTTATTTGTTTTTTGTTTGAATTTTCGTTTATTTTTTGACATTTCATTTTTTCAAAAAGTGCTATAATACAGTCAGTGCAAAAAAGAACTTCTTCATAAAAGCTCTCGAATCTACACAAACGCGCCAGGTATCCGGATTACTTACCCAGATACCTGGGTAGTATTGAATAAAAGCGATAAAAGTAGGAGGCAATCATTATGATGACGTTAAAAGCAGAAAAAAGAGATCCACAGGTAAAGGCAAAAAAATTAAGACGTGAAGGTTTCGTTACCGGTGTTTTATATGGTAAGGAAATGAAAGAAAACGTTGCGTTAAAATTTGAAGAAAAAGAAGCTCTGCGTTTTATGAAAGACGCAAAAGAAGGCGCACAGGCTACTCTTGCTATTGAAGGCGAGACTGTAAACGCTATGGTTAAAAATATTGATTATGACCCAATGAGTAAAAAGGTACTGGCTCTGGACTTCCAGGCACTGGTTGCCGGTGAAGTAGTATCCGCTACTGTTCCGGTACATTTTCTCAATGAAGAGATCGTTCAGGGTGTCTTTGAACCGGAACTTTCTGAGATTCATTATAAAGCAGACCCGGCTCATCTTCTGGATCCTGTTGAGATCGACCTGGCAAAGCTTCCGGCAGGTACAAAAAATATGTACGTAAAAGACCTGAAACTGGAAGAAAAAGGGGTAAATGTTTCTACTCCTGGTGATACTCAGTTGTTCCATATTGCTGATTTTGTCAAGACAGATGATGACGCAGAAGAGGCTGATGCAGATGCTTCCACTGATAAAAAAGCTGCTGCTAAAAAGTGATCTATCCTATAAAAAAGAAGGAAAACATGGACATCTTTGTTTTCCTTCTTTTTATTATACTGCTTATTTTATTTTTCTTCACCCTCAAAGGTCATATCCCAGGATTCCCTGATATCATCCATTAACTGTAAAACGGTCAAACAATCCTCTTTTTTATACCGGTCGCTGGTATTCATTCCCCGGCTGACACAGCGGCTCGTCTCTACGATCTCGTATTCAAAGCCATTTACTTTAAAGGGTTCTCTAACTGTATAGGAAGAACCATCTTTCAACTGTACTGTAAATTCCTGTAAAAACTGAAAATCTTCTATTATAATATCGCCCTTTGTGCCTTCGATCCGGGCATTGCGCTCTAACTGCTTTCCTATAGCCTGAATGCAATGACCACTGCAGTCTCCCGGATATTCCAGATCAATCTCGCTGTAATCATCTGTTCCGTATTCAGTCATATGTACTTCTGACTGAAATCCTTCCGGAGCGCATCCTGTGATCATATGAAAAAATCCCAGGTTATAAATACCAATATCTAATAATGCTCCGCCGCCTAGTTCTGACTTAAACTTGCGTTCTTTTCTGGCACCTTCTGCAATAAACCCAAACTGGGAAGTGATCCGTTTTACTTCACCGATCACGCCTTCTTTCAGCATGGCACGAAGTTTATCATAAGCCGGAAGAAAGCGGATCCAGAACGCTTCCATAATAAACAGACCTTTTTCCTCTGCCAGATCATATAATTCTTCTGCCTGTTCTGCGCAAAGGGTAAATGGCTTTTCGCACAACACATGTTTCCCTGCTTCCAGACACATACGGCAATTTTCATAATGAAGATTATTGGGTGTAGCAATGTAAACTGCTTCCACTTCGCTGTCTGTCATCATTTCTCCATAGCTGCCATAAACTTTGGAAATCCCATAAGTTTTGGCAAACTCTTTTCCATGCTCCAGATTGCTGGATGCACAGGCAGCTAACTGTTCATCTTCCAGATTCATCCGGTTTACTGTATCCGCAAATTTCTTTGCAATCGTTCCTGTTGCTAAAATTCCCCATTTCATAAATGTCTGCCTACCAATTCTTTTTTAATTTTGTCTTCCAGCTTACAGAATACGGATTCCACTGACTGGCTTTCAGATTTTGATATAATTCTTCCCGGTCATCTGAACTGTCGCCTGTAGACTCTTCATATCCTTCCAGATAACTCTGTACAAAAGAATCCCAGGAATCGAAGGTACCCTGGATCTCTTTTGCGATCTCTAATGCCTTATCCAAAGCTTCTTTTTCTGTATAATAATCGGCCAGATAATAAAATCCCAGGTTTGACTCTGCACGGCTGTAATCCCAGGCAGAACTACTGTCCCCGGCAGACTGTAATAATTCTTCTAATGTTTCATCAGCGGAAGCTTTATCTGTAACCCCCCAGCTCTGTTTTAACATTTTGCGTGTCTGTTCCCTGGTAGTCTTATCGATCTCCGCTCCATTCTCTTCTTTTCCATCCAACTTCAGACTGCCGCCGAAAGCACGGATATTTCCTCCGTTATGCTTTGTAAGGATCGCATAGGTTGCATTGATCCACTGAACTGTTTTATTGTTCATATAGGGATTCTCTGTCTTGTTCAGATACTGCTGCCTGCTGCTGATAGCAGAAAAATCAGAATCTGTGCTTTCTTTGCTTTCCCCTGACTTTCTGGTGGAAGATGGAACAACCGCACCTCTTTCATTAAAGACGTATATTTTTCCATCAATCTCCCGTTCACAGTTCTTTAATAAATAGCCATCTTCATCCAGGTAAAACCACTGATTGCCTGATTTACGGAAGGCATTTACCACTCTGGTACCGTCATCTTCATAATAGGCATATGTATCGCCTTCTTTCTGCCAGCCTGCAAATGCAGTCACAGGATTTAACACAGCCAGACTACAGACCAAAAGCATCATACCTCCTATATGTCTGAAAACTTTTCTATCCATAAAATCTCTTCCTCTCATTTATCCTCAAACACAGTATAACACAGGCTTTCCTATTTTCCAACTTACACATTTCTGACGAAATTCTTTCAGTCGTTTCTTTCTTTGCCGCTGTTTGTGTATTATTTGTCAATTTTTTGTGCATTATTTATCATTCGTTACAGAATCAAATACATTCTTTTAGGCACTGGTCACAAAAAAAGTTCTATGCTAGAATGTACCCATAAAAAGCAAATAAATTAGACGAAGCAGGAAAAATACTTTTTGAAAACAACCCGCTGACCACTGTATGCAGCCTTGTATGCAACCATGAAAACCAGTGTGAGGGACATTGCGTTCTTGGACGCAAGGGGGCTCCGGTCCATTTTTCCACCATCGAAAGCTATATTTCTACTACTTACGCAAATAAAATGACAAAAGGTCCGGCACCTTCTAATGGTATGCGGGCTGCTATCATTGGTTCCGGTCCTGCCGGCCTTACCATTGCGGTAATTCTTGCAAGATACGGCTATGACCGACAGCTGCAAAAAATGCTCCATCTTGAAAACCTCATAAAGTAAGAGTATAATCGGGGATGTTGCGGATTTTTCCGCTGCATCCCCTTTTTTAATAAATTTTTGTCAATAAATCTACAAAAGAAAAGAGAGTATTGTTATGAATCAGAAAAAAGTCACCCTTCGGGGAGAGCTGGCTCTGCTGATCGTTATCCTGATCAACAGCCTTGGTGTTGTTTTAATGCTGCGTTCCGGCTCCGGCATTTCCGCTATTTCCAGCGTTCCCTATGCATTTTCCCTTGTATTTCCGGTTCTGACCCTTGGTACCTGGACCTATATTTTCCAGGGACTTCTGGTTTTAACCCTGATGGTCTTAAAAAAGCGCTTTGTTCCCAGCTATCTGTTCAGCTTTGTAGCTGGTTTTGCTTTTGGAAAAATGGTGGATATCCACAGGATCTGGGTCAATACACTGCCTCTTAGTATTCCGCTGCGTGTATTTTATTTTATAGCCAGCTATCTGATCCTGTGCTTCGGAATTGCCCTTTCCAACCGGTGCAAACTTCCAGTCATCCCAACGGATCTGTTTCCCAGAGATCTTTCTGAGATCATCAAAAAACCTTATTCCAGAGTAAAGATCACCTTTGACGTAACCTGTCTTTTTGTTACAGCCTGCATGACTTTCCTCTGCCTTGGACATATTTCCGGACTTGGGATCGGTACTGTTGCAGCTGCTTTTACCATGGGAAAAACCATTGGACTGATTGGAAATGCCATTGATAAAAAATTCGATTTTGTATCTGTATTAAGCAGATAACGTACCTGTATCCACGTAAAAAAGCCATATAAAATACGCCAGGAATGTGATCTTCACACGTTCCCGGCGTATTTTATATCCTGTATTTTATATGCTGCCGATGTTTTTTTCTGCCAGTTCTTAGGCATCAGACCTTGAAAAAGCATTTTTCATAGAGGAACTAAGCTCAAACAGGACTTTATCCAGTGTACCTGCTGTTTCTTTCTTTAACATGGCTGCCATTTCTTCATTGATCGTTTCACGTATCTTTTCTCTTTCCTCTGGGGAAGCCGCAGCTTTCTGGGCCTTATCACCTTTGCTGATCAGCTCATGAGCCTTGGAGCCAACTGCCAGACGGTAACGCTCAATGTAAATAGAAGTCTTTGCGTAAGCTGCATCTGCCATAGCAGCAAGCAGACGGCTGGACCAGTAAAAGTTTTCAGTAGAAACTTCTTTTGTGGTATTAGCTAAATACTCTGGTGTCTTTGATACCTGAGGATAAAAGGGCACAAGAACATTAAATGCATTGGAGGCAAATGCTATCCACTGGACAACCTGAAATTCTTCCGGCATATAGGGGCGGATCTGGATCAGAGATAACAGATCTGTACGGTTAATACCGATTGCACGGTATTTATTGCGGTAGATTGGGTCAGAATGCTTTGCATATGGGTCATAAGGCGTTCCCTGAAAATGGGAGGACAACACATACTTTACATCTTCCACTGTGATCTTCTTCTCCGGCACCATGCACCATGGCAAGTCGTCAGACTCAGGTGTATAACTTGCGTCCTCTCCCTCCCATTTTTCAGTATGGGGATTAAAATAGCGAAAACCATACCAGGATCTTGGAGTATTGTATACATGGTCAGAATCTTCATGGCTTCCAAAGGCAGATCTTGGATCAAAAGAGCCATCCAATGAAAGATCCAGATGGTTTTCATCAATAAAATCCTTCAGATCTGCAGAACACATATAATCCTTCTGTTCAAACAGGGCATCTTCCAGGTCAAATACATCCAGGCCAAACTGATTCGGCATCACAACGTAGCTGTCATCCGGCACTCTTCTGGCGATCCAGTGGTGTCCTCCAATGGTCTCCAACCACCAGATCTCATTTGCATCCTGGAATGCAATCCCATTTTTCTCATAAGTTCCATACTGTTCTAACAGGCTTCCCAGACGCTTTACGCCTTCTCTTGCACTGTTTATATAAGGAAGGACCAGAACGACGATATCCTCTTCTCCAATACCACCGGGAACTTCTGCTTTTCCATCCTCTGCCGGCTGATACACTACCATAGGATCCGCTCCCAGAACACGTGGATTAGAAGTGATCGTTTCCGTTGCGGTCATTGCCACGTTTTTCTCATTGACACCGCAGGCAGCCCATATTCCCTGTCCCGGAATCGCATTAGGAGCAGCGCTGTATCCCATAGGATGCTCTGGCAGCGGGATCTCTACATGAGAGATCACAGACTTATATACTTTAGGCTGTTCCTCCGGATGGACGATCACATATTTTTTAGCTGTAAAATGATTTCCTCCGGCATCATCATTTCTGGCGATCATAGTAGAACCGTCATAACTTGCTTTTTTTCCTACTAATATGGTTGTACATGGCATAATTTTATTCCTCCTATATGTTACAATATACTCCCGCAATCTTTCTGTACTTGCTTTTTCAGGCGTATATTATATAATTTTATCCATATTTCGGCCTATTTCTGCTAACTGCCTGCATTTTTCCTGAAAACTTCCAAAGTTTTTCACACAACAGATCACTTTTTCACACTGAGACAATACCTTTAACGCCCTGTCAAACGTTTCTTCCGAAACCGGCTCAAAGGCTTTTTCCCCGATCACCACAGAAGCAAGGGCCTCTGCCACCGGATATTCCCGGTCATTCTCCCAGAGAATACCGACTGCAAAAGGGATCCCTTCTTTTTGCAGCTTTCTGTATACAGGAATACCTGTACCATTTCCGCCGATCACAAATACCTTTGGCTTACCTTTTACAGCCTCAAGTTCTACACTGCCGTAGTCAGTGAGATAACTGCCCTTTTCAATCTGAAACAGCTCTTTAATATAATCTCCGCTGAAAATTTCTTCCGGAGTACCAAAACGGCCGATGGCATTATCCCCGTTTACGCAGATCACATAGTCTGATATCTTCTGGGCCAGATCCAGCTCATGAAGGGACATAAGAACTGCCACCTTCTTTTCACGTACCATGTTTTTAAGGATATAAAGCAGCTCCAGTTTATGACGGATATCCAGGAATGCGGTTGGCTCATCCAGTACAATAACCTGCGGCTCCTGGCAGATGGCTCTTGCAAGAAGGACTCTCTGTCTCTGGCCGTCACTGACTGCCTCAAAATCCCGTTCTGCCAGATCCAGTCCCTGGACCAGCTTTAAAGAATCATGTACCACCTGCCAGTCTTTTTCCATAAGGATACCCATTTTCCCTGTATAAGGATAGCGTCCCATACTGACTACTTCTTCACAGGTCATCCGTTCTGTTTGCATCCGACCAGTCATCATCACTGACATTCGAAGGGCTCTGTCTTTTTCCTTCATGGCCTCCATGGATGTTCCATCAAGCCACACTGCCCCTTTTACCAGCTTCAGCTGACCAATAATACTCTTTAATATGGTTGATTTACCGGCTCCGTTTGGGCCGATCAGTGTCAGTATCTCTCCCCGGTTTACATGAAGATTTATCTCTTCGATCAATGGCTGTTTTCCATAACCTACGCTTATATTTTCAGTATAAATATAAGGATCACGTCTTCCTTCCGCCATTTTTCTATCCTCTTCTTCCTTTGTTCTTTACCATCATATAAATAACAACCGGCGCTCCAAATACTGCTGTTACTGTGCTTATGCTTAATTCCACCGGGGAAAACAATGTTCTTGCAAGCCGGTCACAGAAACTTACAAATACTGCCCCGCCTAAAAAGCAGGCCGGGATCATTATAATAGGTTTTGTTGTCTTAAACAGGCTCTTTACCAGCTGAGGAACCGCGATCCCCACAAAAGAAACCGGACCTGCAAAAGCAGTGACACAGGCTGAAAGGATACTGGAAACCAGGATAAGCGCCAGCCTGAATGCTTTTATATTCACTCCCATACTGGCTGCGTACACTTCTCCCAGCTGATAAGCTCCTGCAGGTTTTGCCAGAAAGACGGCACAGACCATGCATAAGAAGATCATCACTGCCATAACGGAAATATTGTCCCAGGTAATGCCGGAAAAACTGCCCAAAGACCAGTTATGGAGATTGATAATGTTAGAATCATCTGCAAAGGTAACTGCCAGATCCGTAACTGCCGAACAGATATAACTGACCATAATGCCGCAGATCACTAAAATCGACATGTTATTTACTTTATTAGAAATAAGGATCACAAATCCCATAGAAAGCATCGCACCTGCAAAAGCGGCCAGGATCAGCACAACAGAACCTGCCATCATGCCTTTTCCAAGCAAAAAGATCATCACCAGTGCGGTTGCAAGCTTCGCCCCTGAAGAGATCCCCAGCACAAACGGTCCCGCTATGGGGTTTGCAAAAAAGGTCTGGAGGAGAAAGCCTGAAACAGACAGCGCACCGCCTAAAAGCATTGACGCCAGCACTCTTGGAAAACGAATGTCCCAGAGGATCCTTGACTGACTGCTCTCACCTGGCCCCTTGAACAGCAAGGAAAGCACCTCGCCAGGTTTTACATTGACACTTCCAGAATAAATATTCCAAAAAAACAGCAGGAATAATGCCAGGAGCAGAAGTAAAAAACCTTCTGGTACATGAGCCCGTCTTTTTTTTATTCCAGATGTTTCTCTGTTTTTCAATCCTGTGATCCTCCTTTCAGTGAAAACACTTTTTTCTAAATACAACCTTTACATAGTTCCAAAAGTACATTTATCTCAATGGATGAATATAATGCATCTGTCCTGAATCCGGTTCTTCTTCTGTAAGCATCCTGTGGATATCCTGTATCATGCTTCCAAGTCCCATGGTCTCCTGGAACAGATTCTTTCCTGTGCACCATACATGCCCCTCTTTTACCGCTTTAAAATCTGCAAGCAGCGGGCTCTTTGCCAGAAGCTCACTAAGGGATTCCAGTTCCCCGTCTATGGTGCTGTTATAAATAATATAATCAGCATCTTTCGCCTGGGTATAGAAAGCTTCCATTTCCATATTCATGGTGGAAAGTGCATTTTCCTCTTCTTTTCCTGTGTTCTGGGGAATATAAGTTCCGCCTGCCATAGCGATCATCTTAGCCACATAATCTCCCGGCTTTCGCACATTGGCACTGCCTTTGGAAGTGATATAGAAAAAGGCAACTGTCTTTCCGGTTTCCTGTTGATTCTTCACATTTTTCAGATTTTCCATTTCCTTGAAAAACAGGCTTTTGGCCAACTCCTCTTTTCCTGTAAGAACACCATATAATTTGATCCATTCCATACGTCCTAATGGATCTGCCTCATAGCTGGAACGCTCTACTAATACCGGCACGCCCAGATTTTCCAGCTGCTCTTTTACCTGAGGGCAATGATAGATCATGGTAGATTCAATGGCAAGAGAACAGGACTTCTCAACGATCCGCTCATAATCCGGTGCACTGTATTTCCCTGCGTACTCCATTTTTCCTTCTTCCAGGGCCTTTTTCGGCTCTTCTAAATACCAGCCAGAGCTGTCTGTACCAGAAAGTGTGATCTGATCCACTGCATCCAGATGGCAGAAAAAGTCCATGGCAGAGGTCGCCGCCAGATACATATTATTTAAAGGTCGTAAAAGCGGTGTAATATCTTCCGGAAGATTTTCCGGTACCGGTTCATTTTCCGGCACTACCAGAAATTTTTCATCTTCTCCAATTGTGATCAGGGCATATTCTTCTTCCCCATAATAGGTAACAGAAAACTGGTCTGCGTACTCTAAAGGAAGAGTATCCCTGGATACCAGATCCGTCCAGGATACTGCATTCTCTTTTGGACTATCTGTTTTTTCAGCATCCGTTCCTGTATTTTGTGTTTTCCCAGTATCTTCTGTGTTTTCTAGCTTATCTGCATTTTTACCAGTTTCTGACGCCTGTCCGCATCCGGCACACATACTTAGAAGCAGTACTGCCGCAGCTGTCAAAAAAGCACTTTGAAAATGTTTCTTTTTGATCCATTTTTTCATATTCATTTCCATTATCTAAAACTGACCTCTTACTCAGGCTTAATACTTTCAGAGTCAAAAGTCAGTGTATATTCAATCTCATGAGGTGTGCTCATGGCGATGGTATCTGCGATCACCTTCTGCTTATAGTCAAATACAGTAACCGGGATCTCAAATGCAGAATTTCCTTCTGTATTCACAGGTTCGTATTTTTCTTTCTCTACTTTCATGTAGTCATAATTAGGACTTCCCCAGGTGATCGTTGCTGTTGCCTGACCATTTTCAATCTTCAATGGAGTGGGAGATTCCACAGTCGTGCGTCCGGAACCGCCTTCTAATTTTACTTCTACCATATAGTCTCCATCTTCCAGTCCCAGGCTTTCTACTGTTTTCGTATTTCCCTCTTTATAGGCATCTGCCGGAAGAGAATCTGCACGTACTACCAAAGTGCGGTCATACCAGGTTTCTTTCTTTTTACTGTAAGCAGCACAGTCAATTCCCTTATCTAAAGCTTCCACCGGGATTTCAAATACATTTTTTCCATCCGGGCTTTCTTCTGCCTGAATATAATCTGCTTCATCGGCTTTTGCAGCCGCCTCTCCGGTTCCCATAAATACCTTCCCATAGCCGGAACCGCTTAAGGTCAGACGGGCCTTCATCTTTCCATCTGCTGCTGTCAGCTTTGCTTCTGTAATATGAAACATATTGGAGCTGGAATCTACCTGAACATCATACTCCCCGTCTTTTATCTCATCAGCGCTTACCGGCGTCATGCCTTCTTCTACCACCTGCACCGTGGGAGCTGTCTCTTTTTCTGTTTCACTGTTTTCAGATGCTTCTGCATCTTCTTTTCCTTCCTCACTGCCTGCTGTCTCCGTTCCTTGATCAGCCTCTGTCTGCTCCTTTACAGTCTGAGAAGCCGCTGCACTGTCTGCTTTCTGTCCGCAGCCTGAAGACAGTCCCACTAAGCCGATCACTCCGGCACATACTATATATTTTCTTATTTTCATCTTTTTCACCTTTTTCTCTGTCAATCAAATGCATACTTATGGTACATCAAAACTGCTGCCCTTCAGCCTTGCATCTTAAAAATTGTTATAGATCGAGTAGGAGGCTAATCATTAGTTGATTAGCCGACCTCTCACACCACCGTGCGTACCGTTCGGTACACGGCGGTTCAATCAACTTAACATTTAACAAACCTCTCGGTATAGTAGTCATACATTGA
>UQTA01000091.1 GCA_900543885.1 uncultured Clostridium sp.
ATCCTAAACCTTCATTACTTGGTTTTTGTTCTGAATTTTCTCAAATCCAAAGGTCTAAACCAGACCTTTTTAATTTTCTGAATTTTCAGGGTTTTACATACTGTTTAATCTTCAATTATCAAGGTTCTCATTTCGTTGTCAGACTTGTTTGCTGCAACGGTTATTTATTATAACCGGTTGCTTTTCATTTGTCAACAACTTTTTAAAATTTTTTTTTGTTTCTTTCGAAACATTTGCTGCTCTCTCAAGCGCGAAGATTATAATAGCAAACCTCAAAGCATTTGTCAACAACTTTTTAAAATTATTTTATTAACTTTTTAATTTTTTCAATTGTACGAAAATTTCCACCAAAAAAGGCTGTGACAGGTAACTCCATCACAGCCCAAATAGCTATTCTTTCTCCAACCGCTCCAAAAACCGCCTTCTTGCGTTTTCCTGGTTTTTCAGATTTTTCAGCTTATCCGTATTCTTGGCCGGTATCCAGGCTTTATTGGTATTATAATAGAAATTCAGCTGCTTCCAGTATTTCTCCGGAAACAGGAACATATAATAAAGGCATTTGCGCTCCTTCTTATCCATAGGGCGGACCCGTTCATAGGAATCCAGCATAGAAATCCCCAGATCACCGTCCCATCCATGTTTTTCCATCACTTTACGCATCAGACGGTACAGATCCTCTGCCTGAACTCCCAGATGCATGCGGTTATATTCAATGATCGCTGTATAACCATTCCCCATTAATACGTGATGCTGGTCTAAATCACCATGACAGAGATAGCCCAGACTATTTTCCTGCTTTTCCAGATCTTCCGTGGAAAGTTCCGCAGCTGCCAACTGGCCAGACGGTTTGGATTCCGAAAACAGATTATTCATCTGATCCAATGCCTCTTTCGCCTGTTGAAAGAAATAGTCAAACGTGTCCATAACACATAATTCAAATTCTGTCTTACCCCGTTTTCCACGGATGAAGTTTCTAGCCCGTTTCATTTCCCTTACATGGCGTTCCTGTTCTTTTTCCAGGCTTTCCACGCAGATAGATCCCATATTCCATTCTTCTTTTGGCTGGATCTGGCGCAGCTGTCCATGAAGCATGGCAAGGCGGGATATTCCCAAGCGTATCTCATAATGATCCCTGATATTGCACTCTCTGTCAGGAAAATATTCTTTCATAATGTAATTGCTCCCATCTCCCGCTTTGCTGAGCAGGGCGCCTTCCCGATTTCGCACATACCGATCCACCCGCAGACTTCCCCTTGTATCCAGTTTTTCCAATACCTGGTCTTCAAACTCCAATCTGCGCACAGTTCCCCTGTATTCCTGCAGAAGTTTAAGTCCCTTATCTGTTTCACAGATCCAGGCTCCCCGGCCTTTTCTTACAGATAATAGTTCCATCTCATATTGTTCTAAAACCTCCTGGTATCTTTCATTCATTTTAACCCTCCCACCAATATCGCACCTCTTTCATGTCTGACTGTACGATCATCATTTCACTGCTTTTACAGACTATGTGAAAAGCTTTGTGATTATGCGAAAGTTTTTTGAGGGTACAAAAAAGGACTATTGCAAAATGCTGATGATCCTACAATAGTCCCAATGTATATGTTTTGATTTTTATTTCTGTTCCCAGCCATCTTTCCACTTCATATGGTGAAGCTGGCCTTCTAATGCCATTTTTTCAAAATCATTGTGTCGCAAAGCCTCGTAGAGTACAACTGCCACCGAATTTGAAAGATTTAAAGACCGGATCTCGCCCCACATAGGGATACGGACGCAGTGATCTTCATTTTCTACTAATATCTCTTCCGGTATGCCAGCGCTTTCCTTTCCAAACATAAGATAGCAATCCGGCTCATAATCTACCTCTGAGTAAACTTTATGTGCCTTTGTGGTAGCAAAATACATTTTCCCCAGTGCATCTGGATTCTTTTCCAGAAAATCCTGGTAATCGCTGTATACATGCACATCCAGTTTGTCCCAATAATCCAGACCGGCTCTCTTTAAAGCTTTTTCATTTAACTTAAAGCCAAGAGGTTCGATCAGATGAAGCCTGGTATTGGTTGCCACACAGGTGCGGCCGATATTTCCCGTATTAGAAGGCATTTCCGGCTCTAAAAGTACAACATTCATCATAATTTATTCTGCCTTTCCATCATGGTGCTTTACAAAGCGCTCAATACGGCTTAATGCCTCTTTCAGACTCTTTAAAGAGTACGCATAGGAAATACGCACAAATCCTTCTCCACAATCACCAAAAGCTGTTCCTGGAACTACAGCTACTTTTTCTTCCATAAGCAGCTTGGTCGCAAATTCCTCTGATGTCATGCCAAAACGGCTGATATTAGGGAATGTATAGAATGCGCCTAATGGTTCAAAGCAGTCAATTCCCATTTCGCGGAATGCGTTTAACAGGAATCTGCGGCGCTGGTCATAAGACTCACGCATCATTTCTACATCTGGATCTCCATTTCTCAATGCAGAAACTGCCGCATACTGACTGGTAGTAGGCGCGCACATGATGGCATACTGATGGATCTTTAACATCTGCTTTAAGATCAGATTTGGCGCTGCTGCGTAGCCAAGACGCCAGCCGGTCATTGCGTAGGACTTGGAAAAGCCATTGATCAGGACTGTACGCTCTTTCATACCTGGAATTGCTGCGATCGTAGCATGTTTTCTCTGATAAGTAAGTTCAGAATAGATTTCATCTGACACCACAAACAGATCTTTTTCGATCACGATCTTTGCAATCTCTTCCAGTTCATGTTTCTCCATAATAGCGCCTGTAGGGTTATTAGGAAACGGAAGAACCAGTATCTTGGTCTTGTCAGTGATCTTTTCCAACAGCTTCTCAGGAGTCAGCTTGAACTGGTCTTTTTCCTCCAGTTCGATGATCACGGGAACACCGTCTGCCAGCGTAACACAAGGCAGATAGGAAACATAGCTTGGCTGTGGGATCAGCACTTCATCTCCCGGATTCAACATAGCGCGCATTGCTGCGTCAATAGCTTCACTGCCTCCAACCGTTACCATGACCTCTGTATCCGGGTCATAGCTTACTTCAAAACGACGCTTTAAATAATTGCAGATCTCATCTTTCAACTGCTTTAAACCTGCATTAGAAGTATAAAACGTACGCCCCTTTTCAAGGGAGTAAATGCCTTCCTCCCTGATATGCCAGGGAGTATCAAAATCCGGCTCGCCTACACCTAAGGAAATAGCGCCTTCCATTTCATTTACAATATCAAAAAATTTACGGATCCCGGAGGGCGGGATACTTACGATTTTGTCAGATAAAGGGTTTCTCATGGTGTGATCAGCATCCTTTCATCCTGGACCGGCTCACTGATAATAGTGCCGTGATCCTTATATTTTTTCAGTACAAAGTGAGTTGCTGTGCTTAATACAGACTCCATAGGAGCTAACTTGTCAGATACGAACTGTGCTACCTGGCGCATGGTCTTTCCTTCGATAAATACAGTAAAATCAAAGGATCCGCTCATCAGGTAAACAGCATTTACTTCATTATACTGGTAAATGCGCTCTGCGATCTTGTCAAAACCCATACCTCTCTGAGGAGTTACTTTAACTTCGATCAGAGCTACTACTTTTTCTTCACTGGTGTTATCCCAATTAATGAGAGTGTGGTATCCGCAGATAATATGTTCTTTTTCCATCTCGGCGATCTCATTGGCCACTGCGATCTCGCTTTCTCCAAGAAGTACCGCCAGGTCCTTTATATCGATCCTGCTGTTCTTTTCGATCACCGCCAGAATTTTTTCTCTCATGATAACTTCCTCCAATATTAAAATCACATATTCTTATATGGTATTGCCGCTGCAGACGGCATGTATGACCGGCGCATTTTATCGCGGCCATACAGCCATTATCCGATATAATTGGCCGCATCCACCCGCTGTTAAATAATACGGGTCAATTCATCCTCTCTTGGCCGTTCCAGATATCCGGCTGTTTCCTCACCGTGGCGTATTACACGGGCAATTCCTTTTTCGGCACTGCCAATCACAGCTGCCGGGATTCCCTGTGCACTGAGGCTGCGCACCATCTGTCCGCCTCTGTCGCAGGCTAAGATCACGCAGTTTTCACTGAAAAGGCGGTATGGGTTTACCTCAAATATCTCACATACCTCCACTACGGCCTGTTTCATGGGGATCATACGCAGATCAAGGTCTACGCCCACGTTATAAATACCGGATAAATTCCATACTGCCGTGAGAATGCCGCCTTCTTTCGCGTATTCCCAGGCTGTAACCGGACAATTTTTCTGCTTTAATTCATTTTCAAGCCACTGCTTTACGCTGTAGCCGTCTTCCTTTTCCAGACATCTAAGGAAAGAAGGAGCAAAACGTCCTTCCAGTTCTTCCCTTTTTTTCTGAAATATCCGCCTGGTTCCGGCCATACCGGCATAACCGGCTACAACCAGATCCTGACCAGGCTTTATACTGCCATCTCTTTTTTCAAATCCGCCCGGACCCTGTCCTGCTGTTCTCATGGATTCTCCTCCTGTGCGGGACTGGCCGGGCTTTCCGCACCAGCATTATCCCCCGCGGGTTCAGCTGCAGTAGTGGGAACCACTCCCGGTCCGCCGTTTTCTCCTGTAACTGCCTCATGCGCGGCTTCTGTCTGGGACGACTCTGATGGTGCAGTTTCAGATGTATTATTTTCTGTTGTTTCAGGTGTGGTGACCGGTGCTGTCTGCTCCGGCACTGGTGCAGGAGCTGCCTGGGCTGGTCCTACACGGTAAATGGCTTTGGAGGCATTGTAAGTATCCTCATTTAACAGAGTGCGCTCCTGTTCCACGCCGCCTACAGTCACTACCTTCCACAGCCTGGATTTATAGCCTGTATGAGCTGACTGGACTTTCACCCTTGCGCCAGGCGCAAGAGAGTTATCCGTGATCAGCTGTGGTTCTCCTGGATCCGTAGTTCCCACAGTTTCTGAAACATATTCCACCTGACGGTCAGAAGGCCTGGTTTCTTTTCCATAAAGGGTAAACGTCAGCTTCTTTCCCGATGTATATCCTTCGATATATACAGGTGTACTGTAATTATTCTTAATTTTAATATCTTTATAAGTGCCTGCAATAGCAGCATCCATTGAAGGCTTTACATAGGTTACGATCATAGAATGGTTCTGTCTCTGAACGATCTCCATCTCTGCCTGCAATGCCGCATCATACAGTGTAGTAGCGATCTGGCAGACACCGCCGCCGATGCTGTCCACTACCTGACCATTTTCATAAGCCGCTGCTGTCTTATAACCATTTTCAAGTGTAAATGGCTGTAAGCACTCATAGCCGGAGATCACTTCTCCCGGCATAAGAACACGTCCATTGATTTTTCCCGCGCCAACTGCAAGGTTGGTGGAGCGGGCTGCTCCGCTGCTGGAAAAATCTGTGGTACAGGTTCCTAAAACGTCACTAATGGTCTTAAGATCATCAGAAGTAATGGCTGGCTGCTTTTCTGTGATCACTGCCTTGACAGAGATCGCATCACCTGCATCCTTCATTCCTTCAAAAGCTGTATTTAAAGCGGAAGCCGTGGCATCTGCATCCACGACTTTTCCTAAAACAGACTCTGTGATCACAAAAGCGCCGTTTTCTCTGCGGATAGACGCATCCTGGGGCTGCGTAAGAACTCCATCACAATGGGTATCCACAAATTCCCGTATCTTGTCCGGATCTGCCGCCGTCTGAACCTGAATATCCACAGGAGTTTTTTCCAGGTCTTTTTGGTTCATATACTGACGGATCAGGCTTCCGCCTATATAGCTTTTCAGCTCTTTTTCAGCTTCATCCTGATTGCTCCAGTGAATCCCCAGTTCTCCGGCTGTGGTTTCCGCCTGTTTATCCTCAACGTTTAAGACTACGGATACATCTGCCTGCTTTTTCACTTTTTCTTCTGCTGTATGCAGGGCATCTTCCCATGTTTTACCTGCCAGACTTTCCCCATCTGTACTGATACCTTCCGGAAATACCGGCACCGCCCATGCGTTCATGGGAAGCACCCATAAAGCCCCGGTAGCAAGTGCTGCAAAAAGGCCTGCTTTTAATGTCCTGTTTCCCATAAATTCTCCTAATTGACAATGAAATCTTTTAACGTTTTAATTAGTACATCAATGCACTCAGCGCCATTGGTACGATCATAGCAAGTACCAGGATCACAACGATAACTGTAGAAATGATCTTCTTTACTTTAGGATCTCTCATATTTAACATTTTATCACCTCATTTATTCTGTGGCTTCACCCGTCCATACTGGAGGATGATCTTATCGATCAGCCTGGATGCATCGCTCCGGCTTATATCATCTAATTGCACAGTTATGTCTATTCTATGACATTTTAATAAATCCTGCAAGTATTCTTTTTGCCTTTTTGTGGCCGGCTGCTGCCGTTTCATCCGGCAGTTTAAAGGCATTGTCGCAAATAACTCTGGCTGGTCTTCTCCATGAAGTCCCCTTAACTTCTGATAAAGCAAATGCGCCGACAAGGCATCAGCCTCTGCCCGGTGTGTCAAAGGCTGTTCAATCTTATAATAAATGCAGGCGTTTCCCAGATTTTTCTTTTCCTGCTCCGGCATCAATTTCCTGCATAATTTCAGGGTATCTACTGCCTCACATTCAAATTCCATTTTCTGGTTCACCGCCGCCTGCTTTAAGAAGCTGTAATCAAAACGGATGTTGTGGCCTAAAAGGGGCAGATCTCCAATAAATCCCAGCACCTCTCCAATAATATTTTCTATTACCGGAGCATCTTTTAACATGTCATCTGTAATACCTGTTAATTCCACTACCCGTTCTGTCAACGGCCGTTTTGGATTTACCAGAGTTACAAAACGGCCTGTGATCTGTCCATGTTCTACTTTTAAGGCGGCGATCTCCGTTATTTTCTCTTTCTTCGGCTCCAGACCTGTGGTTTCCAAGTCCAGGGCAATGTATGAGTCGATCATTTTAGCATGTCCTTCCTAAAATCAAATTTAAACAAATTCAGAATTTTTCTGATTTTTGTATTTTTCCTGTTTAATCTGTTTTTTGTATTTCTCTGAAAACTGCCGGTGCTTCACAGGCAGGACACCATTGTTTTAAAAAGCAGTTTCCGCAGTCCGGCTTTCTGGCAGTACAAATGGTCCGCCCTAAAGTAATGATATGGATATTCCAGAGAATCCAGTGATCTTCCGGAAGTATCTTCATCAGATCCGACTCGATCTTTTCCGGCTCTGTCTCTTTTGTAAGCCCCAGCTTCCTGGAAATGCGCTTTACATGGGTATCCACCACAATACTTGGCACATGGTAGATATTTCCCCGGATCACATTGGCAGTCTTCCGACCCACACCTGCCAGTGTAAGCAGGTCTTCCAGTTTTTCCGGCACAATACCGCCGTACTCTTCCACCAGCCGCTTTGCACACTGGATAATGTTTTTGGCTTTCATATGATAAAATCCAATGGAACGAATGTCCTGTTCCAGTTCTTTTAAATCCGCCGCCGCAAAATCTTTAATCGTCGGATATTTCTTAAAAAGATTCGCTGTTACAATGTTCACTCTGGCGTCTGTACACTGGGCGCTTAAGATCACCGCAATGAGCAGCTGCCATGGGGTCTCGTAGTTTAGGTAGCAGATGAAGTCAGTGCCGTATTCTTTATCTAAGGCTGATAATATATGAGAGATCCGTTCTTTTAGTTTGCCTGTCATTTTGATCATATTTGTTTCTATCCCTTTATCCTAATTTCATTTCAAGTTTGCTTCACATCTTAATTTGCATTTTACAATTCAATCGCCTGTGTCTATAATAAAGGAAAATGTGGCAAAGGTAAATGTTTGAGAAGGTAAAAGAGGATAAAATATGCAGTCAAAGAAAGATCTATACCAGATTGGCGAAGTGGCCCGTCTGTTTCATTTAAGCATCAGCCTGCTGCGCCATTACGACAAAACGGGACTGGTAACGCCGGAATACACGGACCCGGACACTGGATACCGGTATTACAGCATCAGACAGTTTGAGTGTTTAAATACCATACGCTACCTGCGGGCATTAGACATGCCGCTGGATGAGATCGGAGATTTTCTCCATAACAGGGACACCGGGCGCATCCAGGAGCTTTTGTCAAAGCAGCTGGTACAGGTGCATAAGAAACAACAGGAACTGACTGTGATTGAGCATCAGATAAAAAACCGTTTAAATCAGATCCAAGGAGCGCTTTCCGCTCATCCAGGAGAGATCTTTTTAGAAAAAAAGGCACCTCTACAGCTGGCCTGCATGAAAAAACAGCTAAATCCGGAAAATTATCTGGATCTAGAGTATTCGATCCGGGAAATGGAACAGGGAAACAGCCCTGCTTCTATTTTCCTGGGAAAGGTAGGAGTAGGGCTGTTTTATGACTCTTTAAAGGCACATCGTTTTAAGCCTTATGATTTTGTTTTTATCATTCTGGAAGAGGATGATCCTATCAATGGTCAGGTCATCCGCATCCCGGAAAGCACCTGGGCCATTGTCCGTTTTCACGGAAGTCATGAGCAGGCGCCGGGATTTTATGAAAAACTCCTGTCCTATTTTAAGGACGAGGGACTTGCGCCAGAAAGTTTTGCTCTGGAAATGACTCTCATCGACTATGGTCTTACCCATGACCAGTCCCAGTTTATCACAGAGATCCAGATCCCTTTAAACCCGGACTGTCCGGGCATTATAGCTTAATGGATCTCGTTTCTTGTAATCAAATAACAGATAAGTTCCGTCTCTTAATGGCTCTAAATGAGCCATTTTTGCCATTTGTCTGGAGTCGTAGCCTTCGTATCCGAACAGATACTGGGGAGTTTTCTCTTCTTTCTGGAAAAATTCACGGACAAAGTCCTTGGAACCGCTTAGATCTCTTGCAAAGGTCGGGCGGCTCTTTACATTTTCACGAAGATACAGATCTGTCATTAGCAGGTCACGGTATTTTTCCAGTTTTTCAGAAATTTCAGAAACAGCACCATTTCCCAGCTCTCCCTGCGTTTTATATTTTCCATTTTTTTCCAACTTCTCCTGGATTATTTTCCAGAGGATCTCGTATCTGGCAATACGGCTGTGGCTGATACCAAAAAGATGATTTCTGTTGTAATAACCTGCCATAAAAGAAAACATTTCATAAGGAGTATTAAATTCCTTTTCCAGTTCTTTTAAAGTACAGGTAAACTGGCGGCTGTTGTAATGGACTTCTGTCATCTCTTCTATATCTTTTAATTCCAGCACATCCCCATAGGAAAGCCATTTTGTCTGCAGCACCTCATAAGGCGGCGCAGCACTGTAAAGCAGGTCGCATTCCAGGATCAATTCTTCCATATAAGAGCCTTTTAATATTTTTAAAAAGCCTAACTGCAGCTGCTCCGGCTCCATAGAATATACGTCATTAAAGGACTGTTTAAAACGCTTTAGATCTTCCCATGGAAGTCCCACGATCAGGTCTAAATGCTGGTGAATATTGTGCCAGCTGTTAATGGTTTCTGTGATCTGGCGGATCTCTTCGATATCTGTCTTCCGGCGGATGGTCTCCAGTGTTTTTTCATTGGTAGACTGGACACCAATCTCCAGCTGTACCAGTCCCGGACGCATAGTGGAAAGCAGATCCAGTTCGTCCTTATCTAACAGATCCGCTGCGATCTCAAAATGAAAATTAGTAATACCATTATCATGATCTCTTATATACTGCCAGATTGCCATTGCATGGGACTTTTTGCAGTTAAAAGTCCTGTCTACAAATTTTACCTGGGGCACTTTCGCCTGCAGGAACCATTCCAGCTCCGGCAGCACCAGGTCCAGACTGCGAAAGCGCAGCTTCTTGTCAATGGAAGACAGGCAGTAGGCGCAGGAAAATGGACAGCCTCTGCTGCTTTCGTAGTAGATAATACGGTGTTCCAGCTCTTTCATATCCATAAAAGCATAGGGAAACGGGATCTGGCTCATATCCATTACCTGGCGAAAGCCTGTATCAGTAATGGTGCCGTCATCATTTCGCAGCATAAGACCAGGAACCTGTTTTAGCTCCTCTCCTTCAAGGAGCGCCTTTAGAAAATGGGCGAAGGTAATCTCTCCTTCCCCCATCATAACAATATCCACTGCCGGTTCTTCTTTCAAAAAAGCTTCTGCGTGATAGGAAACCTCCGGGCCGCCTGCCCATATTTTCACATTCGGAAGCACCTTTTTTATATCAGCCAGTATCATTTTTACATAGGAAATGTTCCAGATATAGCAGGAAAATCCAATAACATCTGGCTTTCGCTTATAAATATCCTGAAGAATCTGCTCCATCTGATGGTTAATGGTGTATTCTGCCAGAGAAACTTTCGCCTCCTCTGCCAGTCCCCATTCTTTTAACATCTTCTCTCCATAGGTCTTCAGGCTGTAGATGCCCAGATTGGAGTGGATATATTTTGCATTGATCGCAGCTAAAAGGACCTTCATTTTACACCTCGATCTCAATCTTGCGGCCAGTAGGCTGATACTGATAATAGCGCACTCCTGCTGCGTTTAACATGCGCTTGGAAGCTTTTACAGCCGGTGTGTGGGCATACTTGTCCCCGCCATAGATGATAGTCTTAATACCTGCCTGGATGATTGCCTTAGCGCACTCATTGCAGGGGAAAAGGGTCACATACAGCTTGCTTCCTTCCAGGCTTCCCCCCCTGTAATTTAAAATGGCATTTAACTCACTGTGGGTAGAGTAAAAATATTTTGCATTGTACGGATCATCCAGTTCATGCTCCTTGCCCCATGGAAATTCATCATCTGAACAGCCTTTTGGAAAACCGTTATAGCCCATAGAAAGGATCTTGTTGTCCTGGCTTACAATGCATGCCCCCACCTGGGTACTTGGATCCTTGGACCGTCTGCCTGATAGAGCGGCAACTCCCATAAAATATTCATCCCATGTAATATAATCAACACGTTTATCTGACATTTTTTTCTCCTTTTACATTTCAATGTACTCTCGGAATCTTTTTGTACTTGATTTTGCGAGAAGATTTTTTGTCAGTTGTGCCCAAATTTTTGAGGCGTACGCGGTGCGTACGTTGATAAAATTCGGGTGCGACTGGCGGAAAATCGGCC
>UQTA01000092.1 GCA_900543885.1 uncultured Clostridium sp.
TGGTTACCAGGAATATATTTGCTCATGGAGATCTCCTTCTACTGCTGTCAGAAGGTCTCCATGAGCATAGCACAAATATATGAAAGATTAAACTCTACTCATGCAGGAGTAAATTCCACCGCATAAGGGGCATGCGGACAAAAAGTTAGACTGTGTAGTGTCTGATTTGTCATGAGGTATACACAAGAACAAATATCAACAGCACTTGTTTTATTAAAGGCAACAGGTTCACCTGATGAGGTCATCCGAACATTGGGGTATCCATCCAATCCAATGCTTTACCATTGGCGAAAAAAATATCCCGAATACTATGATGTTCCAAGCCAAAAGCATTGGAAGCAGGCTCCAATAAAATTGAAACATAGTGTAATTAAGCGTTGTCTTATTCAAGGTGAGCCTGTAAAATTAGTGGCAGAAGAAATAGGATACACTCCATCTTTGATATATAAATGGATAAGAGAGTATCGAGAGAAGGGATACTTTTCACACATGAAAAAAACTATTGCCAACATTGATGTAAATCCAACTGATATCACTTCTGTTGAGGACATAAATCAGCTAAAAGCACAAATGTTTGATATGCAGATGGAAATAGACATTCTTAAAGAAACAATCAATGTCTTAAAAAAAGACCCCGGCATCGATCAGACAGCTCTCACAAATCGGGAGAAGGCAGTGATAATCGATGCCCTGAAAAATAAGTATTCACTGCCAGTTCTATTAAAAAAGCTTAATCTTGCTAAAAGTAGCTACTATTATCAGGAAAAAGCGATTCATGCAGAAGATAAGTATCATTCTCTCCGCAAAAGAATCACTGAACTTTTTCATGAAAACCGTGATATATTTGGTTATCGAAAAATTCATATGCTCCTTCGTCGTGAAGACAAAAGAGTTTCTGAAAAAGTGGTTCGTCGTATTATGAAACAGGAAAATTTAGTTATAGGACAAAAACGCAGGCAGAAATATAACTCTTATAAAGGTGAAATAACACCTTCTGTGGAGAACATCATAGACAGAAATTTTCATGCTGCCAAGCCGAATCAGAAGTGGCTTACTGATATCACAGAGTTTTCTATCAAAGCAGGAAAAGTATATCTCTCTCCTATAATAGACTGCCTTGACGGACTGCCAGTTTGCTGGACAATAGGAACTTCTCCAAATGCAGAACTTACTAACACCATGTTAAAAAACGCCATTGCCACGCTGAAGCCAGATGAGAAACCTATCGTCCATTCTGACAGAGGATGCCATTATCGATGGCCAGAATGGATTAAAATCATGGAAGAGTCAGGTCTTACCAGATCCATGTCAAAGAAGGGTTGTTCACCGGACAATTCAGCTTGTGAAGGCTTTTTTGGACATCTCAAAACAGAAATGTTTTACGGACGAAACTGGGATGAATATAGCATCGATGATTTTATCCAAGAGATAGACACATACATTCACTGGTATCGAAATGATCGAATTAAATCAACACTCGGAGGGCTCAGCCCTTTAGATTATAGAAGGAGTATAGGCATAGCGGTCTGAAAAAATGTCCGCACCCCCAAGCGGGCGGTGGAATTTACTTTTGAAAGTTTCAGTTGATAGTATAGATCAGCTTATTCCGGCCAGGGGTACTTATTTGTGGTATAATAATGCTGCAATGTCCGCGTATTGGGAGTGGTACGATGAAGTGGGAGAGTTTCCAGACAAAGAAGATGGAGGATATGTAGACGAATTCTACGAATACGTAGATGCTTGCTTGAATTATGAAGCAGAGAAAACCATTGCTGATAATATGAAACGGTTTTATATACTCATTGGAAAAGGAAATACAGAAGTTCCGTTTAAAGCAGAAAAACCGGCTATCAAAGATTATGTAGACAAATGGGAACAACGCGTGGAAGAGGAAAACAAAAAGAAAGAATCTGCGCTTCAGAAAAAAGAAAATCTGTTGGAGCAAGTAAAAAGTCCTCTGGATGAGATTAAGAAGCCAGAACAAGGTAATGAGGTTCTGAAAGACCCGTCAAAGGCAGAAGGGACAGTTGATCCGGAAAATCCAGATACCCCAGAAACACCAGACGGTTCAGAAGAAAATCCGGAGAATCCGGATAAGGACAAGCCATCAGAAACACCTGAAAATCCAGATAAGGACAATGAAGAGTCAAAGGATCCGTCTGAAGCTCCGGATGATCCTCAAAACCCATCCGAAACACCAGGTGATTCAGATAAGGATCCACAGTCTCCAGATGAGAATGGCAATTCAGGATCCACACCGGATAACGGGGCAGAGTTAGGGAAAGAAGAGGAGAATGCAGGCAGCGAATCTGCAGGTGGAGAAAATGCAAGTGGCGAATCTTCAGGCAGTGAATCTGCAGAAGGTGGTCAGGAAGGATCATCTGAAAACAATACAACAGAAAATGATCCTGCAGAAAATGCACAGGAAGATGAAGGAGCGGATCATCAGAACGGATAGACCCTTTAAATGTACTCCCAAAATCCTTTGGGAATCTAGACTTATACAGATTTTGGGAGTGCATAAATGAGAGAGGAGAAAGCTTTGTTATGATACTGGAACAGTCTGAACACGTCATTGAGGAAGTAAAAAAGGCCTTTATGGGAAAGGATGATGTAATACGCCGTGTTCTTGCCACAATCTACGCAGGGGGTAATATTCTTCTGGAAGACAGCCCGGGAGTGGGAAAAACCACACTGGCTCTTGCGTTTTCAAGAGTTTTGGGATTGGATTATAAGAGAATACAGTTTACTACAGATACACTGCCGTCGGATATTACAGGCTTTACTATGTATAACCGTCAAAGTGAAAAATTTGAATACCATGAAGGCGCGGCTATGTGCAACCTCCTTCTTGCAGATGAGATCAACCGTACTTCACCTAAGACACAGTCTGCTCTTTTGGAGGCCATGGAAGAACGGAAGGTAACGGTAGACGGCGTTACAAGGGCTTTGCCTACACCGTTTATCTGTATAGCGACCCAGAATCCTTTGGGTACTACAGGCACCCAGGCTTTACCAAGCTCTCAGCTGGACCGTTTTATGGTCCGCTTATCGATTGGATATCCTTCTGCAGAGGATCAGATCCGGATTTTAAAGGCAAGAAGATACTCGAACCCATTAGATGAGATCCAGGTGGCTGCTCAGGCAGAAAATATCCTGGAGATCCAGAATTATCTCTCAGCTCTGCGCATTAGTGATGATATTCTCTATTATCTGATCCATCTGTGTGAGGCTACCAGACAGCACCCTCTGGTGGAACTTGGTATCAGTCCCCGCGGTGTAGGTGCTTTAACAAGGATGGCAAAGGCATGGGCAATCTTAAAAGACCGCAGCTACGTAATTCCGGAAGATGTGCAGAATGTATTTGTGGATGTATGTGCCCACAGGCTGACTTTAAAGCCACAGGCCCGCGTGGAAGGCATTTCTGAACAGGACATTCTTCGGGATATATTGAAAGAAGTTAAACCATTAAAAGATTCCAAGAGGTGGAATGCATGACAGGGATCCGAATCGGTTATGTCGTGACAGAAGCAGTAACAGGCATTTTGTTCCTGATGGGAGGATCTTATTTTGTAGCAGGAGTTCTGATTTTAGAAATCCTGCTTCCATTGATCCTTAAATTTCTTTTAGCTCTTGAAATATCAGGCATGGAAGTGGAGATGCATACCCGTTCTGCCTGCCGTCTGGGACAGACTATAAACATAGAAGTGCATGTAAAAAGCAGGTGGCATTGTCTGGCAGCTGCCAGGATCCGCGCGGAGCTTTTTTATGAGAATAAAATGTTTCAGGTTACAGAGAAAATTCCTCTGGCGCTGAATATTGATAAAAAAGAGTTTTCACTGTCTGTACCGTGGAAGCCCCAGATGTGCGGCGGTGCTGATTTAAAGATCAGTGATGTCAGCTATTATGACATTTTTGGTTTAAACGTAATACGGAAAGAACTTCATCAGATGCAGCAGATAACCGTGTATCCAGAGAAAGTATCTCTCCGGCCAATCGCATCAAACCAGCAGAAAGGACGCCAGAATGAAGGCCAGCAGGTTTTGAGTAAACGGGGATATGATGCTACAGAAGTGTTTGATCTTCGTGAATACCAGCCGGGAGACAGTATCCGTTCCATTCACTGGAAACTTTCAGAAAAGTTTGATACGGTCCTGGTCAGGGAAGCAAGCGATACTTCCAATTACGACATACTGATCTTATTTGATGCAGGCTGTTTTTCTTATGAACACAAGTATGGCGCGGAAGTTCTCTCAGCGGCTGTCAGTGCAGCTGCCTCTGTCAGTGAACGGCTAATGGAACATAAAGTTCCTCATTATCTGGGTATGTGGGCCGGAAATGGCATGTTTATCCGTCAGATCACAGGACGGCAAGAGTATGATGATACAATGGATACCTGGATGAACCTTTCACTTCAGAAAGAGAGGGGAATGGGTCTGAAGAATCTCATTGCGGAAAAATCTCACAGTGAATATCGCAGGATCCTTTATTTTACTGCAGGATCCTGTCCGGATGAAATCCATCAGCTGGCAAAAGATGTAAACGTAACAGCAGTTTGCATATTAGAGGAAGACGGAGATATACGTATGTCAGAGAGAGGTATGTGTACCATAATAGAAATTTCTGTGTTGAAGTTAAAAAACAGTACACAGAATATCGTTGTGTAAAGGAAGTACATATTAAAAAAGGGGAAAAGGCAGAAATTATGGCAGATGCAGCGCAGAAAATATCATCATGGAAAAAAGAAAAAAACAGGGATATTTTAAGCATACTGCCGTTGTGCATGATCCTGGTGGCAGGAAGCCTTTTATCCTGGTTTAAGATCGCTCAGATTGCTTTTTTTTATGAAGTGATCTCCTTTTGGATAGCGGAGCTTTCTTTATGTCTGACAGGTTTTTTGGCAGCAGTACTGTTTGGGAAAAATGATAAGAAATGGGCTTTTCTGGTGCCTGCCTGCGAAGCGGCTGCTGTGGCTGTTTTCAGACCATTGCAGGTGTTTCATGGCTTTTTAGGTTTTTTAAATATCTGCATTTACAGCTGGAACCAGAAATACCAGGATGGTGTGCGGCTGTTTAATGATATACAGGCAACCCAGCAGAATCTGTTTTTATACAGTCTGGTATTTGCGCTGATCCTGGCAGCTGTTTTGTGGTATTTTGTCAGTGTGAAGGCATGCTTTAAAATCAGTGTATTCGCGTTGCTTTTGTTTGTTCCAGAGATCGTTTTAGAAAAATCGTCCCCTGCGGGAGCTGTTTTGATGCTTACATCTATTGTAGGGATATGGCTTTTCAGTTTTCGTGCCGGATCATTTTTACGCCGTACAGGCTGGACATTTTGTGTAAGTGTACTTCTGGTTGGTGTTCTTTTAGTATCAAGAGGAAAAAACTCACAGACTGTGCTGGACGGAAAGAAAGCGGCAATTCAGCTGACTGAACAGCTGCGTTATGGAAAAGACAATATGCCTTCAGGAGATCTGAATAGGGCTGCTTATCTGGAACAGGGGGATGAACCAAGACTTCAGGTAAGAACAGAACAGATAAAACCTATCTATTTCAAAGGCTATACAGGTTCTTACTATGAGAATGGTATCTGGAAGCCTCTTACAAAAGCTGCTTATGGCGGAGATCGGTGGGGATTTTTAAAATGGCTGAAAGGAAGAGGATTTTCGCCGCAGCACCAGTATATTTCTTATGAGGAAGCCGGAAAGAGCGACGCAGATGCGCTGCCGCAAGACGCGCCGTGGATGAATCATATCCAGGTGGTAAATAATGGAGCTGTAAGAAAATATATTTATGAGCCCTATTCTGCCCAGGCGGCAGCAAAAACAGTGAGTCAAAGAGACGAGGGAAGCAGGTCTCTTTTGTTTTTTGGAACGAAACGGTATGAGATCAGTGAATTGTCTTCAGATGTACCAGGGGAATTGCAGCGTTTAGACAGCTGGGTTGAGTTTCCGCAGACAGAGGAACAGAAACAGTATCTGGAATCCGAAGCAGTATATCGTGATTTTGTTTATGAAAATTATGTTACAGTAGATCCTGAGCTGAGTTCATTGATTCAGGAACTTTTCCATAAAGAAGACAGTGAAAGCACTCCCAGCGTTTATTCGGCGGTTCAGAGTATCCGCTCTATTCTGGAAGAAAATACATATTACAGCAATGAGATTTCTTTGGAGAATGACAATGGTGATCTTTTAAGAGAGTTTTTACAGGGGGAAAGAAGAGGAAACAGTGCATATTATACATCTGCTTCGGTTTTGGCTCTCAGGAGTTTCCATATTCCGGCCAGATATGCAGAAGGGTATCTCCTTACCAGCAGACAGGCAGAAAATTCACGAGGCGACTGGATCAGCCTTTCTTCTTCTTCCAGCCACGCGTGGGTAGAAGTCTATATGGATGGTATGGGATGGGTTCCTGTGGATATGACACCTGGCTATTATTATGACACCTATGCTCTTTTAGATATGGCACAGTCACCGGGGCAGGTGCGAAAGGTAGCTGCTCAGGAATCGGATGGGGAAGAGGCAGAAAATCTGAAAAAACATTTCCCTGGAGGTGAAGGTGCATCAGGCGAAGAAATTCAGAAAAAGGAAAATGCAGATACAGGCTGGGGGCTGGTGATCCTGGTATTGATTCTTATGGAACTTGCCTTTACAGTATTGGAATTAAGAAGGCTCTATTATGAATATCAGATCCGCAGGTATGGAAAAATGGATCATTATCCGGATGCGGACTTCCTTTTTCGGATGATCTACCGGCATCTGCTGATTTTCCATATTGATATGCAGCCGGGATTTGAAAGCCGAAAGATTCAGTCTTTTATAGATGAAAAGATCCTGGATATGCCGGAAGGACTTTATCTGCGGGTTAATGAACTGATGGAAAAATATTTCTATGGAGAAGAAAAACTGGAGGAATATGAGGTCAGACTGCTTTATCAGTTCCTTTTAAAGCTGCGGGATAACCGGAAAAAAATGGGAATTTTTACCAGGCTGCGTCTGCGCTACTGTATTTTCAGTTGACTTGCTTTTCTGGATGAATTATAATATATAAGATTATAGAGGAAAACGAAAGAGAGGCATTCATATGTTAAAGAGCATGACCGGTTTCGGAAGATGCGAGAATGCTACGGATGAATATAAGATTTCTGTAGAGATGAAAGCGGTAAACCACAGATACCTGGATCTGAGTATTAAGATGCCGAAGAAATTCAACTATTTCGAGGCAGCGATCCGTACACTTTTAAAAAAGTACATCCAGAGAGGTAAAGTGGATCTTTTTATCAATTATGAAGATTATACAGAAGGCAATCTGTGTCTGAAATACAACAGAGTCCTGGCAGGGGAATATATGGAGTATTTCAAAAAGATGGAAGAGGAGTTTGGGATCAGAAATGATATCCAGGTGTCAGCTCTTTCCAGATGCCCGGAAGTTCTGACTATGGAGCAGGTTCCGGATGATGAGGAACATCTTTGGGAGATCCTTTCTGCTGCACTGGAAGAAACCGCAAAGAAGTTTGTTGCATCCAGAGAGGTGGAAGGAAACCACTTAAAAGAAGATCTTTTGGGTAAACTGGATTATATGACAGGGCTGGTGGACTTCATTGAGGAACGTTCTCCTGTTATCTTAAAGGAATACAGACAGAAACTGGAAGATAAGGTAAAAGAACTGCTGAATGGTACGCCTATGGACGAGGGACGGATCGCAGCAGAGGTTGTGATCTATGCGGACAAGATCTGCGTGGATGAGGAAACAGTTCGTCTGAGAAGTCACATTGAAAATACAAGAAGAGAGCTTTTGTCCGGTGAAAGTGTAGGACGTAAGCTGGATTTCATTGCTCAGGAGATGAACCGGGAGGCAAATACCATTCTTTCCAAATCCAGTGATCTTGCTATTTCAGACAAAGCCATTGCTTTAAAGACAGAAATTGAAAAAGTAAGAGAACAGATCCAGAACATTGAGTAGGATCGATCCATTGAATATAAAACAGCAGGAGGCTTTTTTATGGACCATCAGGGAATTTTAGTCGTTGTATCCGGCTTCTCCGGTGCAGGCAAAGGAACTTTGATGAAAGAACTGTTAAAACGGTATGACAATTATGCACTGTCTATATCTGCTACTACCAGAGCGCCCAGAGAAGGCGAGACAGACGGAAAGGAATACTTTTTTGTCTCCAAAGAACAGTTTGAGCAGATGAGGGATGAGCAGAAACTGATCGAATATGCCCAGTATGTAAATCATTATTATGGTACACCAAAAGAATATGTAGAGCAGAAGATGGCAGAAGGAAAAGATGTGATCCTGGAGATTGAGATCCAGGGCGCATTAAAAGTGAAAAAACGCTTCCCGGATGCCCTGCTGTTATTTGTAACTCCTCCAAGTGCAGAGGAACTTCGCAAGCGTCTGGTAGGAAGAGGCACAGAAACTTTAGAGGTGATCAACGCCAGACTGGCCCGTGCGGCAGAAGAAGCCTCCGGTATGGAAGCTTATGATTATCTGCTGATCAATGATGATCTGGACCGCTGCGTAGAAGAGATGCACCAGCTGATCCAGCTGCAGCACAGAAAGACATCTTATCATCTGGACTTCTTAAGTAAGATGCGGGAAGATCTGTATCATTTAGAAGACCTGAAATAAAAGATCAAACAAGAAAAATTTGGTTATTTTTAATACCAATCATATAAACTATCATAAAATCCACATTGAAAGGGGAATGTAATATGTTACATCCATCATACACAGATCTGATCAACGTTGTAAACAAAGATATTGAACCAGGTGAGCAGCCTGTTGTTCAGAGCCGTTATTCTATCGTCATTGCAGCTTCCAAACGTGCAAGACAGCTGATCGCAGGAGATGATGCTATGGTAGCAGGAGCAGCAGGAAAGAAGCCGCTGTCCATTGCCATTGACGAACTGTATCAGCAGAAGGTAAAGATCCTTCCGGAAGAGGAACCATCCGCTGAAGAAGAACTGGATACAACCGAAGAACAGGCATAAGACTTGACCTAAAAGCCGTCTGCTGCATCAAAGCACCGCCGGAAAGAGCCGGGGCGCAAGGTGTAAGGGATGGCTTTTTCTTGTAAATAAACAAAAAAGGAAAATATAGAGTTTAATTAGGAGCAGAATTTATTATATGGAAAAAATCAAATTATTTTGCGTATCATTAGGCTGTGATAAAAACCTGGTAGATACAGAGAAGATGTTAGGTATAGCAGGAGGACTGGGGGTGTCCTTTACAGACGATGAGACAGAAGCCGATGCCATTCTGATCAATACCTGCTGCTTTATCGGTGATGCAAAGGAAGAAAGCGTCAATACCATTTTAGATATGGCCCGCTATAAAGAAGAGGGAAAATGCCGTGCTCTGATCGTTGCCGGATGTCTGGCACAGCGATACAAACAGGAGATTATTGACGAGATCCCAGAGGTAGATGCTATTTTAGGAACCACTTCTTATGAAGAGATCGGAAATGTGCTGAACCGTCTGTTTGGGGATGAGAATGGAAAAAAAGAAGAACATATTTCCTGCTTCCACGATTTAAAAGAACTGCCTGAACATGCGAAAAAACGCGTTATGACCACAGGCGGACATTATGCATTTTTAAAGATCGCAGAAGGCTGTGATAAACGCTGTACTTACTGTATCATCCCATATTTAAGAGGACCTTACCGCAGTGTTCCTATGGAACAGCTGTTAGCTGAGGCAAGAGAGCTGGCTGACAATGGAGTGCGGGAGCTGATTTTAGTTGCCCAGGAGACTACTCTTTACGGAAAGGATCTGTATGGGGAAAAGAGCCTTCCAAAGCTTCTTCATGAACTGGCTCAGATACCAGGTATTTACTGGATCCGTATCCAGTACTGTTATCCAGAAGAAATCACAGATGAACTGATCCAGGCGATCAAGTCAGAGGAAAAAGTATGTCATTACCTGGATATCCCGATCCAGCATGCCAGTGACCGCATTTTAAGACGTATGGGACGGAGAACCCATAAGGCAGAATTAAAGGAACGTATCAGCACTCTTCGCCGTGAGATCCCGGATATTGCCCTTCGTACGACTTTTATCTGCGGTTTCCCTGGGGAAACACAGGAAGATCACGAAGAATTAATGGAATTTGTAGATGAGATGGAATTTGAACGTCTGGGTGTATTTACTTATTCCGCAGAAGAGGACACACCTGCTTATTCTTATCCGGATCAGATCCCGGAGGACGTAAACGAAGCGCGCCGCGCAGAGGTAATGGAGCTGCAGCAGGAGATTGCTTTTGAACATTGCGATAAT
>UQTA01000093.1 GCA_900543885.1 uncultured Clostridium sp.
TCGTTTCGTAAATAACTGTACTAATCACGTAGGATGCGGATTTGAGTGTGCAGGTCTAAAAACGCAGGCGTAGCGGGCTACGCTGAGGCTTTTAGGCCTGTGCAATCAGATTCGCAGACAAGTGAGTAGTACAGTTATTTCGAAAACGATGTACGAGTATTGTATCATTTGTCAGTTGAAGCGTCAATGAGAGAACGATATTCGAAAAAATCAACAAAATTCAGACAGAAGAAAAATTATATCTTGACTTTCTGTTTTTTGAGTACTATTTTATTAGTTATAAAAAAACAGCTGTGAAAGAGACTCTTGTCTGAGAAATGTAACAGGAAGGGGGCGTCACCGACTGAGAGCGCCGCCGCGCAGGACTGGATAAAGGGAACACTCTGGAGCTGGTATATCGAAGCGGTCTTATCAGAAGGGGATGCAACCGGCTGGAAAGACTGATAGTAGGTATATCCGTGGCATACGTTACATGCGAAAAAGAGGAGAAGTCTTGAGAGCATCCTGAAGGTTTCTCAATGCGGGTGGTACCGCGGGAAAAGAAGATCCCGTCCCGGAATACAGTAAATGTGTTCCGGGGCTTTTTTTATTATAAAAATCTCCGGAACCGTAAGAGGTGTTGAAAAATAGAGACTGTATTTTGCAGCAGCCCTATGGGAAGGAGAAAAATATGATGGAATTTGTTAAAGGCGTCAAAGCAAAAGAAACTCTTGGAATTGCACAGATCTTAGAAGGTTCTTATGAAGGAAAAAAGGTACGCATAAATGGGGCAGTCCACAATGTCCGTGACATGGGCGAAGTTGCCTTTGTGATCCTTAGAAAAGCAGAGGGATTGGTGCAGTGCGTATATGAAGAGGGCGTCACAAATTTTGATATTCATGATCTGAAAGAAGAATCCGCAGTAGAGGTCCTTGGAACTGTTAAAACAGAAGAAAGAGCTCCCCATGGTTTTGAGATCCGCTTAGAAGAGATCAAAGTATTATCACAGCCTGCAGAACCGATGCCGATCCCCATCAGCAAATGGAAGATGAACACATCCCTTGAAACCAAGCTGGCCCTGCGTCCGGTATCATTAAGAAATGTAAGAGAACGTGCTAAATTTAAAATTCAGGAGGGCATTGTAAGAGGCTTCAGAGATTATTTATTTACCCAGGGATTTACAGAGATCCACACACCAAAGATCGTGGCCAGAGGTGCTGAAGGCGGATCTAACGTATTTAAATTCAACTACTTCAACAAAAAAGCAGAATTAGGCCAGAGTCCCCAGTTCTATAAACAGACTATGGTAGGCGTTTATGACCGTGTATTTGAAGCGGCCCCTGTGTTCCGCGCAGAAAAGCATAACACTACCCGCCATTTAAATGAATATACCAGCCTGGATTTTGAAATGGGTTATATTGATGGTTTTGAAGATATTATGGCAATGGAAACCGGATTTTTACAGTACACCATGGCGCTTCTTGAAAAAGAATATAAAAAAGAACTGGATATGTTGGGAGTTACACTTCCGGATGTAAGTAAGATCCCGGCAGTCCGTTTTGACAAGGCAAAAGAGCTGGTAGCTGAAAAATACAACAGGCGGATCAGAAACCCTTATGACTTAGAGCCGGAAGAAGAACTTCTTATTGGCCGTTACTTTAAGGAAGAATATGACAGTGATTTTGTATTCGTTACCCATTATCCATCGAAAAAACGTCCATTTTATGCAATGGACGATCCGGCAGATCCGAAATTTACTTTAAGTTTTGACCTTTTGTTTAAAGGCCTGGAAGTTACTACAGGCGGTCAGCGTATCCATGATTATGGTGAGATTCTTAAAAAGATGGAAAAACGTGGTATGGATCCGGAAGATATTGCTTCCTATCTGATGATCTTTAAATATGGAATGCCTCCTCATGGCGGACTGGGAATTGGAATGGAACGACTGACTATGCGCCTTTTAGACGAGCAGAACGTAAGAGAGACAGCACTCTTCCCAAGAGATGTAACAAGACTGGAGCCATAAAAACAGCAGTTTTGACTAAACGATCTGGAAGATGATCTGGGAAACGAATTTCAGAAAGGAAATAAAATCATGGCAAATGTGATCAGTGACGAAACCATAGAGTATGTAGGCATTCTTGCAAAGCTGGAGCTTTCACCGGAAGAAAAAGAAGAAGCAAAAAAAGATATGGGGAGAATGCTTGATTATATCGATCAATTAAATGAACTGGATACAACTGGCGTAGAGCCTATGTCCCATATATTCCCTGTGAATAATGTATTTCGTGAAGACGTAGTGACCAATGGGGATGACAGGGATGAGATACTTGCTAATGCACCGGCAAAGAAGGACGGAGCATTTATGGTACCAAAGACAGTGGAATAGGAGGCAGCCAGATGAGTATATTAGATTTAACAGCCCTGGAACTGGGTAAAAAGATAAAAGCTGGTGAGATCACATCACCTCAGGCTACAGAAGCAGTGATAAAGCATATTAAGGCAGTAGAAGATCAGATCCATTCCTATGTGACCATAGATGAAGAAGGGGCTATGAAACGTGCAAAAGAGGTACAGTCCCAGATCGAGGCAGGAACACTTACGGGACCATTGGCAGGTGTACCGGCTGCTATTAAGGATAATATGTGTACCAAAGGCCTGCGTACTACCTGCAGCTCTAAGATCCTGGAAAATTTTGTGCCTGCTTATACGGCAGAGGCGGTTATAAACCTGGAGAAAGCAGGCGCTGTTATTCTTGGAAAGACCAACATGGATGAATTTGCCATGGGAAGTACAACAGAGACTTCTGCATATGGTGTGACCCGCAATCCATGGAATACAGAGCATGTACCTGGCGGTTCTTCCGGCGGCTCCTGCGCAGCCGTAGCAGCCAACGAATGCTTTTATGCCTTAGGTTCTGATACCGGCGGCTCCATCCGTCAGCCAAGCTCCTTCTGCGGCGTGACCGGTATTAAACCAACTTACGGAACGGTATCCCGTTATGGATTGATCGCTTATGGTTCTTCCTTAGACCAGATCGGACCGGTTGCAAAGGACGTTTCTGACTGTGCGACTATTTTGGAAGCAATTTCTTCCCATGACTTAAAAGACAGCACATCAATGGATCGTAAAGACCGGGATTTTACTTCTGCTTTAGTGGATGATGTAAAGGGAATGAAGATCGGTATTCCCTCAGGCTATTTTGGTGAAGGACTGGATGAAGAGGTAAAGACAGCTATTTTAAAAGCAGCGGACATCTTAAAAGAAAAAGGTGCCATTGTGGAGAAATTTGATTTAGGTTTAGTAGATTATGCGATTCCCGCTTATTATGTCATTGCATCCGCAGAAGCCAGCTCCAACCTTTCCCGTTTTGACGGCGTAAAATATGGCTATCGCACCAAAGAATATGAAGGTCTTCACAATATGTATAAAAAGACCCGTTCGGAAGGCTTCGGACCGGAAGTAAAGCGCCGTATCATGCTTGGTTCCTTCGTATTAAGTTCCGGCTACTACGATGCCTACTATTTAAAAGCACTTCGCACAAAAGCTCTGATCAAGAAAGAATTTGACAAGGCGTTTGCAAAGTATGATCTTATTTTAGCTCCGGCATCTCCTGATACAGCGCCAAAGCTTGGCTCTTCCTTAAGTGATCCTTTAAAAATGTATCTGGGCGATATTTATACGATTTCCGTCAACCTGGCAGGTCTTCCTGGAATGACAGTTCCATGCGGTTTGGATTCTAAAGGACTTCCTGTTGGAATGCAGCTGATCGGTGACTGTTTTAAAGAAAAGAATATCATCCGTGCAGGTTATGCTTTTGAATGTACCAGAAAATATGAAATGCCGGAACTGGCAAAAGTAGCTGACTAAAGGAGGGGTACGCCATGAGTAAACAGTATGAGACCGTCATAGGTCTGGAAGTTCATGTAGAACTGGCAACAAAGACAAAAATATTCTGCGGCTGCTCTACCGCTTTTGGAGGAGCGCCAAATACCCATACATGCCCGGTGTGTACCGGTATGCCCGGTTCTCTGCCTGTATTAAACAAACAGGTAGTAGAATATGCCATGGCAGTTGGGCTGGCTGCAAATTGTCAGATCAACCAGTACTGCAAATTTGACCGTAAAAACTATTTCTATCCTGATAACCCACAGAACTATCAGATTTCCCAGCTTTACCTGCCTATCTGCCATGATGGCTGGGTAGAGATCGAAACCGGATCCGGTGTAAAGAAAAAGATTGGTATCCACGAGATCCATATGGAAGAGGATGCGGGAAAACTGGTCCATGATGAGTGGGAAGACTGTTCTTTAGTAGACTACAACCGAAGTGGTGTTCCTCTGATCGAGATTGTTTCTGAGCCGGATATGAGAAGTGCAGAGGAAGTAATCGCATATCTGGAAAAGCTCCGGCTGATCATCCAGTATCTGGGAGCATCAGATTGCAAGCTTCAGGAAGGATCCATGAGAGCGGATGTAAACTTATCTGTCCGTGAAGTGGGAGCAGAAAAGTTCGGTACCAGAACAGAGATGAAGAATATTAACTCCTTTAAAGCTATTGCACATGCCATTGAAGGAGAAACAAGGCGTCAGATCGAGCTGATCGAAGACGGAAAGAAAGTGATCCAGGAAACAAGACGCTGGGATGATAATAAGGAAAGTTCTAAGGCCATGCGTTCTAAGGAAGATGCCCAGGACTATCGCTATTTCCCGGATCCGGACCTGACACCAGTGGTGATCAGTGATGAATGGATCGCGAAGATCAAAGCACAGCAGCCGGAGCTTCGCACGGAAAAAATGGCCCGTTATATCAGCGAATTTGGTCTGCCTCAGTATGATGCAGAAATCCTTACAAACTCCAAGCATATGGCAGATGTGTTTGAAGAGACTGTAAAGCTTTGCAAAAAGCCGAAAGAAGCGTCTAATTGGCTGATGGTAGAAGCCATGCGTTTACTAAAGGAACATGAAATGGATCCGGATGATATGGGATTTTCACCTGTAAACCTGGCGAAGCTGATCCAGATGGTAGCGGCTGGTGAAATCAACCGTACAGTGGCCAAAACTGTATTTGAGGAGATCTTTGAGCACAATGTGGATCCGGCCGCTTATGTAGAGGAAAAAGGCCTGAAGGTAGTCAATGATGAAGGTGCCTTAAAGACCACGATAGAAGGTATTCTGGCAGCTAATCCACAGTCTGTGGCAGACTATAAGGGCGGGAAGGAAAAGGCTCTGGGATTTTTGGTAGGACAGACCATGAAAGCGATGAAGGGCAAAGCAGATCCTGGAATAGTGAATAAACTGCTGAAGGAGCTGTTGACCCAGTAGATATAAGCAAATATATTTGCACTTTATCAACCCATAAGCAAAGCTTTTGACTTCATAAGGAAATTTTGTGTTGACGGAATAAATACTTTGGTGTATATTTTATAACAATGAAAGAATGTTTTTATGGCACTGACATATGTCTGCCTTAAGAACACATGTAGAGGAGGAAATTATGAAGCCGTATGCAGAGATGACCAAAGAAGAACTGGTAGCCCTTCGCAAAGACCTGAAGGCAAAGTATCACGATTTTCAGACAAAAGATCTGAGACTGGATATGTCCAGAGGTAAGCCAAGCGCAGATCAGCTGGATCTGTCCATGGGCATGATGGACGTGCTCAGCAGTGATGATGACCTGACCTGTGAAGATGGTACAGACTGCCGTAACTACGGAGTGCTTACCGGTATTGATGAAGCAAAGGAACTTCTGGCAGATATGATGGAGGTTAATCCTTCTACCATTATCATTTATGGAAACTCCAGCTTAAATGTTATGTATGATACGGTTTCAAGAGCCATGACACATGGTATCATGGGAAATACCCCATGGTGCAAGCTGGATAAGGTAAAATTCCTTTGCCCGGTTCCGGGATATGACCGTCACTTTGGTATTACCCAGTATTTCGGCATTGAGATGATCAATGTTCCTATGACTCCGGAAGGTCCTGATATGGATATGATAGAAGAGCTGGTAGCCAATGATGCTTCTATTAAGGGTATCTGGTGTGTACCGAAGTATTCTAATCCACAGGGGTATTCCTATTCTGACGAAACAGTACGCCGCTTTGCAAGACTGGAACCAGCTGCACCTGATTTCCGTATTTTCTGGGATAATGCATATGGTATGCATCATTTATATGACCATGACCAGGATCACCTGATCGAGATCCTTGCAGAGTGCAAGAGAGCAGGAAATCCGGATCTGGTTTATAAATTTGCTTCTACTTCCAAGATCAGTTTCCCAGGTTCCGGTATTGCAGCTATCGCTACCTCCCACAATAACCTGGAAGATATTAAGTCCCAGTTAAAGCACCAGACCATTGGTCATGACAAGGTAAACCAGCTGCGTCATGTACGTTTCTTTAAGGATATCCATGGAATGGTAGAGCATATGAGAAAACATGCAGATATCCTTCGTCCGAAATTTGAAGCAGTAGAAGAGATCCTGGAAAGAGAACTTGGCGGTCTTGGCATCGGCGAGTGGACGAAACCAAAGGGAGGCTATTTTATCGCTTTTGATTCCTTAGACGGCTGTGCAAAAGACATTGTTGCTAAATGCAAGAAATCCGGTGTGGTTATGACCAATGCCGGAGCAACTTATCCATACGGCAAAGATCCTCACGACAGCAATATCCGTATTGCACCAAGCTATCCTCCTATTGGTGATCTGATCGTGGCTACTGAGCTGTTTGCACTGTGTGTAAAGCTTTCCAGTGTTGAGAAGCTGTTAAAGGGAATGGAGTAAACCTAGTTATCTATTGATTTTTAATCAGTATGTTGGTATAGTTTTACTAGAGATATAGTATACTATATCGGGTGGGCTAACACCTGATCATTCAGGTAGAGATACTGGGAGAATGATTCAATCCGAAATATAGATCGGACGAATGAGCCGATGGTTGGCGGACAACGAAAAAATTAGCCATAAAGAAGAGAGTACATTTACGCTGCGGTGTATCGGCTCTCTTCTTTATTTTTTCTTTTATAGTGGGGGCATGTTAAACATATGAGAAAGCATTATTCAATATTAGAAATTTAGGAGACAGTCCTTCCGGGTATTAGCTGTTTTTAAAAAAAATACATCAGAAAAAATTTATACATCTATTAAATATGTGGCTAAAAAAGTTCCATTAGATAAATTGGACTTGTCAGATGAATTAAAAAACAAGATAAGTTTAGAAGAATATAGAGAAAAATAAAGAGAATGGTCCAGATTGAAAAACTCCACAATTTCCACTGCTCTCTTTTGGGAACATTTCCTGCGTTTATTTGCTACAATAAAACCAGATAAAATAAGATATGAAAGCGAGGCTGACTATTATGAATAAAGAAATGTTAGAAGCAATGAAAAACAGAAGATCCATACGCAGTTACAGAAAAGATCTTATGATACAGGAAGATGTACTTCAGGAGATATTAAAGACTGCTACCTATGCGCCTACAGGTGGAGGAAGACAGTCCCCGGTGATCATTGCGATCAAGGATAAAGAAATGCGGGATCATATTTCAAAGCTGAATGCCCAGATCATGGGAGACAAAGACGCAGATCCATTTTATGGAGCTCCTGTGATCGCCCTTGTTTTAGCAGATGGCAGCCGCAGCACCTGGGTAGAAGATGGGAGCAATGTGCTCTGTTATCTGATGCTTGCAGCAAAAGCCTGTGGTGTTTCCAGTGTCTGGGTACACAGAGAAAAAGAGATTTTTGAAAGTGAAGAAGGAAAGAAACTTTTAAAACAGTGGGGACTTTCTGAAAATTTAAAAGGTGTAGGTGCGGTTGCTCTTGGATATAATACAGGCGAGGAGCCCCAGGCAGCTCCCCGCAAAGAGGATTATATCTTGGAAATTTAATCAGCCTGACTTGATGACTATTAAAATCTGACTTTCACTTTATACAGATATATTGCCGCCTCCAGCAGGAAATGATCTTTCCTGTCATGGAGGTCTTTTTTTGTGATCTCCTGGATATTTTTGATCCGGTAGGCGATGGTGTTATAATGTGTAAACATTTCTTCTGATATTCTTTTTACATTTCCGGCGTATTCAAAATAATAATCCAGTGTTTTTATAAGATCCGAATGCTTTTGATGGTCATTTTCAATCAATGGCCCCAGTATTTCCTGTACAAACTGGCTGGTTTCTTTTTCCGGGTCAGCAGCATAGAGAAGGCGCAGAAGACCAAGATCTTCAAAACCAAAGACAGTCTGTTCATTGATCATTGCGGTACGCAGGGCAGTACGGGCCTCCGTGTCACTTTGGATGATCCCGCGGATGCCGGGATGAGGACGGCCGCATCCTGCACACAGATGCAGATCCGGATATTCAAGGGACAGAGAGGATATAAGCTTTGGAACATGGCGGGCCAGCTGTTCTAACTCAGAACTGGCAGCAGGGGCATTTAACAGGATTAGATAATCATCAGAAGCGGGAACAATCCGTACGTCCAGTCCCAATTTGGAAAAAACAGACCGTATATTGCCCATAAGAAGGGTATGCTGGAAGTTTTTCCTGTACTGGTTTTTCTCTTCCAGATTCTGGGTCTTTAAACGCAGGATCAGGTGGTCATCAGAAAGGTTCAGATGGAATTCATCTGCCCGGGTCTGTTCTAACTGGTGGTCTACGATCGGATCTGACAGAAGATGGAGCAGGAAGCTGGCAAAAAGAGAATCACCCCGTTCCCGGATGCTCTGCTCCCGTGTGATCTCTAAGGGGATCGCAGACAGAACCTGGGATAAAAGCTCTGGTGAAAGGGCCGGTGACTGAGCCGGATCATAAATATAGAGACAGCCATAGGAATGTTCACCCAGAGTCAGATCATGAGAAACGGACATGTGGATAAACTGATTGATCATCTGGGTCTCAGAGTCAGCCTTAAAAATGGAACGGTCTTCTTCCTTCAGACAGATACTGTGACGGCTGTTTACGCTGTCTACAATCAGGATACTGCCGCCAGTCAGTTTTGAGATCATAGAAGCTATTTCATCCAGATCAGCACCTTCTGTAATAGTCTGTGTCAGCATCTGGTTTACAGAAAGGGTATTCTGCAAAAGAGCAGTCCTTCGCCTTGTAAGCTCATTGGAAAGCACCTTGGTAATATGGGAAAACTGCATATCAGGTGGAAGGACGATAAGAGGAAAATCTGCTTTATCTGCCTGTTCTATCATAAAAGCAGGAACCACATTGTTTAAATACTGGGAAGGTTTGATACAGAATGCAGCCATCTGATTGCGTACCAGGTTTGGGATATACGCAGCCAGGGCAGCCGGATCTTTGTAAACGGAAAAGCAGGTGGAGATCATCAGTTCACCAGGAGAAATCCAATGTGCATAGTCCGGATTGTCGCTGAGGTTGATACCGGAAACAATACGGTCAAGTCCCCCTTTGCCGGCAGCAACGTAGCTGGTGGAAAAAATAGGAAGTTTTAAAAGTTCCTCTACAGTTGGGTAATAGGATTCTTCAATATAATTTATCATAACGTACACCCCCGAAAAATATGATCTGCAACGCTTACCAAAATTATAGAGTTTTTATTGTGAACAGTCAACATAGAAAATGAGAAAAACGGTGATTATAATATAAAACATAACAAAGATAAACGCAAACAATAAAAACGGCTTTGTTGATATTCATTAAATGATGGAAAGGAAGAGATCAAGGTGAAGGTACAGATCAGGATATGCAGACATCTGTATAACATGCTGAAAGAAGCACCTGTAAAGGGAATGTTACATTCCTGTTTTCGCAGTTCCATGAATATGGTGTGCCAGTATGGAATGATCACATTTCTTGCAAAAGGAAAAAGCCTTCAGCCTTTTTCTATCTGTCTTGAATGGAACGGAGATTTTAAATTAATAGAAGAAATGCTCCGTTTGAGAGGAACAGAGCTGCAGTTAAGTGATCAGGGACTCTGGATCGGGAATTTTCAGTTATTTGAATTTGAAATAACCCAGATTCTGGATCTAAAAAAAAGTCAGACAGAAACCTTAAAGCCCGGAGCAGCAAACTTTATCCGCAGTTTCCTGGAACATCAGGAAGATAAAGGAATCCATAGGCTGATCGAAGGCAGAAAAGAGGAAGTGTTTTCCTCATTTCGTTTGCGCGCCATGGGCGCGCTCTCGCAGGTGAAAGTCCTGAACATGCCCAGGTAGTGGGAAATGTATAGCTGAACAGCAAGGGTGTCCATCGTGAGGTGGAATCTGAAGGAAGCTGTAGGCA
>UQTA01000094.1 GCA_900543885.1 uncultured Clostridium sp.
GCTATTTCAACCAAAACAAAATCAGGAACCGGGAGGTCTCGAATGCCTTTCCTGCTTTGTGTGTCGAGTCGCTGTTTTGTGCTGCTGCCTTTTTCAAGTCCGGATATGTCTATGGGCCGTCCCGCCTGCGCAGTAACATGGAGCATCTTCTTATTATAATCCACATCCCGATAACGCAGAGCGATCAATTCGCTGATCCGGCATCCGGTTGTACAGGCGATAAGGAGCGGGAGGTACAGACCAGGGTATTTGTTTTTTGCTATCAAAAGCATCTGGCCTGCCTGCTCTGATGTAAGTGCGTATTTTCTTTTTTTGCTTTGATGACCGCAGCCATTTTGTTCATTCGCAGCTGCGGCTCTTTCATTCGCTTCTTTTTTGGATACCTGCTTTCGCTTTATGGAAATTGCGCTTGTAGCAGGATTTTTGTTAATCAGAACGTGTTTTTTGGCATACTTGAAGGAAGAGCCAAAGACTCCGTAAGCCGGTGATAAAAGCCCCGGCGTCATGGAATCCAGAATCTTTAAGAGATCATCACTGGTTACTACATCCATCGTCCTCCCTTTTATTATGGGCAAAATATAATTTTGTATGATGTTCCGGTAACACACAAAGGTGCCATATTTAATCTTCCGTACCTTTACCATATGTTCATTCAGCCAGTAATCATAAAAATTTTCTGCCAGAATCTGACTTGCGATGTATTCCTTTCTTGCCAGTTGTCCTATGATTTCATTCTTTTTGTCCTGCGCGTCTCTTTGTGTCTCGAAGCTGCCTATCTGCTTTGGGAGAACGGTTCCGTCAGAAAATGTAAGCGAAAAACGGATGACATATTTCCCATGATCCGATGTTATGCTATCGCGAAACTTCCACTCCACAATAGGCCCTCTTGCGATAATATCCTGCATGCTGGCTTTCAATGATATCTGTTTGCTCATACTAAAACACCCTTTCCTTTCTTTGCATAGAGAATTGGGTCGATATGGTGTTCCAGTTCACTGCGGATTCTGGATTCCGCTTCCATATAAGCAGTATAGACATCAAATGTAGTTCCAATATTGGCATGTCCAAGATATTCTGAAACATGCAACAGGATTTCTTCCGGATGGTCCTGATTACGCGTACCGTATTCAAACATCATAGTTGCCGCAATATGCCGCAGGTTGTGAGTCGTGACGATTGGAATGCCGGCATCCGCAAAACCCGGTCACTTTCCTCGGTTTTCGTTGCTTTTATTTCGATTCCCGTTCTGGAAGTGCGCATTTTTTCACCTGCGTAATCGACGTCTGAGAGACGTACGGCCTGTCTTCGGATTGTTACCGTCCTCTCTCTCTTATTAAAATCTGTAAAACGGAGTCCCCGGATTTCCCCATACCGGAGCCCGTGCAGCATTAGACAGATTTCGAAAAAATGGATGGTCTTCCAGCTTGCACGTAACAGTTTTTTTACTTCATCTTCTGTGTAAACCACAAAGTTTTTTAACGGCTACTGAAATTTCCGTGGTGTAACGTTCTCCATTGGATTTTCTCTGATACGCTCTATAAGCTGCATGTCATTGTAAAAAATACGGAAGAACTTGTATGTCTGTGCCTGCGCAGTGCAGCAGATATCGCTTGTCGTGGCAATTAACTTATCGATATCCGTCCACGTCACTTTGCTTAACGGTTTTTTTCCGATTTTACCAAGGTTCGGAAGCAGAAAATGGTACAGCACATATCTCATGCAAATGCTATAGGAATTGCTTGCTGTAAGCAGGAATACGTTATGATACCAGGTTTTCAATTCTTCCGTAAAAGTCGGAATTTTTGCTTCCTGCATCTTCATCTGATCCATCATCTCAGAAAATTTCTGTGAAGCTTCCAGATAAGCCTGCATCGCCTCATCCGGCGTTTCAAACATACGTGGGTTTGTGACGTATGTAATCTGGAACTCTGGACTCAGCAACTTCTCCGCAAAATGCCATTTCCCGTCATTTTCATCCCAAAATACAGGTGTAATGTTCTGATTTATGTTTTCCTTGTTCTTTTTATTGTCCATATGTGATTTCCTTTAGCGCATAAATCACAAATAGCCATTCCTATTATACCACAGGATGGCTATTTGTTGATACTCAGCTTACCAATTGTCTCCTGTTCCCCTATTTGCCTGAAAGCCACATATCGAATCCTTCCTTCGGAATACGATACATACTTCCGACCCTTAATACGGGGAACGGGCGCCCTTCCTTATATACTTTTCCCATACTTGTTCTCCTTCCTGCCGCACCTTGGCGTAACACCAAGTCGGTATGATTATCTTCCTCTACCAGTATGTCTTTTCTTCTGCTTCTTTTTGGTATCAAATTCTGCTTCCGAATCTTTCTCCATTTTAGGATTTTCCTTTTCCTCCGGATGCTTCTCATAATATACTTCCAGCAAATCCTTAAAGTATGGTTCCACCATTTCCTCCGCTTTAAGTACAGAACAGCTTTTATCTGCATCGGTATAAGGCTTCTCGGCGGCCTGCGTAATTTCATACATGAAATCGTTTAGGTAAGCTCCATACCGTTCAAGCGGACCAGCACCATAGTAATCTCCATACTCATCTTGTTCAAGAAAACTGGCTTCTTCGAAGTTTTCATAAAGTTTACTTTCAAATTCATCGTTTTTAAATTCGTCCGAAAAGGTTGTATCTTCTATTTCTGGAATACAGTCTACAATTTCTTTTGAAAACTTCGCTGCCATAATCGATTTAATATAGTTTGTATCTATTGGCGGTTGTATCCCTTTAATTCTTCTAATTTTGTCGGAGTTCAGCTCATTGTATCCGTTGCCCATTGCTATGTTTTTATAAGGTGCCGCCTCGCACCATTTAGCCAGGATTGGAGCAAACTGTTCAATGTCACTATTATCTGAAAATTCGATGTTATCAAAGACTAACATCAGCTCATTAGATGATTTATGAGTGACCGTATACAGAGTGCCGTCTTCACCTAAGCAAATATCTTTTTCTATAAATGGCTCGTCACGAAAATCTTCGTTCAATTTACCCGCATCATAATGCTTAGCAAGATCTTCCAAGATGCCAAAATTTCGGATTTCCGCAATATCGCCGGATTCGTCTATGATAATGTCGTCGCAATCATCGCCGCTCATACTATAGCATGTTTCTCCGGTATCTGGATTCTCAAAGGCATAATAGCCAAAACTATCTCCTAAAAGTTCATTACAATAATAATTACGATTGATATACTCGCCAACTATATTGTTTAAATAGTCATATAACTTATCATCTTCTAAACACCCTTCCAACGGAATTTCCTCTCCTGGCACTTATTGTAAGCCTCAGTGGAACGACAAACTTCAGTATTATTTTTACCGGCGAGACTATGGGCAAGATCTATTCCGAAAAGAAGATCAATCCTCTGAAGCTGTCCGCCGCAATGTCTGTGGGATGTTTGCTCTTCTGCCTTGTTATTCCGTGGCACGCCAACTCTATCCCGCCGGCAACGTATCTTGGTATTGAAGTAATCGACGTGATGAGATATATGTACGTGCCGTGGGTATTCCTTGGCGTTTATATTGTCAATGCATTTCTTGAAAGCAAGCGCAGCGGAAAAAAGGCTGAAGAGACAACGTAAAAAGAGGTAGAAAAGATGACTTGGATGCATTATATGGGATCCGCTCTGGTTATTTTATTGATTATCGGCATCGGAATCTATTCAGGAAAGCATGTTGGCACTTCATCCAATAGTAACAAAGGCCGCAGGGCCACAACCGGACTGGTTACGGGGGCTTTGCTGGGAACACTGGTTGGAGGCTCTTCCACAATAGGAACGGCGCAGCTGGCCTATACCTATGGATTTTCAGCATGGTGGTTTACACTGGGCGGCGGAATCGGGTTACTTGCTTTGGGTACAGTATTTGCAAAACCCCTGTATTGCAGCGGAATTACAACATTTTCGGAATTATTTGTAAATGAATATGGAAAACGTACGGGCTTTATATCCGCTTTGCTAAATTCCATAGGAATTCTGCTGGCAGTTGTGGCGCAGATTATATCCGGCGTTGCATTGATTACTGCAGTGACATCCTTTACTACAATGGAAGGGACGATTTTAATTATTGTTTTAATGCTCTTCTATGCATTTTCCGGCGGTTCTCTGGGTGCGGGATATGTAGGAATTGTGAAAACAGTTCTGATTTTCGGGCTTGTAGTTATCTGCGGCATGCTGGCAATTACCGATGCCGGTGGATTAGGTGTTTTTTTTAACAACCCTCTTCTGCCCCATGAAACATATTTCAACTTATTTGCCAGAGGCGTAACTGTAGATTTGGGAGCAGGACTTTCCCTGTTAGTAGGAGTTTTGACAACACAGAGCTATCTGAGTGCTTTTCTTATGGCGAAATCACTGAAGGTTGCCCGTGCAGGTGCTCTGTTAGGTGCTTTGCTCTCTGCGATTATAGGCGTCCTCGGAATTTTTATCGGAATGTATATGAAATTAAATTATCCCGACATTGACGCCAAAATGGCATTGCCTGTTTTTATCATGGAAAAAATCCCTTCGGGCCTTGCGGGAATTATGCTTGGAACTTTACTAATCGTAGTAGTCGGAACAGGAGCGGGACTGTCAATGGGCGTCACCTCCATATCCTGCCATGATATCTACAAAGAATACATTCATAAACAAGCAAATCCTGAAAGATTGCGGATAGTATCCAGAATAACGCAGACGATTATTTTAATAGGGTGTTCCCTGCTGACTTTAGGCAATATGGGAGATTTGATCCTCGGCTGGAGCTTTATGTCCATGGGGCTGCGCGGTTCTGTAACATTCGTCCCACTGTTTGTTACACTGTTTGTACGGAAAAAAATATCTTCTAAGTATGCAGTCAGCGCAATGGTTGCCGGTGCCTTTTTCACATTAATCGGAAAAGGCATACTTCCTTCATATATAGACTCCATTTTTCTTGGGATTATGGCGGCAACCATACTGATTATGATAGGATATTGGTTACCTGATTAAAAGACCTACAAAATGTCTTAATAAAGAACAAAGTTACTGTTTGGGGGCTGTTAAAAATCAGCCCCCAGAACATAGGTAAAATCCCCAAGGCAATATCTATTCCGTTCTAGTTACTCTCCTACTTCAAATGGTATCCCAGGCATCTATCGAATACTATCGGAGCAGATTTTCTTTCAAATGTGACACAAACTTCCGATAGAGTTATACTCTAAAGAATCATGATATACATATGGACACGATTTTTGCATACTATCCCATTGCCCAGCCTACCAGCTTCAGATACGTTTCTATTTCAGTATCTTTGTTATTCTGATCTAATTCCAATACTGAATCACAAATACACCAGTTTACAACTTTTTGATTTTTGAAAATAAAAATACAAACTACCACAATGATCACAACCGGACATTTTTCAAATCAAAAACAATTATTCCGTTTCATCTCTCATCACAATATTTGTATTATATTCCCCTTTGTAACTATTGTAAAGTAGGTACTATATAGGATTTGGCATCCTGCATATAGCATCTTTAGCATCTCTTTTATTTGACAGGTTTTATCATTTTTGATATGATTGTATGTAACAATTTTGTAATATTTCGGAGGATGCTACTGCTTATGAAAAAAATAACCCTTTTTCTATCTGCTTTGCTTCTTTCTGCTTCTTTAGTTGTTCCGGCCTTTGCTGCTTCTCCCTATGACGGTCTTGCAGTTGCAAATGTAAAAAACGAACCGCTGAACATGAGGACCGGGCCTTCTGCAGATGCTGATATCATCGGAAAATGTTACCGCGGCTGCGGCGGAACTGTCCTAGAGCGCAAAAACGGCTGGACACGTATCCGCTCTGGCAAACTGGAAGGCTGGCTTAAAGATGACTATCTGTTGTATGGTACAGATATAAAACCTCTTGCCCAGGAACTGGGACTTTTATCAGCCAGCGTCACTGCCGTTACATTAAATATACGTGAGGATCCTTCAACGGATGCTGTGATCATAAAGCAGGCCGCCCAGGGAGAAGCCTTTCCGGTCTCAGACACTTCAGAAGGCTGGATCAAGATCCAGCTTCCGGCTGATACATACGGATATATTTGTGCAGAATATGCGAAGATCTCCCCGGTTCCAGGTAAAGCCGTTGATGCAAAAGAAGAGGCGGCTGCTCTTCATTCCGTTGATAAACCCCAGGAAAAACCTGCTTATATCATTTCCGCAACAGATGATGAGATCTATCTTCTTGCTGCCTGCACAGCAATGGAAACAGGAGATGGTTCCTACGATGAGCAGCTGGCCGTTGCAAGCTGCATTATCAATCGTGTCCAGTCAAAGCAATGGGGGCAGAGTATTTCCAGTATCATCTATGCAGATGGGCAGTTTCCCGGTGCACATTCCGGTCTGTTAGACAGCTTTCTTTCCCAGGGGCCATCTAAGACTGCTCTTAAGGCCGCCAAAGCTGCCCTTAGTGGTTCCAACAACATCGGGGATTATCTTTACTTCAATTCTGTCAGACGGATCTCACCTGAAAATTATTCATCCTATAAAATTGTAGGTGACAACTGTTTTTATAAGAAATAAATTACAGGTCATCCATAACATTTTCCTATTTCCATCTTCAAATTCATGAACAGAAAGGAGCCGCCAGGGGGCGACTCCTTTCAGACTGTAGACAAAGCCCCGCTTTTGCGGGGTTTTGCTATTGTTAGAACCGCTTTTCTGATATAATGATATCAGAAAGGGCGGTGTTTTTTATGATGACGAAAAATGCGGATAAAAAAAGAGAACAGATGCTTATGTTCTGCATGGATGACATGGTACCCCAGAATCACATGCTACGGTTAATCGATAAAGCCATTGATTGGAACTTTATTTATGACTTAGTGGAAGAAAAATACTGCCCTGATAATGGCCGGCCGAGTATGGACCCTGTTATGCTCATAAAAATTCCGTTTATTCAGTACCTCTATGGAATAAAAAGCATGCGGCAAACAATGAAAGAGATTGAGGTAAATGTTGCCTACCGCTGGTTTCTTGGCCTGGATATGATGGATTCGGTTCCACATTTCTCTACATTTGGAAAAAACTATACACGCCGTTTTAAAGATACGGATCTTTTTGAACAAATCTTTTCCAGAATTCTCGAAGAATGTATGAAGTACAAGCTCGTAGACACCAGCCAGATATTTGTTGATTCAACGCATGTAAAAGCTTGTGCTAATAGTAAAAAAATGAGAAAAAGGATTGCTCATGAACAAGCCCTTTGGTATGAAGATGAGTTAAAAAAGGAAATCGAGCAGGATCGTCTGGCTCATGGGAAAAGCCATTGAAAGAAAAAGATAAGCATCAGCTGCCAACATCTGGAGAAACCAGTTCAGAAGACTCAGAGACTTCAGGAGAAATTCCGTCCGATGTCAAAACACAAAAAAGCAGTATCACTGATCCAGAAAGTGGCTGGTTTCGAAAAGGGGAACATAAACATGTTTTCGCGTATGCAGTCGAAACCGCGTGTGATCAGCATGAATGGATTTTGGGATATAGCGTTCATCCTGGAAATGAGCATGACAGTAGAACGTTTAAGGCACTGTATGAAAAAGTAAAGTCATTTGATCCTTCTATGATTATTGCAGATGCAGGATACCGGACACCGGCGATTGCCAGGAGGCTGCTATTAGATGGAATTGAACCTTTGTTTCCGTATAAGCGCCCGATGACAAAAGAGGGCTATTTCAGAAAGCATGAATACGTTTATGACGAGTATTACGACTGCTATCTTTGCCCTGAAAATCAGGTGCTTTCTTATAGCACAACAAATCGGGATGGCTATCGTGAATACAAAAGCCGTGGATATATTTGCTGTAATTGTCCTCAGAAATCTAAATGCACAGAAAGCAAAGATCATGTGAAGCTGGTAACACAACATGTATGGGAAAGATACATAGAGAAAGCAGAGGATATCCGTCATACACTGGGAAACAAAGAGATTTATCAAAAACGACAAGAAACGATAGAACGAATCTTTGGAACAGCGAAAGACCATCATTGTTTTCGATATACTCAGTACATAGGAAAGGCACGGATGGAAATGAAAGCCGGGCTTACTTTTGCATGCATGAATCTGAAAAAACTAGCTAAGATACTGGCTATGGGAAATAGAAAATCGATGTCATTTATGTTTAAAGTTGAAATTTTACTGAATGAAATGAACGCAACAGAAAAGTGGTGCCTGACCTAACGATCAAACACCACTTTGTCTACAGTCTGACCGCCAGATATCATAATCTGGCGGTCATCATTCTTACTGTGCAGTTGTTTCTTCTGCCTGCGTATCCTGGATTTCTTCAGCCTCCGTAGTTTCCAATATGATCTGATCCATTGGACCTTTCACTATATTGGTATATACAAAGCTTCCAGCAGTGATCACTACTGCCAGAAGAAGGCATACTGCCGTTAAAACGGTCAGAATGCTCTTTCCTGATCTTTTCGCTTCTGTTTCCGGCTGTTCTATCTGGAAGTGTTCTTCCGGCTGCTGTACCTGCCAGTTTAAAGGCTGTGACATTTCCGGCTGCGGTACTTCTTGCCGGGGCATTTCTGGCTCCATGATCTCTGGCTGTGAAACCGGTACTTCCACCTTCGGCGCAGCTGCCTGAATCTTTGCTCCACAGTTCGGGCAGAACTTCGCTCCGTCTTTTAATTCTTTTCCGCATTTTGGACAAAACATGTTCTTCCCTCCCTTACTTGTTCTCATACTGACTGATCAGTCTTGTATTATATCTTTCCACGTCATTTAACATTTCGTCTTTTAAGTCTTTTGCTTCAATGGACGGAGTGTACCAGTCCATACTGTCAAAGTACTGCTGCAGTTCTGCGGAATTGAATTTTCTTCCGTGGCGGGCATAGATCTCATTGCGGGCGATCTTCTTCTCCCAGTCACTTAATGTCACAATATCTGCTTCTGTCAGATAGCGGGTGCTGCTGTCCGGGATCACAAATCCTGGATCACCTTCATATTCGTATTCTTCTTCTGCTTCGTCTCCCGCAGTTTCCTGAACAGGTGCTGGCTGCGGCAGAACAGGATTCTTTGGTATATTCGCTGCTTTGGATTCCAATTTCGATCCGCTTACCGGCCAGTAACCAGACTGCCCTGAATACAGTACAGAATCTAAGGAAGCAACGTAAATATTTCTGTCCTCTGTATCTTCTATCTGGGATTCATAGGTAACTTCATAGGTAACAGAAGGTACACAGAGTAAATTTACAGCCATTATCTGTTCATAAGGATCAGAAGTACCCAAATCCAGTGCTTCCTCATATAATGGTATATACAGTTCGCTTCCCCCTGTTTTCTCCATAATGTTATCTAATTCGCCATCATCATCAACGTATCTCCATGGATCACCAATCCATATGGACACGCCATTCATTTGTGCGGCCTTTATTACATCAGAAGCTGTGAGAATTGATTGATTCTGCTTACCGGTAATAAATACAAAAACCGTTTTTTCTCCTTCTAACTGCGCTGCCTTCATCACGGCTTCATACATAGCATCATAAGATTGGTTACTTAACAGTGTATGTTCCATTCCCTGCCTATTTCTGTTAGCAATATCATCTAACGTATATGTAGCCTGAACCATTTCTGATCTGCCTGTTGATGTATAATTATATTCATAATCCCAATATAATCCATTTGCTCCCAGATTTAAAATTACCACACTATATTTATCTGCATTTTCCAGTTTTTTTATATTGGTAACTTTACCGGTCATACTAAGAGAAGAAGAATCTTTTTCTTCAATATACAGCTGCTGATCCAGATCATCCTTCAGCCCAAAGTTATCATAGTTAACCGCACCCATTCCTTGTTCAAAATATGTCAGCCTTTCTTCCGGCATCGGGCTAAAATATGGAATAGATACTTTCATCGTTCCTACCTGGCTGTCCATAGAAAGATCTGAAATCAGAAGTGTTGACAGTCTTGGGTTTGTCCGGCTTAAATCTGCCAGTTGTTTTGCTTTTTTTGCACCAGTATAA
>UQTA01000095.1 GCA_900543885.1 uncultured Clostridium sp.
TGTTCACCTCGATCAGGTCTGCCGATCGCATAATACGTGTCTCAGACCGTTTCAGCAAAAGCATGATCAAAAGATAATCTTCGTATGTAACAAAAAGCCCCTTTTTGGGATCTCCATAATTATCGATGGGTCCGTCTCCTGTTGGAATGTCATTTAGTAAAATATTCTTTTCCGTTTTCATAAAAGGTATCTTATAGCCGCAGTCAATGAGATAATGCATTTCCAGACTGGTTTCTGCAGTAGCCCATGCAGTAAGGAATATCCAGAAAAACACCTGTTCCGGTACTATAATTCCAAGCACTTCTAATGCTGCGCTTGCCGCTGCAGCTGCCGCATGACAGGACGGATTGACTGTCTTTTTCTCGTTATACATAGCCGCGACATTAAAAGCCAGCCGCTCTGCAAAGATCGTTGCATATACTGCCGACTCATTTTCCAGATCCGTCCTGTTACCGTAGACAATGTATTCGATCTCACTTCTCAAAACCGTTTTCCGGTCTTTTTTCGGTGAAAAACGCATATCGATCTCACCATCATCATGGGCATAACGCCACGTAGGCATATATTTGTTGTCCTTTTCCGTCTGGGACATGCCCTTTTTAGAGAACTTGGCAATACCTGTCATACGGGTCTTAAAGGTTCCAAACATGTAGGACAAGCTTAAAACCTCATCTCTGGTTGCCTCTGCCGCCTGAAGGAGCATACTGTTCTCTCCCCCTTTAAGAGCCGATTTTGCACCAGAAAGATCGGCTTTCTCATTATAAAAACCGCCTTTCTGACCAGCGCCTGCTTCTGACACATAATTCTTGGAAGGACGTTTCGTATAATAATCTGACTTTATCTCTCCTCTTTCCGGTCCATTATCCTCTTTCTTGCTTTCGTCCTCTTTGCTGGACTCTTTTGACGCAAAATCCTGATCGATCTTATCTTTTTTGCTGTCATCGTTCTGCTTTTCATAGGTTGGGGTGGTACACGGCCAGGACTTATCCTCAAAATATTTGATGAGCTCCGTTATGGCCGGACGATAATATTTTTTCACATTGGAGCCGCCGCTTATCACAGTACTTGGATTTTCCTCATAACTGGAAAGATCCAGATAATAGTAATAATACTCCAGGTTCTCTTCTTCCTCGTCCTCTCCGTCACTGTCGTCAGACTCATCATCCGCTGCTTCTTCTGCCTGGTCTGCCAGATCCTGGATATAGCGTTTTACTGCGGTTTCAATCTTATCCATAGTTGCTTTTATACGTGACCCAAGCTCTGTATCTTTTGATATCTGGTCTATGGTACTATCTGAAAGGATTTTTTCTACCAGAGGAAGGCAGGTGTTCTGATAATAGTCAAGCTCTTTTCCTGCGTCCTCTACCAGACCTGCAACCGCCTCATTGTTCTGGCTTTTGCTCTTGTTTTCTTCCTGGAACTGCTTTAACCGTTTTACAGCTGCCTCCAGCTTACTTTTGGCATCTTTTGCCTGATATAATACAGTTACCGCTACGACCTGAGGCAGCTGGCCCATATCAGAAGCAGAATCTAAAATATCGTCATATTCTCTGACTTTTTCTTCGTCATACTCCCCTTCTATGTCTGTATTTTCCAGTTTTATTTTTTCCATATATTCAGGAAGAACGATAAAATACCGCTCCTTCATGTAACTGACTGTGGCTACAGACTCATTCAGATTGAAAACACTTTCCATCAGATCGGCTAATGCCTGATTCGCCTCTGCATTGCTTTCATCCACTGTCATCTTGTCTTCCATAACTTCTGTGGCTTCTTTCGTCTCTTCTGCCTGCTTCTTTGCAGAACCAAGATTGGACAAAATGCTTAAACGATCTGCCATAATATAAATGCCTCTGTATTTTGCGTATTCCACCATCTGGTTCTGAAGGACATCCTTTTCAGCCAGAGGGTATTTTGGTTCTACTTTGCAGCTATCCACCTTAAAATCATAGAGATTTAAGAATTTTTTTCCTTCATAAGGATTATTCAGCCCTACTGTATCCTTCATAATACCCCAAAGCTTTTCAGAATAAGCCTCATCCTCTGAAAGCCCGGATGCCAGTAAGGTGGCTTCCAGGCTTTCTTTATAGATCTTTTCCAGTTTGTCCGGCTCTTTTACTGCAAACAGACCATAATCGTCTTTTAATTTCTGGTTGTAAACGGAAAGGGCGCTGGTAGCCGCTAGATCCGCTGCCTCCTGGGTCATGGCTCTGGCGCTGGCTACGCGGCTGCCGTCAATAAGAACTGCGCATAACAGCATAGTAGGAAGCAGGATCATCACCAGAAAAATAGAAACGGCTCCTCTGTTCCTTTTATTTTCAAAAAACTTCATCCACTCTTCCCCCGTTTTCTCTCACGTTCCCCGGACATTTTCATGCCTGGGCATGTATTTCTATGCTGGTTATTTCAGCAGTTCTTTTATTTTCTCTATGGCTGCCTTTATCTTTCCATAGCCATTATCCACTGTTCCAAAAAGCTTCGTCTGTTTAAATACATCTGTGGCAATATCCACGTTGCGGACAAAATCCGGCGCATCTACTACTGCGGAAATGGCGGTGGTGTTGACATCGAAAGGCCCTTCTTTTCCAAACATTTTGGAAATAGAGTCTACAGGCAGCGTATAACCTGCCTGGATGCTTACAACGATCTTTTTGGAAAGAAGGTTATCCTTTATGGTCACATAATCATTTTGATTATGAACAATCCCATTGAGAATACTGTTTCTTCCCAGGTTCTGATTTACATATTTATTCAAAAGGTCTTTATATTCCTTCTTATTTCCGTTATCCATAAAGGGAACATTCCGGTACGGATCCCTTATTTTAAAATCAGCTAATGTTTTCTCTCCGGTTGTCATATCTGATACACGGGAACTGTAGATCACAGAACCTCTCTCCGAAGTGCGCACTGCAAGGCTTTGTACATTTACCTCCTGATACAGTACCATTCCCATAAAAAGAATGAACAAAAGAGAGAAAAACAGCGTAGTAAATACAATGGTTATCTCTATGGTGAGATAGCCGTCCTGATTTTCTTTTAATTGTTGCTTTAACTGTTCTTTTTTATGTTTTAAACTGGCCCATAAACGGCCTGGTAACTTTTGCTTGTTTTGCATAAATACTTTCTCCTGGTTATGGGAAGGAAATGCCGACACCATAGCGGCATTTCCTTTCCTGAGGATTTACAGCATTAAATAAATCTGTGCCTGTTCAAATATCAATTCTTTTTCGGAACTTCATCAAACTTTATCAGATACTTCCTTAATCGGACTTGTTGTAAATACCTTATTCATAACATCATTTGCAAACTGCATAATTCTCTTTCTGAATAACAGCGCTACACACATCAGAGCCGCAATGATCATAACGATCTCCACAGTTCCCATTCCTTCTTCTTCGCTATAAAAGCGTTTCAGCATTTCCATACATCTGCCTCCTTCATAAATTTTATAAAAATACCCTTGTTGCAGGATAATTTTAACTATTTTTTTACTGCACTCCTACATCCCGGAAGTCATACTCAAAACCGCCGGTGTAGATACGATCAGCACAATACCCATAAACATGATCATTAATGGGATCAGTATCTTGGTACTTGCTTCTTCTCCTAACTGTCTGGCTGCATTTTTTCGCATTTCCCAGCATTCATTTCCCTGTGCCTTTAATACAGGTACAACTTCGGAACCGCCTCGTTTTAAGTTCATAACGATCACGGACACAAACTTGGTCACTTCTTTTACACGGCACCGTCTTGCAAATTCTTCATAGGCAACTGCTTCCGGTTTTCCTGCCTTGATCTCCATTAAGGAATACCGCATTTCATCATACAAGATATGTTCTTTTGTATTTTCATTGATGATCTTTTCCCATGCTTTGGAGATGGTCATGCCTGCGTTTACCAGAAGTGTCAGTTTATTTACAAATTCTGGAAATTCCATTTGAATGGAACGGCGGCGTTTTTCTATAGACTCCTTTAAGCTGGTATCTACTAAAAATGGCACTGCAAAATTTGCCGCAATGGCGATCACACTTAAAAGCGCCCCATTGCTGGTATCTCCCTGCACGGACATGATCATTCCCATGATTGCTGCCATTGCAGATGCAAGGATTGCTGCTGCCAGCCGGTATCCGCTGTGGATGTAATAATAAAACTCCACATCTTTTGGCCCATGCAGCTCCAGAACCTTCTGGTATACCTGATTATTGTGGGAAGCCAGGATTGTTTTTAACTGCATAGGCATTATCTTTTCCGTCCAGGTGCTTTCCGCTTTTAAAAGACCCAGGGGGATAAAATCCTTCAGCCCATATTCCTCTTTGTCCACATACTCCATGTACTCGTCATATTTTCCCTTAGACCTGAGATAACAGAGAAGGAAGTTTCCCACAAATATAACGCAGATCAGAATTGAAAAAATCTTTAAGATCATATTGTCGCTCCTCTTTCCTTTCCCTTAAATGTTGATCTTCATGATCTTGGAACCAACTACGTACGCCAGGGCGAAAATGGCAATGGCTACCGTCATGGCAATCCGGCCTACAATGGTTGTAAATACAGGCGCCATGTAGTCCCCGGAAGTCAATGTCAGAAACAATACCATGATCACAGGCAATATCATAAGAAAATTAAATTCGTATTTCTTACCGGAGATCATAGTCTCAATCTCCTGTTTTACCTCAATCTTGTCACCAATGGTATTAGAAGTAGAACGCATAACCTCGATCAGATCGCCACCGGTACGCTTACAGGTAACGAAAATGTCCACGAAATTATCAATATCTTCCAGATGTGCTCTCTCGGCAAACTGTCCGAACATATCTTCTATGGTATTGTTCATTCCCAGTCCCCTAAGGATCAGCCCCAGCTCCACTAAAATATCTGTCTCCGGGTCCGGATAAATGACCTGCAGATCCTGAAGTGAATCCCTGATACCGGTCTCAACGGATTTTCCTACTGATAATGCAGATGACAGGGAATACAGCATATCCTTAAACTGCAAAGACAGCTGATTTTTTCTTTTATCAATGATCTGCCTGGTCCTGATCTTCGGCGCTTTCACTGCAAACAATGCTAATAATGCCGACAGGATCAGACTGTGGTAAAACACATATCCAACGGCAAACAAAGCGATCGCTGCCACCACAATGGTGAACATTTTCTCTGACTTTGTCATAACATAAACGTCATAATCTGTCAGGCCGTCTTCCCGCAGTACCATTTCTTCTGCCTGTTTTTTCTTTCCAAACATACATTACTCCTCGCTAAACTTTATCGGACAATCCCGCCATATGGAATTTATAAGTGTTCTTCATAGGATTTTCTGTCCGTTCCAGACCTCCTATAATGCGGCCATTTTTGTCTTCTCCATGCTCCACAAATTTATAAAGAGGATTTAATATAAATTTCCCATCTACATAATCCACAACCTCTGTGATCTCCAGTGTCCTTCTGGATTTATCACGAAGCCTTGACAGCTGGATAATAATATCGATCGCCGATGCGATCTGCTGCCGTATAGCATCAATAGGAATGTTATTTCCGGAAATGACCATTGTCTCCAGTCGGGAAAGCATATCCTTTGTAGAATTAGAGTGACCGGTAGAAAGGGAACCATCATGGCCTGTATTCATGGCCTGAAGCATATCCAGTGCTTCTCCGCCGCGGACTTCACCAACTACAATACGTTCCGGTCTCATACGAAGGGAAGAACGGATCAGATCACGGATCGTCACCTCTCCTTTTCCTTCCATGTTTGCATTTCGGGTTTCCATACGCACCAAGTTGGCAACACCTTTGATCTGAAGCTCCGCAGAGTCCTCAATAGTAATAACTCGCTCATCCTTTGGGATATAGTTAGAAAGAGCATTTAAAAAGGTAGTCTTTCCTGATCCGGTACCGCCACTGATAAAAATGTTATATTTTGCCCGTACCATACGCTCTAAAAGCTCTGCCACCTCCGGAGTAATAGAACCATAGGCGATCAGCTTTTCCATAGTCATAGGATCTTCCGGGAATTTTCGTATGGTCACTGTAGGACCGTCCAATGCAATAGGCGGAAGCACCACATTTACACGGGAACCGTCTAACAATCTGGCATCTACAATGGGATTAGCCTCATTTACAGTACGGTTTACCTTGGATACAATGTTCAAAATAACATTTTCCAGTTTTTCATTGGTTCCAAAGCTGACATCTTTCTTATAAAGTCTGCCATTCTGCTCCACAAATACATTGTGGGGGCCATTGATCATGATCTCGGTGATACTTGGATCATCTACTAATGGCTGCAATACATCCAGGCCACGCATGGAGTTAAATACGCCTTCCATGAGAGTTTTTTTCTCATTCAGGCTCATATACTGTTGTCTGGACTGCTCCATTACAATATCCGAGATCACTTCCCGGATCTCATCATCGCTGATGTTGCGGGTCAGATCCAGGCGGTTTGATACGATCTCACGGATCTGGCGGATCCATTGCTGCATATCTTCGATCATAGATTCTGGCCTCCCTGTTCTTTAAAAATGGTCTGGATCATGGGATCTAAAGTCTGTCTTAAAAGACTGCCAGAGCGGATAATGTCGCTGTATTTCTTAAAAACAGGGGATGCTGCTACTGCCCCGCTGCATGGAATACGATTTAATAATCCACTTTCCAACAATTCTTTTCCTACTCCTGAAACAGCTGACTGGTTTACCACAAAAGTCATTTTATTAAATATTCCGTTGTATTTTTCGTGCAGAGAAGCTTCATCTAAGAAACGGATCATTTTTGCAATAGAATTTTCCTCTGAAAGCACTGGTGTAAATACGATATCTGCCTCGTTTAATACAGCAAGGGTCTTTTCTGAAAAGCTGGAAGTAACATCAATGATAACCACATCATACTCAGAAAGACTGCATATAGTCTCTACCAGGCGCCGGATCTCATCTCCCGTGATCTCCTCATATTCCGATATACTTTCTACACCGGACAGATAATAAAAACCGCCGGTCCGTTCCTGTACTGCGCAGGCTGCCAGCTTCACCCCCACGTTCATACCTTTTGTCTTTAACGCAAGAAATACATCAGAAAGAGTACCAGCAGAAGGCGCCAGCGTTCCTTTTACAGAGTCAATTTCTTCTAAATTAAGATAAAATGTGCGAAGTCCCGCTGCCCCGCAGGCAGATGCCATAGCCAGTGACAGGGTAGTTTTTCCGCTTCCTCCTGCTGGGCTGTAAAAAACAACTGCCCTGGTATTGCTTTTTCCACGGATCACATCTGTTTTTCCTGTAGACTCTGCATATTTTAGTAAAATCTCATTTAACAGGCTTTCTGATTTCTGATATTTTTTTACAACTTCGTATCCTTCTACTGGTTCCATAGAAGAAGACAGAATAATCTTCGTCATATCAGCTGCAAGAGCCTGCAGTTTTGCATCTGCAAAGCTTTCGTCTACTGCCAGGATATCCGCAGAACCTCCGTTTTCCAGATAGTCTATTAATTTTTCTTTTTTTGTGAATATATTCTGTTCCAATTGTGGATTTTTTTCCATAAAATAATTGGATAGATTGGTGAGATATAATTCATCCCGGTCTGCCAGGATCAACTGCTTTTTTACCATATGACGCCCCCTGATGATTTATCTGTTTTACATATTTTTTTCGACAAATTCTAAAGTATAGTTTATCATTGCCTGTATTTTCCAACAATCAGGGCATAAAAATTAGACAGATAATCGTTTCGTTCTTCAAGATCACCTGTCTAATTTCAGTTCTTTTTCAATTATTTTTTCAGATCTTTTTTTAATTCTTCCTGCAGATATTCAATCTGCTGTTTAATGATCTTAAGACATGTTTCTTTGGAGCAAACCATTTCTCCTTCTTCAATCATCCGGCAGAAATGGTTTAGTTTTTCTGCCACCCCCTGCTCGTAAATGGAACAATAAGCCACTCCGTCTGCTCCAATGCAGAAAGTGATCTCATTGTCTACCATAGAAACGGTAGAATACACAAAAATTCCTCTTGGAAGACTTACCTGACCCTCATCTAACATATATACTTCCCCATCCTGAAGCTTCATCCATTCCAGATAGTTCTCCATCACTTCCAGACGTTCTTTATTGGTAAGAGGCGTATAGATCGATGACGGTATTTCTGCCAGTCGTCCAGTCATAGTAGTATATTCCAGACCTTCTCTTGTAAAAATATGTACTGCCTTTTCTTTTTCCAGCTGGTTGCGGCGCTGTCTCCAGTTTTCCAGGATCATTTTCTTTCCTGCGTCCTCTAAAAGAAGATGATTTTTCAGCATATCTTCTGAAAGCATCCGCATCAGACAGGGATCATATTCCATGTAATAATTTTTCATTTCCTGAGGACGGAAATTTAAACTGTCCTGCTCTGTAAGATAACGTTTCCTGTTTTCAGTTATCCAGTCCGCCCACTGAGACACATTTGCAAAATAGCGTAACAGTTGCCGCTTATTTTTCTTCTTTCTCTCAAAAATCTCTTTAAGATAAGAAAGTTTTTCTTCTTTCCACACGATCAGGCCGCTTTCCATATTTCTATGAAGTCCAACCGCCCATTTATCTCCAATAAACCAGTTTGGAAGAAGGTCATTGCCTTTTTCTTCATAATCGTAATATGGAATATATTCGCTATCTGAACGGATCAACGGCATGATCTGGTTGATATACTGAAGATTATACAGACTTCCACCCTGTTCCCTGACCTTCTTTAACGAAAAAACATGTTCACAGCATATGTTACGACGACTTAAAAACTGAGCCAGTATCTCTACCACTGCTTCCGACAGTTCTTCTGTAGACATGCGCAGTATATGTCCACTTTGCGGCAGAACTCTTTGAAGAAATGAGATTACCTCTGTCCGGCTGTGAAGTACATGGATATCTTGAAGAGCTTCCCAGTCTCCTTCCTCCACTTGTATATCTAACTGTGCAATGTCCAGCAAACCGGTTCTGTATTACAGCATTTTTTTCATCTCCTGCATACAGTTCCACTCTTCATTGCCCATACGCTCTATTTTATAAAGCGAAAATAATGTTTTTGATACATCTTCTGAACACTGCAGTGCCATGATCAGCTTCCGTACCTTTTCTGTATCCTGAGGAAGGCGCTTTCCCTGCCTCATTTTTGAAATATGATCCAGAGAAAGACCGCTTGCATCTGACAGATACAACAGCGTCTGCCCTGATTTTTTAATCTCCGCTTTTATCGCCTCTGAAAACTCTGACATACTCTCCCTATCCTTTTATACTATCTTTCTTTTGCCACCCCCCCTCCATCATTCCCTACATTTTAAACTGTAATTAGACTTATAGGGGGATTCATATCATTCTTATATGGTCTTTACCTTTTATCATGTGAATTTTTTCTAATGATATCCTAATGATAATAGCTAATTTTAACATTTATGTGGGAGGGTTTCAATTAAGGCATAGAAATTAGACAAGTTAATTTTTATAAATGGTTATCTGGCGGCACACAAATCATCAAAATTATTTAAAATATAACTTAAAATATAAGTAAAACAGGCAATAACGGATAATAAAATAAGCAACAAAAAAATCGCCTCTTCAGCGATTTTCCCATTGCCTGCTATTATTTTCATTTATAAAAACGACCCGGAACGGGTTCGAACCGTCGACCTCCGCCGTGACAGGGCGGCGCTCTAACCAGCTGAGCCACCGGGCCATTAAAGGCATTTTACATACCTTCAAAACCACATATTGAACTACCGAATA
>UQTA01000096.1 GCA_900543885.1 uncultured Clostridium sp.
TGATACAACCTATAATTTCGACAAAGCAAAGATCTATGCAGCAGGACACAGCCTGGGTGGTTTTGTCTGCGGACAGATCACTGCCAGAAGATATGAAATAAAGGGTGCTGCTCTTCTGATGCCCTGCAATATAGGACGTATTGCAAAAATCGCTGAAAATGATCCTGAAAACGCTAAAGTCCTGGAAGATGTATTAAATGACAGTGTAAACTGGCTTACAGGCCTTACAGAAGGCTGTCTCTATAAAGAAGCGGCAGAACATGAAAAAGACTATGCTTTAGAATATCAGGCTGCTGCTCTTTCTAAAAAGCCTTTATTATGCATCACCGGATCTCTTGATATCTGCACTCCGAAAAAGGAACATTTGCAGCCCGTCCTGGACGCGATCAATGCATCAGGGGGCGGAAATGTAAAAACATTAGAATATCCTACAGATCATTTCTTTTCTGACTATCGGTTGGAAATTTCAGATATTACAACAGAATTCTTTAAAAATCTTGCAGTATAGTATATAATCGTTACTGTACGTAAATAACATAGAATCTTCTGTCTGGGCCGCTTCAAAATACAGAACATATGGATCGTATTTTGAAGCAGGCCTCTTTTTGACTTTTCTCACCTCCCATGATAAAATATATGTGAAAATTCAGCCTTGCGAAGATTTAGAGCCGAAAGGGCGTTGAAAGCAAGAAGATACAAGGCTGAACTGTTACATATATTTACATAAATGATAATACGTAACTAAAGGGGAAATAAAGATGAAAACAGCAAATGGTGCGTCTTTATATGCACCTGCTGTCTACGGACCGGCAGGACGCATTTTGTGTACAGTATATACAGCAGAAGGTGACGGGCCCCATCCTGTTCTGATCTTCACCCACGGTTATCCGGGACATGAAAAAAACCTGGATCTTGCACAAGCTTTGCGAAGAGCCGGTTTTTCTTCTGTTATCTTCTTCTATCGCGGCTGCTGGGGCAGCGAAGGGGATTTCTCTTTTGAGGGAAGTTTTGAAGACACTAAAACTATTTTAGATTTTGTATTAAATGATACTCAATACAATTTTGATAAGAAAAATATATTTTTCATTGGCCATAGCTTAGGCTGTGTCAATGCAGCCCGGATGATCGCCCTGTATCCTCATGTAAAGGGCGGCGTCTTTTTAGCGCCCTGCGACCTTTGGCGCATTTATCTTCTTGGTCTTAAAAATGATAATTACAGAGACCATTTGCACGCTCTTTTAGAAGAAGGGATCCCTTATATCCATGGTACCGATGAAACAGCGCTGACCGCAGAAATAAAAGGCAGTACAGGCCGGTTGTCTATCGGTTCCTGTATTCAGGCAATCTCTGAAAAATCCATTCTCTGGATCAGCAGTCCCGATGATGAAGTAGTTTCTGAAGCGGAGGAAACTTATCCCTATATAAAGAAAATAAAGCAGTTTTCCCCTTCCAGGTTTAAATGGCTGCGGGTTTCTTCTGACCATTATTTCTCCAATATGCGCTCCCAGCTGACCGAAGACATTGCCAGCTTTCTTTTAGAAAACACGGATCACAAAAAAGCGCATATTGACCCGACTTCTTTCGAATCCATACTCCGCAAACTGATCCGCCAGCGGCTGACTTCCATCACACTGCCAGCTGCAGCCAGCTACTTCCATATCAGCGTTCCCTATGCCAGTGACCTGACCCGCCAGATCACAGGAAAAAATTTTACAGCCCTTGTATTAGAAGAACGTATGAAAGAATCAGAAAAGCTTTTGAGAAACAGTAATATACCGATTTCTAAGGTAGCTCTTCTCTCCGGCTATCAGGAACCTTCTTATTTTATGAAAGTGTTTAAGAAATACTTTGGATGTACACCAAGCCAGTACCGGGAAAATAAAGATCTTCACTGAGCATCCACTACCTGCAAAGCTCTTTTTAAAACCTTGCCGCTTTCATTAACCGGCAATGAATCCAAAAAGAAAATCTGTCTGGGAATCTCTTCTTCACGAAGAGATTTTTTCAGCATTAAGCGGATCTTTTGTGGTTCCTCAGATGATCTTTTGTCTTTTAAAACAAGCCAGGCAGCCAGATATTCACGCCCATTCTTTTCAATGGGTTTTACAGCTGCTTCTGCAGCTATTCCAAGATTTAAGATCGCCTGCTCCACATAAACTGCAGATATCTTTCTGCCATTGATATTGCAGATGTCATCTTTTCTGCCATCAAAGCAGAAATATCCTTCCTCATCCTGATGGGCATAATCTCCTGCGCTTGCCTCTTTTCCGGCCCCGATCACTCCAAAATCGGTATTTACAAGCAATCTTCCTTCTTTAAGTTTTACATCCACCTGTGGAAAAGGATGACCGATCCGTGTCTTGTCCTCATTCATCTCATAGTCACGGATATAGGTAACGTAGCTTAACTCACTGGCGCCATAGTAGAGAGTGATCTCTGCCTTTGGAAAAAATGTTTTAAGCTTCAAAGCATCTTTTTTCCCAAGACTCTGGGAACCGCTTAAGATAGTCTCTATCTCTTCTATGGGAGCAAGATCTTCATGTTTTAAAGCCTGATATAAGACATGAAGCTTGGTGGGAATCAGGTAAATGCCGTCTGCCCGCCACTGTTTGATCTCTTTTATCCACAGCCTTGGATCAAAGCGGTCTTCTGAAAGAATGGTGGCTCCTGCGGACAGCTGGGCCATATACAGATTCATATTTCCTGTAAAAGCCAGACTTCCCTGCATAAACAGGCGGCTTTCAGATGTAATATGAAAGACTTCATTCTGAATGGAAAAATAGTTATACCAGCTTTCAAAGGTTCTGAAAAGCAGTTTATTTTCACCAGATGTTCCGGAAGTCATAACAGCCATGCAGGCTTCTTCTGGTATTTTTGTTTCTGCACTAAGCTTTTGTGCCAGAGCATCCCTATGATCTGATGCTGTATCTTTTGGAAGAATCACTGGCACATAGCCCATTCCCTGACAGGTTAAAAACTCTGTCAGCTGGTCCATAGCGTGCTCCTTCTGGATAAAATACAGCTGCTTTTTAGCAGACGGTTTCCATTTTTTCTGTTTTTCCTTAACCAGAAGAAACAGTTCCCTGTATGTGAGAGAACTGTTTCCTGTACAAACTGCTTCTTTTTGAGGTGTTCTGTTTTGGATATCTTCTATCATTTCCAGATAGTTGCTGATCTTTCCCATGAATTTTATCTCCTCAATATACTCTGTAAATCTCAGACTCGTTCTACCAAAAGGGCAGTTCCGATCCCACCTGCTGCTGCCACACCGCAGATACCGAATCTTCCCTGGTTCATCTGCAGATCTTTCAGCAGATGTGAAAGGATAATAGCCCCGGAAGCGCCATAAGGATGTCCATAGGCAAGAGCTCCGCCCAGTGGATTTAACCGCTCTCTGATCCCTGGAAATTCCCGCTCTAAAAGCACATCGATCACAGCAAAAGCTTCATTGACTTCCAGGCTGTCTATGTCATCTATGGAAAGTCCGGTCTGTGTAAGGAGCTTTCTGATGGCCAGAACCGCTGTTTTAGGGCTCATAAAGGGATCGCTGCCAATGGCTGTGCCAAAACGGAATGCTGCCTGAGGCGTTAAGCCATGTTCTTTTCTGTATTTTTCAGAACAAAGGACTACAAAGGCAGCTCCGTCATGCATGAGGCAGGCATTAGCAGCTGTTATCACAGAACCGCCGGGCAGCAGATAGGGAAGCCGGTCTAATAAACGCTGACTCATGGAAGGTCTGATCCCTTCATCTTTTTTGCTGTCTGCAATAGAAATCTGGATATCCGATAAAGCACTCTCTTTTGCCGCCTGAGCCGCTCTTTTATGACTTAAGAGAACCCAGGGATCCATTTCTGCTTTGGTAACGTTTTCTGTAAGAGCAGTTTTTTCTGCTCCCTCTAACATAACCTGCTCTCCCTGAAAACCGGGAATGAATTTTGCTACTGTATAGCTTTTTCCTTCCTGATAATCTGGATGATTGGGATTCCACATGCGTACCGGCTGGGTAGAAGAACTTTCAAAACCGCCTGCGATCACCAGGTCTGCCAGACCACTTTCGATTTTTGCAGCTGCCGCTGTAATACTTTCCAGGGCAGAGCCACACTGAAGATCTAATGTAACTGCAGGTATGGTTTCACTTAAACCTGCTGTAAGCGCTGCAAGGCGGGTGATGTTTCCGCCTCCCGCCACAGCATTTCCGCCTATTATGTAATCGATCTCATTGTCCTTTAGAGTGAATCTTTCTTTTATTTCTTTTAAAACCCGGGCTCCCAGAACTTCGGCGGGGATCTTACGGTACATACCGTCTTTCACGCCGATGAAACTTCTAAGGCCCCCTAAGATCCATACATTATCCATAAGTTTATACCTTTATGACTTTATCTATATGATGTTGGGGGCAAAAGGTCTTTTGCACCCTATGATACCGGGAACAGTCTGCGCAGGGGCTTTGCAATTCCTGCTGCTGCAAAACATTTTACAATATCCAACGGAATAAATGGAAGCACTGCCTGAACCATGATAGCGCCCCATGGCTGATTGGTCACATACTTCATCTGAACTGCTCCAAACAGATAAATAACCGGTATTCCCACAACAACGATAAATGCAGTCTGCCATCTTACTTTCTTGACTTTGCAGCAGAACAGGGAGATCAGAACTGCTGCTACCAGATTGCCGTAACGGTATCCCCCATTTGGTCCTAAAAGCATTCCAAGAGAGCCGCCGATCCCTACTGCACTTAACAAGATCCATGTGATCATAACTGCCAGTGTCTGCAGCGGTGAAAGGAGCAGTCCGATCAGATTTACCATTAAAGTCTGGGCTGTAATGCTTGCAGTAGAAAATGGCAGCGGGATCTTAATATAAGTGGATACGATCAGAAGCGCTGCCATCAGGGCCATGATGGTAAGGCTTCGTATATTCCAGATGCTGTGTGTGTTTGCTCTGTTAATGGATTTTGATGCTGTCTGACTCATATCATTTTCGTCCTTTCTTTTATCACGCAGAATATATGGCAAATTGGTTTTTCTTTGGATCTCAGATCTCTGTTACAGCAGCTTTTAAAATAGTCCTTGTGGAAGTTTTCAGCAGGATGCTCTTTTTATTTTCTTCTGAACTCATACTGAAAACCGCCTCTTCTCCTGTCTGTAAAGGCATGAGAAAACGTACATCCATTTGGAGCTGGTCTGGAAACCGGTCCTGAAACATTTCAAACATCCGGTTTACCATAAGAAAGCCTGGAACAATGGCATCCTTTCCCTGATGAATGGGATTCGTGTCATTTACTGCCTGTAAATATAACTGGATCTCTTTTTCTGTTACTGTTAAAGTTGGGGATGACTGGGTGTTCTCTGTGGGAACAAATGTTCTGGCTGGCTGTTTTCCCATGGAAAGGCTTCCTGGATCAATAAGGGTGACTTCTAAACTGTCCTCTTCTCTTCTGCTTTGTCCTGTAATAAGAACTTTAACCAGTCTTGCATCACTTTTTTGAACCTGCATTTTATATGCATATTCTTCATTATCTGGCTGTTCAAAATGCAGTAACCTTCCTGAGGAACTGTCTTCTCTCTGTTTTTTAAGGCAGAACCTGCATTTGGCGATCATCCAGCCTTCATATCCTGAAAGCTTAGAAAGCGTCTTTTCCAGTCCCAGAAGCCTTTTTTTGTGATCCATAACAGTTGTAAGCTTCCTTTCTGTCTGTAACAAATGTCTGGTTTTTGTACAAATATTCTGTTTGTATTAAGGTATTTATAAATTGTCTCCGAAAACGATTTGAGTATAACAAAGCCGTTTTTAATTGTCAACTATATTTTTGTAATGGTTGACAATTAGAATGTATCCCCTATACGATATATTCCAAATTCTTTATGTCCAAGGACCTCTGCCTTAGTCAGTTCCCCATTTGACACAGCCACCATTTTATCAAAGATCTCCTCACCTATATCCTGCGGAGTCTTTCCTTCTGTGAGAATCCTGCCGGCATTTATATCGATATTATCGGTCATTTTTTCATAGGTTTCCGGATTTCCAGTAACCTTGATAACAGGTGCGATAGGGCTTCCAGTAGGAGTTCCCCGTCCTGTGGTAAAAAGGATGATCTGTGCTCCGCCAGCAACCATACCTGTAATAGAATCAATGTCTTCACCTGGTGTATCCATGAAATAAAGGCCATGCTTTTTGGGATCAATGGCTTCTGCGTATTCCAGAACACCAATCACCTGGCTCTGGCCTGCTTTATGGATACATCCAAGAGATTTTTCCTCAATGGTCGTAAGCCCGCCTGCAATATTGCCTGGCGTTGGCTGTGTACCACGAAGGTCTACCCCATAAAGCTTTGATTTATCTTCAATACGCTTGACCATGGCTGTAAGCTTATCTCCCATTTCTCTGGTCACGCAGCGGGCCGCTACCAGATGCTCTGCTCCTATTAGTTCTGTGGTCTCGCTAAGGATACTTGTACCTTCAAGCTCTATCAGCTTATCCGAGGCTGCTCCCACGGAAGGATTTCCTGCAATGCCGCTGGTTGGATCGCTGCCTCCGCACTCCAGACCTAAAACCAGTTCACTGATGTCAAATTCTACTTTTTTCTCAGTGGATATCTCTCTAGACATTTTAGCGGCAATTTCAGCACCTTTGGCAATACAGCCTAATGTGCCGCCGCACTCCTGGATGATCACTGTTTCAACAGGCTTTTTACTCTCACGGATCTGATCTGCTACCACCTCTGGCTGAATACCTTCACAGCCAAGGCTGACAACAAGCACGGCACCTACATTGGGATTTTTGCCAAATCCAACCAGAGTATTTACAGTCTGAAGATAATCTGCCCCTACCTGGCAGCAGCCATGCTGATGGGGAATTGCAACTGCTCCCGGCACTAAAGCGGCAATCCTTTGTGCCGTCTCACTGGAACAGACGGAGGTCGGCAGTATCAGCAGATGATTTCTTATTCCAAATGTACCATTTTCTCTTTTGTATCCCATTAATTTCATAATTATGTTTCCCCTTCCTCTAACGGTCACCGCGGCCTCTGCCTGACTCTAAATTCTGGGTATGTACCCAATCGCCTACATGGATATCACAGCTGGCAGTGCCTATACTTTCTCCATATTTTATAACCGTCTCTCCTGATCGGATCTCTTTGATGGCAATTTTATGGTATACCGGGATATCCTGATTTGCTTTGATCTCTGTACCATCTACATTGATTGCTTCCCCAGCATTTAGCTGGCAGATCATGGTGACCACATTATCCTTGGGGGTCATGTACACATAATTTTTCATTTGTTTTCTCCTTTAATCTGATGATATTTTTTGCTATTTTATATATTAAAATAAAATGATGTTGGGGTCAAAAATCCTCTTGCAAGCAAGCTTGCATCGGATTTCTAACCTTTTGACCCTGGTATCATAAAATTTCTGTTACTGGAATCTTATCTTCACCCGGTTATCAACCTTCTCTTAAATAATATATTACAGTATAAAACACTTGCTCTTACCACGTCAACCATAGTTCCCACTCTCTCTTTTTCCTTCTAAAAAACAAAGACGATTACGCAACGGAAAAGCCAGAAAAACCCAAAAGTACGCAAAAAAGCCGACCTCCAATCCTTAGATCATAATCTAACTTTTGGAAGTCGGCAAAAAATCATTATCCCTTATATTTTAGGACCCTTTTCGTATTTATTCCGGCAGATTTGCCATAACATCAGAAACTTCTACTTTCTGATCGATCAGTCCGCTCTTATACATCCAGTCGATATTCTCCTGCCAGCATTCTTCGGTCTGGGTCAGGAAGGAAACATCCTCTGTTTCCATAAGAGGAAGAAGTGTGTCACAGGACTTCTCTTCCACGCTCTGGGTTAATGGGAAGTTTTCTTCATTCTGGTTGTTCATAAGAATATCGAGACAGCCATAAGGATCTTTCTTAAAGTCTTCGAATCCCTTTGCAGATGCACGCAGGAAGCCTTCAAGAACTTCTGGCTCTTGTTCGATCATCGTATTGTTTGCAAGGAATACTTCTTCATAGTAATTTGGGATTCCATACCCATTTACCATAAAATAGTTTACTTCGAAGCCTTCATTTTCAAGCTGGGGAACCTCATGGTTTACAAGGCAGCCAATGGTAGCATCTACATTTCCTGTGGTCATGGAACTCATAAGGTCAAAGCCTACATCGATCAGGTTCACGTCGGATGCATCTGCGCCTACATACTCCATCATGCCCTTTACAATTGATTCACTGAGGGCTGTTCCGCCATATCCAACTGTCTTTCCTACCAGGTCAGAAGGACTTGTAATATTTTTATCCTTTAAGGAAAGAACCACACTTAACGGTGACTGTACAATGGCACCAATGGACTTAATCTTGGTTCCCTGATTTGCAACAGCCTGAATTACGTCCTGCTGGTAATACATTCCAATATCTGCCTTTCCTGCCGCTACCAGAGCCAGGGCATCGTTGGCGTTAGCTGGGAAACGTACTTTCACATCCAGGCCTTCTTCTGCATAGTAGCCTCGCTCAATCGCAGTATAGATAAAGGTATGGATCGCATTTGGATACCAGTCAAGAACTACATCTATCTGGCGAAGGTCTCCTTTTTCCTCGGCAGCACTTTCTCCTGCTGTCTCTTCTTTTGTTTCTGTATTTTCTTTTGCCTCTGTTGTTTCTGCTGACGCAGCAGCTGTCTCTTTTGTCTCACTTTTTCCACAACCGCTTAATACACTCATTCCCATAACTGCTGCCATAACAGCAGCTGCAATCTTCATTCTCTTTTTCATGTCATATCCTCTCGCTGTTTTAAATTTATTATTCCAGTTCAGCCTGAACTGCAACAATCATTCGTTTCTCCAGTGAATGATCCGTTTCTCCAGCCATGCAACAACCCATACAGCTGCCATGGCAGCTAAGGACAAAAGCAGGATCGGTGCAAATACACCGGCTCCGTCAAGCTGTGTCATCATTCTTCTGCTGAAGTATCCCAGTCCGCTCTGAGCGCCTAACCATTCTCCGATCGCTGCACCGATAATGGATAACGGAACAGCCATTTTAATAGCGGAAAAAAAGTAAGGAAGGACAGCCGGAACTTTTAATTTCAGAAAAATCTGGCGTTTATCCGCACCAAAAGTAAATAAAAGCTCTTCCATTTCCGTTTTTACCGATTTAAACCCGTCAAATACTGTAATTGTAATGGGGAAAAAGGTGATCAGTATGGTTACAAGCACCTTGCTCCAGATCGTATACCCGAACCAGATAACAAAAAGCGGTGCCAATGCAGTGGTTGGAATGGTCTGAGAAGCAATGATCAGCGGATAAAGGGCTTTTCTGGCTGTCT
>UQTA01000097.1 GCA_900543885.1 uncultured Clostridium sp.
TCCTCGCTCTCTCCCGTTGTGTCTGCCGGCGCCCCCGTCATGTGTCCGTTAGCCGCGCTGGCCTCTGTCCCTCGCGTTATCTCCTCCGTGGTCGCCGCCGTTTCGTCCGTCCCGGTTCTGGTTGCCGCCCTGTGGTCTGTCTTTGCGTTTATCTCTTCCCTGGCAGCCGCCTTGTCTTCCATCACGGTTCTGATAGCCGCCCTGTGGTCTGTCTGTACGGTTATCTCTTCCCTGGTAGCCATTCTGGCTTCTTCCCTGGAATTCTCCTCTTTCAGACTGTGCAGGTCTGTTCTCTGGTGCTGGAGCAGATGCTTCCTGTACCTGAGGCTTTACCTCTGCTGCCTGTACCGGCTTGGTCTCCTCTGCCTTTACAGCTGCCTGCTGTGGCTTAGACTGCTGCTTTGGTACCGGGCGCTTGATCTGCTGCTGTGCATTCTGAGGACGGAATACTGCCGTCAGTTTCTTTTTTGCAGGCTCTGCTTTTCCTGCTTCTGTCTTTGGTGCTCCCTCTTTTTTCTGGCTGACAGCGTTTCTTACCATATTTTCCTGGTCTTTTGATACGCTGGAAGCTGCGAAAAGAGACGCAGAGCTGTCTTTCTGTTTAATAATATCTAATACTTCTTTACTGGTCTTGCCCAGTTCATTTGCCAGTTCACTTACTCTCATTCAAACTACCTCCATTTACATTCATCCGTGATGCCAGGGATTTGGCAAATCCTGCGTCCTCTACTGAAAGGGAAGCACGGAATTCCTGTCCCATAGCATGCCCAAGTTCCTCTTTTGTGCCGAACAGATAGATAGGAACTTTATAGTGAGTACACATATTGGTAAACATTTTCTTGGTATTATCAGAAGCTTCTTCTGACACGATCACCATGTGAGAACGTCCGCTTTTTACAGACTTTTCTGTAGAAAATTCTCCGCTGACTACTCTTCTTGCCCTGGTGGCCAGTCCGATCAGACTAAATACTTTATTTTTATCTATCAATTTCTTCCATCTCCTTTTCCAGAGTTTCATAAACCTCTCTGGGGATAGCCATTTTAAAGGATCGTTCCAGACCTCTGCCTTTCACAGCCTTCTTAAAGCACTCCATAGACGGACACAGATAGGCGCCGCGGCCGTTTTTACGACCGGTAGCATCTAACAAGATCTGATCCTCGGCTGTTTTGATCACTCTTATCATTTCTTTTTTACTTTTCATCTCACCGCAGCCAATACACTGCCTCAGCGGGATTTTCTTTACACTCACTTATTATCACTCCTAATCTTTTCAGAGCTTATCTCTACTGTTCGCTGTTTTCTTCCTGGTAGTCATCCTGAGCTGTTTCTGCTGTTTCTTCTGCTTCTTCTGCTTCTTCTGTTGCTTCCGGAGCATCGCCATACTGTAAGCCCATCTGCTCAAACAGTCCCATTTCCTTTGCCTGGGTCTCGCTCTTAATATCGATCTTATATCCGGTCAGTCTTGCTGCAAGACGTGCATTCTGTCCTTCCTTACCGATTGCCAGGGATAACTGGTAATCCGGAACAATAACCTGTGCTTCTTTTGCTTCTTCATCAGCAACAACACAGATAACTTTTGCAGGGCTTAATGCATTTTCGATCAGATATGCCGGATTCTCATCCCAGTTGATGATATCGATCTTCTCACCGCGAAGTTCGTTTACGATGGCGTTGACTCTGGCACCATTTACACCTACACATGCGCCTACCGGATCTACACTTGGATCATTGGACTTAACTGCGATCTTGGTTCTGGAACCAGCTTCTCTTGCAATTGCCTTGATCTCTACAGTACCATCATGTACCTCAGATACTTCCTCTTCAAAGAGACGCTTAACAAGATCTGGATGAGTTCTGGATACAGAAATACGTGGTCCCTTTGTGGTATCCTTTACTTCTACAATATAAACCTTAATACGTTCATTTGGACGGAAGGTCTCTCCCTTCACCTGCTCGCTTTCGTTTAAGATCGCATCTACCTTACCAAGGTTGACACTGATATTTTTGCCAAGGTAACGCTGCACAATACCGGTAGCAACATCTTTTTCCATGGTATAGTAGTCATTGTATAATGCCTTACGCTCTTCTTCACGGATCTTCTGAAGGATCACGTTCTTTGCATTCTGGGTTGCAATACGTCCGAATTTCTTGGAATCTAAAGGCACCTGCACAGTGTCGCCAAGCTGATACTTAGCGCTGATCATTCTTGCATCTGCCAGGCTGATCTCCATAACCGGGTCTTCTACCTCTTCTACTACAGTTTTTTCTGCATATACAGCAAAGTCACCGGTAGAACGGTTCATAACAACTTTTACGTTATCTGCTTTGCCGAAATTATTTTTACAGGCAGTGATAAGGGAATTTTCAATTGCCTCGATCATGGTATCTTTAGAGATATTTTTCTCTTTTTCCAATATCTCCATTGCCTCTAACAGTTCCTTATTCATGTTTATCCTCCTATCATGTTCTCCGTATGATACGGTTAAAAATCAAGTGCCAGACGGATCAGTGCAATATCCGCTTTCTCAAATACAGCCTCACTTCCATCTTCCATAGTCAGCGTCACTGTCTTATCATCATATGCGCTCAGTGTACCTGTAAATTCCTTCTGTCTGTCAATGGCTTTGTAAAGTCTTACTTCCACTTCACGTCCAATGCTTCTTACGTAGTCTTTCTCTTTCTTTAAAGGCCTTCCAAGTCCCGGTGAGCTTACCTCTAAAATGTAGCTGTCATCGATAAAGTCTTCTTTATCCAGCCAGTCGCTGAGCTTACGGCTGATCACTTCGCAGTCATCTACTCCAATGCCGCCTTCTTTATCAATGTAGGCTCTTAAATACCAGGTGCCTGCTTCTTTTACGTACTCTACATCTACCAGTTCAAAGTTGTTCTCTTCCATAAGAGGAAGGAGGTATGCTTCTACTCTGCTTTCATAGCTTTCTTTTTTTGACATGTCTGCACCACCTTTCTTTCCCTAACAATACGAAAGAGTGGACCAGCGCCCACTCTTACATTAAGTAAAATCCATTAGTTATCGTATACACTATACCATCATGTGTGTGGAAATGCAAGCACTTTTTTCCACCGAACCCAGGCTACATTCAGTCATAAAGCAGTGCTGCCGCCTTCGGAAACGGTTTAAGGCTGCGTTCCAGTACACCATGGATATAGGCAATGGTCATTCCATAATTTGTAACAGGAACATTCTGGTCACAGGCACATTTAATGCGGTACTTCATTTCTTTTGCATTTAACATGCAGCCTCCGCAGTGGATAACCATTTTATAAGAAGTTAAATCATCCGGAAACTCCGTACCAGAAGTAAATGTGAACTCCGGTTCTGCACCTGTAAACTGGCGGATCCAGTTTGGAAGCTTTACCGTTCCAATATCCCCGCACTGCCTGTGATGGGTGCATCCTTCACAGATAAGGATCTTATCTCCCGTCTGAATCTTATTTAAAGCTGCCACACCGGCTATCATTGTATCTAATTCTCCTTTATATCTTGCAAATAAGATAGAAAAAGAAGTAAGAGGAATATCTTCAGGGGTAATCTGGGATACTTTTCCAAATGCCTGGCTGTCCGTGATCACAAGTCTTGGCTTTTTCCCAATTTTTTCCAGTGTGTCTTTTAATTCATTATCTTTTACCACAATAGAAACTGCACCCGCATCTAAAATATCCCGGATCGTCTGCTGCTGTGGAAGGATCAGGCGGCCTTTGGGAGCTGCTTTATCAACAGGAACCACCAGAACAACAAAATCAGACGGGCTGATCAGATCTGCTACCAAGGGTCTTGTATTCTCCTGCGGTTTTGCGATCTTTGCTATCGTCTCTTTTAATTCTGTAATACCCGTTCCTGTAAGAGCGCTGACTAAAAGAACCGGAACTGCCTGTTTTTTAATTTCCAGACAAGACTTTTTAAGCGTCTCTTCTGTCTCTTTTTCTATATCAGCAGGACAGACTACCTGATCGATCTTATTATATACGAAAACACAGGGAATCTGCTTTTCCTGTATTTTTGCAAAAAGCTGCTTTTCTTCTTCTCCAAAACCTGTCTTACAGTCCATAACGATCACTGCCGCATCTGTTTTATTCAGCACCTGATAACTTTTTTTGACTCTCAATGCTCCCAGATCGCCTTCATCATCAATTCCCGGAGTGTCGATCACTGTGACCGGTCCTAGTGGAAGTAATTCCATAGATTTATAGACTGGATCTGTGGTAGTTCCTTTTACATCTGATACTACTGCCAGTTCCTGTCCGATCACTGCATTTAATACACTGGATTTTCCTGCATTCCTTCTGCCAAAAAATCCTATATGTATCCGTTCTCCTGTAGGCGTTTCATTCATTCCCATGTGCGTACCTGCCTTCCTGCTGTTCTCATCTGCTTTTTGGTTATTATACTTGTCCCAGAAGTATTTTTCAACTAAAAGCACATTTGCTTTTCCTATATAAATAGAGTATAATACATAGGCACACGGGGAGAACCCGGATCTGCACGTTCAAATTTATAAAATGTACTCTCGAAATCTTTTTGTGCTTGATTTTGCGAGAAGATTTTTTGTCAGTTGTGCCCAAATTTTTGAGGCGTACGCGGTGCGTACGTTGATAAAATTCGGGTGCGACTGGCAGAAAATCGGCCGCAAAAGCAGGTGCATGAAAGATTCCGAGAGTACATTAAGTATGTCAGGAGGAACCTGTTATGACATTTGTTTATCCCGCTGTTTTCACCCCACATGAAAAGGATAACGGCTTTCATGTAGAATTTCCGGATCTGGAATGCTGCGAGGCAGACGGACCTGATCTGGAAGATGCTGTAGAAAATGCAAGAGACGCAGCACGCAATTGGATCACTGCAGAATTAGAAGATACCTGCGAGATCCCGCCTTCTACGCATGTGGATGACATTGAATTAAAAGAAGGTATGTTTATAAAAAACATTATGGTCATTATCAAATTATTGCCGGACAATGACTAATATGGCAAAAATCCTTCTCCCCGCCCAAGGCGGGGAGGAAATATTGCAGCTGCATAAGCGCAAAGAACCCTGAACACACCATAAAATGTGCTCAGGGCTTTTTTTCTGATCCAATCTGCTGTATTTTCCGCTAAGCTTGGAAAACGATTACTTACTCTCCGATCATGATCTTAATGATCTCTTCATTTGTCTCTTTCATTCCTTCTTTTCCAAGACGGCCTACGTTCTTCAGAGTTTCTTCTACACCCTTAGTAACAATTCCGTCACCGCCGTAGAACTGCTGTCCTCTGATGTACATATTGTATCCCAGGATACCTGCTTCGACTGCTGATGCGATCTTTGCTGCGCAGGAAGCTTTTGCACCGTCACAGACGATACCAGATACAATAGCCAATGCATTTACAACTGTGTGGGTGATCTCTTTGAAGCCGCCGCCGCAAAGATATGCGATACCTGCACCTGCGCCTGCACCTGCACTCACTGCACCGCAGTATGCGGATAAACGGCCGATCGGAGTTTTCTGATGGATCGCTGCCAGGTTGGAAAGTGCCAGCGCACGATACAATTTTTCTTCTCCAACCTTTAATTCTTCCGCATATACAATAACCGGAACAGAAGCTGTGATACCCTGGTTGCCGCTGCCGGAGTTGATAACTACCGGAAGCTCACATCCGTTCATACGCGCATCAGAACCAGCTGCTGCCATTGCTTTTGCACGGACACGTACGTTGCTTCCTTCCATATCCAGAAGAACCTTACCAATGTTTGCACCGTAATTTCCATTAATACCTTCCTGTGCGATCGCATAGTTGTAATCAATCTGGCGTTTTAAGATCGGCTTGATATCTTCTATATCCACAGTATTGATAAAATCCCAGATATCTTTCATATTTAAAAGACTTCTGTCAGTAAGACCTTCTTCTGTTTCTCCTGCTACTTCTGTCTGCTCCAGGATCTCACCATTTTTCTCGATCAGAACAATGTTCGTATGATAGTTGGCAATGCGGACTTTTGCATATTCATCCCCTTTGTACAGAGTTACGATAATATCAAATGTCAGTCCGTTATCTACATGTTCTACAGAAATAGGTGTTTTTTCCAGAAATGCTTTCATTTCTTCTACCTGTTCCCCAGTTACACTTGCGATTACTTCCAGCTCTTTATCTGGATCTCCTGCAATAATGCCTGCAGCTGCCGCAGCCGGAATACCTTTTAAATGATCGGTGTTTGGTACAATTACAGACTTTACATTTTTAATAATGCTTCCGCTTGCTCCGATATCTACTCTCTCAGGCAGCTGACCTAAAACTTTTCTTGCAACTGCTGCTGCATAAGCTAAAGCGATCGGCTCTGTACATCCCATTGCAGGGATCAGTTCTTCTTTTAAGATCTGGATATATGCATTGTATTTTTCATTTGTCTTTTCCATTTTTTGCGGCCTCCAACTCCATGTGTTCTTGATTATTTTTCTTAAGTGAATTATCCTTGATTTCTCTCTTCACTTAATGTAACATAGATCTTACTTAATGTAAAATTTAACGTTTTAAACATATAGTTTAATTATTTTTATAGATAGGAAAGGATTATTTTCATGGAATTTCGTGAACTTTCTACCTTTTTGCAGGTAGCGAAACTGCAGAGTTTTTCAAAAGCAGCCAAAGTCCTTGGCTATTCACAGGCGGCTGTTACCATCCAGATCAAGCAGCTGGAACAGGAACTGGGCGTCCACCTGTTTGACCGCATCGGCAAGCAGACTTCTCTCACACATCAGGGCAGTGTTTTTTATGAATATGCGGCTTCCATTATGCGGGATATAGCTCAGGCAAAGGACGCTGTTTCTCATCCCCAAAAACTAACAGGGCATCTTTGTATTGGAACCATCGAGTCGATCTGCTCTTCTATCTTTTCGCCCCTGCTTACAGAATATCACAGGCTGCATCCTGAAGTGAACATCAGCATCCGTACGGATTCTCCTGACCAGCTATTAGAACAGATTAACGGCAACCAGCTGGATCTGGTGTATTTTATGGATAAGCGTGTCTATGATGTGAAATGGGAAAAAGTTTTAGAAGAACCGGAGGAGATCGTATTTGCAGCTACCAAAGATCATCCCTTAATTAAAAAAGAAGGCCCTTTATGTCTGGACGATATTCTTTCTTATCCTATGGTAGTAACAGAGAGAAATGCCAGCTACCGGCTGATCCTGGAGCAATACCTGGCTGCTATGGACAAAAGTCTGCAGCCCTATCTTGAAATTGGGAACACGGACTTTATCCTTCAGTTTTTAAAGCAAAATACAGGTATTACATTTTTGCCCCGTTTTACTGTGGAAAAAGCTGTCTCCGAAGGATATCTGCATATTTTACCAGTTAAAAATTTTTCCATCCGCACCTGGCGTCAGATCCTCTATCACAAAGATAAATGGGTCACAAGAGAAATGGCTGAATTTATAAAACTGGCTCAGGAACTTTCGGTTTCAAAAGTGCCTACCCGTGTACAGTAACCTTCATGTCCCCTACCAGATTACCTTGCTCATTCTGTACTTTACATTTTCCCGGTTCTATTGATATAATAAAAACATATAGTATGTATGAATTAATGTTATAGTGCAATGTTTTACAATCGGAGGAATCCCCATGGAACAGAATCTTTCTCAATATAAAATCTTTTATGAGGTGGCAAAAGCCGGAAATATTTCCAAAGCTGCCAAGGAACTTTACATCAGCCAACCTGCGATCAGCAAAGCGATCAGCAAACTGGAAGATAGCTTAGGACTTTCTTTATTTACCCGCAGCTCCCGTGGAGTTCAGCTGACTTCTGAAGGGGAGATCTTGTTTGAACATACAAAAGAAGCTTTTGATACATTAAGCAGAGGAGAACAGGAATTAAAACGGATCCAGGAATTTGATATTGGACATCTGCGCATAGGAGTAAGCAATACACTGTGCAAATATGTGCTTCTCCCTTATCTGAAAACTTTCATTGACCAATATCCTCATATGAAAATAACCATTGAAAGCCAGTCTACTGCCCAGACTCTTTCCCGGTTAGAACAGCAGAAACTGGATCTTGGATTAGTTGCCGAACCGTCTCTTCGCAGAGATCTGGCATTTATCCCTGTTATGGATATACAGGATACCTTTGTGGTCACACCAGCTTATCTGAATAATCTATATGTCCGTGAAGGAAAAGATACAAATATTTTTGAAACAGGAAATATCATGCTTCTTGACCAGAGCAATATGACCCGCCATCATGTAGATGACTACATGACTGAAAATCACATTGTTCCAAGACAGGTGCTGGAAGTAACTACTATGGATCTGCTGATCGAATTTGTAAAGATTGGTCTTGGAGTCGCCTGTGTTATTAAAGAGCTGGTGCAGAAGGAACTGGACAACGGAACGCTGGTAGAACTGCCATTAGAGAGCCCGATCCACAGACGTACCATCGGTTTCGCCTATCATCCCTCAAACCAGGCAATGTCACTTAAAACGTTTTTGGAATTTTTATATTAATACGCAAAAAACTCCCGGAATCTCAAAGGTCACGGCCTTCTGAAATTCCGGGAGTTTTAATATTTTTAGGGAGTTTGAGTAGCGCAATACAGGAAACCCGAACTCCGCTTCGCTACGTTTGGGTAGCGCAAAATTCCTTACGGAATTTTGCTTAGTTGTTAATTAACTTGTCGGATTCGTTGTTCCAGCTGTAGAGCTTACGGATCTCAGCACCAACCTTCTCTGATGGATGCTCAGAAGCAAGCTTTCTCATAGCCTTGAAGTGTACCTGACGGCCTGCTGGGGACATATCAAGTAAGAATTCCTTAGCGAAAGTACCATCCTGGATATCGGAAAGGATCTTCTTCATAGCTTTCTTGGTCTCAGCGGTAACGATCTTAGGACCGGTTACATAATCGCCGTACTCTGCAGTATTGGAGATAGAATAACGCATTCCAGCGAAACCAGACTGATAGATCAGGTCTACGATCAGTTTCATCTCATGGATACACTCGAAGTAAGCATTTCTTGGATCATATCCAGCTTCTACCAGAGTCTCAAAACCAGCCTGCATTAAAGCGCAGACACCGCCGCAAAGAACAGCCTGCTCACCAAACAGGTCAGTTTCTGTCTCTGTACGGAAGGTAGTCTCTAACAGACCAGCTCTTGCGCCGCCGATTGCAAGACCGTAAGCCAGTGCTTTCTCCAGAGCCTTTCCTGTGTA
>UQTA01000098.1 GCA_900543885.1 uncultured Clostridium sp.
ATGCCGGTTACGGCATTCATATCAAAGAATGAGGATTATTATATTATTTACTTTGTGCAGATATGCACACTCCTGAGCTTTCATCTCGGTAATTGAATTGCCGAGGATTCCCGCTTATTGTCCTAAATGGCACCGGCCACTTTCATATAGAAAGCATTATACCGCTTTTGAAAAATTTTCACAAGTTGCCTTATGATAAGCAAAACGGGTTTAGGATTAGACAGAACCGGTCTCCTGAGATATAATATCCTTAAGATTTCAAAAGGGGATTTTTATGAATTTAGATAAATATATGAGCCATGCCGTTGTATCACTTATTTCAGCCAAAGGTGGAGTTGGGACCTCCACACTAACCAAAGAGTTGGCCATTGCATTTAGTAAAAACGTTTCCGTCTGTCTGGTCGATATGGCCCTCTCCTGCCCTGCCCAGGAAACATTTTTCCGCATACTTCCAACACGAACAATGGAAGACCTGTTTCAGCACAATGCACGAGATCTATCCCCTCTGTCCTGGCAGGACCTGGACCCCTACCTTACGCCTGTCCCCGATCGGAATATCCATCTTTTATCCTCCAAACAGATGAAAAGAACATATCCTCTGCCCATTAATCGGATCATCCAGCTCATTTCTTCTTTGAAGACTTATTTTGACCTGGTTCTTATCGATACCGATATGGCATCCACGGATACTCCCGCAAAACTCATGGAATTGTCGGACCTAGCCCTGCTGATCACAGATGATACGGAGTGCTCAATTAAAAACAATCAGCGCTTCCGCCGGTTTCTGACCCAAAAGCAGATCAGTTATGATCATATGCATGTAATCGCAAATCAGATCAGGAAAGAACAGCGGATGTACTCGGATCAGGAAATAGAGGAACTTCTTCACATTCCTGTTCTCGTAACGCTACCTTACTATGACCAGGTCTGGAAATATAACAATTCCTACCTGTCGTTATACGAAGATTCGGAAAATCTGCTCCATCCTTCCCTTTCATCACTGGTGAACCGGCTTTCCAAACTTCTGGAGAAATAAATGATGCTTTTAAATAATGATCACGGTCATCCTCTCCCGGATGTCCCAGTGTTTTACAGTGTTCTTTCCAAAAACAAACAGGAGCTGCGGGCAGCAGCCAGGGCGAACCGTATGATGAAACGCTTCCACCTGACAATCCCCTATATCGTCGCCTGTTTCATAGCTTACTATGGATTTTTTCGCTACTATCCGCAGTTAAAAACCAGTTTTTTAGGCATATGTATCCTTTGTTATGCCGCGGCGTATTTTATCCGCTGGTGTTTGGAGCCACAATATGCCCTGTTCCTTTTGCGGCGCCGGACATACTATCTCTCAGAGTCGGATGCGTATCTCTTTTTCACCCTGTATGGGCTGGAAGATGAGGACGGTAACCTGACTCAGGCCAGAGATTTGGCTGTTCTTTCCTGGATCCAGCGATGTAAAAAGCAAATCCCGGATGACAGCCCGGTTCTGCGTATTATCCAAAACAGAACTTTTAAAGATCCAGAGGAAGAAAAATATATTCCGATCAGTTTATATGAACTGATTCTCCGGCAGCTTGCCTTTCAAAATCCAGATATTTTAAATGGACTGAAATATTACAACCGACAATGTGATAAATAGGAAGAGGATCTCCAACGCCCTAGAAGCGTCCAGAGATCCCCTTTACCTTTAAAATTTATTCTTTATTTCCCGTGATAAAATAGTCACAATATTCGCCGCCGTTCGCCAGCGTCTGTTTTCGGTGCAATATGCCATGCTGGAGTGAAATCATCACCTCATCCAGTTCGCAAAACAGCGGCATTAACTCTGGAATGCCCATTCTTTCCATATAAATACAAATAGGGCAGCGGGTGATGCGGTAGTAGCATGCTCCCTCATACGGCTGCCCATCAAAGTCCACCTTGAAGGAAGTCGGGTACTGCTTCTCCTTTTCCGGCGTATACCACTTTGCGTATCTGACGATACTCTTTTTGTTCTCAGCTTTGCCCTTGTCCGTGTTCAGATCCGTTTTCGCAAAATACCATTTGATGTGGTACAGAGACTGCCGCATCATTTCCTGCACCGTCTCTGGTGGAATTTTCTTCCCGCTTGCCACATACGGCGCCACAAAGGCCAGGGCAAACAGCTCATTGTATGCCATAGGATTATCATCGCCGATGTCATCCGCCTGCTCTACCAGTTCCCGGTAGACCTGCTTGCTCTTTTTCATGACCTCCAAAACATACGCTTTGCCGTATTTCTTTGCAAGAACCTTTTTCATAGGGCCCTTAAACATCCAGAAATAGAAGCCATTATATTTCATTGCCCAGTCCTCCATGCGGTTTAGGAACATGTCAATCATATCCCCATAGCATCAAATCAACACAACAGTTTCTATATCTCACTACAGCCTACTTTTTCTCTTGCATAAATACCCTCGGAACATCCGCGCTTGTCACCCAGCCACATATTATATCTGCCGTTCAATTCTGGATATTTGGCGCATTCAAGCCTGTACGGCGCCACGCACTTAGCTTCATGATCTCCTGACGTTACTGTTCGCACGCTGTGCAAACAGCCATCTGCCTCCTATTTTAGGCAGTTTTGCCCAAATTGTCAAATCCATCCCTCGCTATATTTTGATAATTTTCTAACATTTTCTTAACGATTCCATGGAAATTCTCATCAACATCATGTATAATGAATAGGAAAGAAGGAGAAGCGTTTATGAATTTACAGCAGCTTTATTATTTTCGGAAACTGGCTGAAGTCCAGCATTACACGGAAGCAGCCAAAGCACTCTATATCACCCAGCCCAGCCTCAGCGATTCCATCGCGTCGCTGGAAAGCGAGCTTTCGGTTGCGTTATTCCAAAAAAAAGGCCGCAACGTCCAGCTCACCAAATATGGAGAAGAATTTTCCCAGTATGTCAATCAGTCTCTGGAAATTCTGGAACACGGCATCGCCCTCATGAAGGAAAAATCCGACTCCATGACCGGAACCATCGATATCGGATGTATTCCAACCCTGCTCGGAGACTTTCTTCCGGATGCTCTCGACTTATACCATGAGCATCACCCGCAGGTAAACTTTAACATTTTCCACGAAAAATCCATTCCTGTGGCGGAGGGGGTCTCCGCAGGAACCTACGACATTGGCTTCTGTTCCATGGTGGAGCACATGGACGATCTGTTCTTTGTTCCCATCACCTACCAGGAGCTTATCGTCATCGTGCGAAATGACCATCCGCTGGCGCAGTATGACTCCATCGAGCTGCCTGCCTTAAAAGACTACGCACTCTGCACCTACCGCGACACCATCCCGATCGGCAAAACCGTCCGCGCGATCCTAAAAGAGAAAGGACTTGAGGCTGCCCACTCCTACGACGACGAGATTTCCATTGCCGGGCGCATCAACCGTTCTTCCAAAGCCGCCATTGTCGCGGACACACCGTTCTTAAAACAGTTCGACAACCTCAAAAAAATACATTTAACAGACGTCCCGAAGGACGCCCGCATGATCTACATGGTCTACAGCAAAAAGAATTTTATCACGGCAGCCGTGGAAGCATTCGCAAACTTTATGGTGGCGCACTGCCTTGACCTGCCGCCGGAATTTTAAATATCGGGATTTTATACAGAATTGTACAGAATATGCGTAAGGGGATTTACGGCTTCTTTTTATGGGAACGACATAAAAGAAGCCGTATCTTCTATAGGTAAAAAACCGGAAGGATGTCTTATCACACCTTCCGGTTTTAGTATAAAACAGTTTTAATCCGTATTCAAATCAATTATTTTCATGTTATAATAGATTTTATCTATCGTATATCATCACACCGTTTAAGAAAGGCAGAATACCTATGAATCTGACTCACCTGCGTTATTTCGCAGAACTGGCACATACGCACCACTATACACGCGCTGCGCAGAACCTGTGTATTACCCAGCCAAGCCTCAGCCATGCGATCTTTAAAATGGAAGAAGAACTCGGTGTTCCATTGTTTGAAAAAAGTGGAAAAAACACCGTCCTGACTGTATTTGGGGAACAGTTTCTGCGCAGTGTTGAAAGTTCCTTAAAAACACTGGATAATGGCATCGATTTTCTTCAGCGCACTGCCCGCGGCGAAGGGCTGATCCGCCTCGGCCTTGTGCGCCCCCTGGGTGTGGATTTCATTCCCTCCCTGGCGCGCCGTTTCCTCGACCTGCATCCGGACCACGATATTCATTTTTCCTTCCAGACCGATGTGACCCAGAATCTGGTAAATGACTTAAATGCCCATCATTACGACCTGATCTTCTGCTCACATCCGCAAAAAGAAAACGGACTGACATTCAAAACCGTACACCGTGAGAACCTGGTGCTGATCGTACCCCAAAATCACGAACTGGCAGGATTTGACTCCGTAAACCTGGAGCAAACCCTGCCATATCCGTATGTTTATTTTGCCGAATCATCCGGCATCCGCTATGAAGTTGATAAAATGTTCCAGGTACTGGGAAAACGCCCCCGTATCGCGTATGAGATCGTGGAGGACCAGGTTACGGCCGGCCTCGTTGCCCACGGTTTTGGCATTGCCATCGTCCCCGAAATGGAACTGCTCTCCAGCCTGAATGTCAAAGTCATCGAAATTTTACACCCGGTCGTAAAGCGCAACATCTATATGGTAAGCAGTGACCAGTTTTATATGCCGCCGGTTGTCCGGAATTTCCATGACTTTGTACTGGAAGCTGTATCGCAAAACCTTTAAATTTTAAAAGATGATTCCGACCGTTGCCATGATCGTAATAATGAATCCTGCGATCACACATGGAATCGTGGAACCCAGCACGATGTGCTTATAGCTTTCTGCCAGGGTACACTCACAAACAGAAGTCTCCATAACGACCGGAGATGCATTCGGAAGTTTGTTCAGGGTAATACCAGCTTCTACTACGATTCTGTGAAGCGCGTTGATGTTTGCGCCCGCTGCAAGGAACTGTTTTCCAAAACTCTCCAAAAACAGGGTTTCCGCTGTGATCGCGGAACCAGTCATAGCACCGCAGATCATGGTTCCCAGCCAGGTCTTTAAGTAAATCGGAAGTGTGATATTTAATACAAACTCCTGTACCGCATGGAAAGCCGGAGCCTGAGTCAGGACTTTGGAAAGGCCAATGACTGCGGCTACTGTCAGCATTGTACTTAAGCCGGACATTGCGCCCCCTTTCAGAGAGCCTTTCAGGTTTTTGATCTTTTTAAACTGCGTCACAATAATTACAAGAACACCGATCAGAAGCGCGCAGCTCAAGCTGGTGGAAGTTCCCATACTTGAAGTTGCCACTACCGCTACCAGAACCAGGATAAACGGCAGCAGAGACATAAAGAGGCCCGGAAGCTCATCATCTCCCATGACGCTCTTCTCTGTTTTGTACATTGCCATCAGTTCTGCTTCTGACAGTTTTCCCATGCTCTTCTTCTGCGCATAGTTAAAATACATCACATACCAGGTGCAGGTGATCACTGAGAAAATCACAGCCAGAACCGGCGCTACACCCAGTGAAGTTCCAAGGAAATTACTCGGGATCACATTACAGATATCCATGGAAAACGCAAATCCATTCGCATTCGCACCTCCCGCGATCATCAAAAACGGAAGCAGCCGGCGGTCCATCTTATTTTCACGAAGCAGGCTGTCTGCGATCGGATAAAGAACAAATACCATAATATAGCCGTTAATACCCAGCAGTGTGATAAAGAATGTACAGATCATAATGATCAGCCCCACCCTTTTGGCTCCAAGTGCAGCAGATAAAGATTTTGCGACCTTGGTAGCCAGCCCTGTCTGATTGACCAGTTCACCAAAAATGCCACCCAGCGCAAGGATCAAAAACCAGGAACTGCAGAACGAGCCAGCTCCTTCCGAAAACGTTTTCAGTAAACCTTCCCAAAAATCAAGTCCGCTTGTTACCAGAATGATCGCGGCTGTTACTACCGATGCCGTGATCATATCAACACCTTTCACGATCATAACGATCAGCAGCGCGATTGCTATGATTAATCCAATAGCAGATAACATATCGATTCCCCCTTCGTGATGATTTCATTATTTTTCTTTTGTCATGTGCGCATAATCTGCATCCGGCCACTTCCGGATCACATTGATGATGGTCGGTATGATCAGGGTAAACAATGTGATGATCGATGCAAATGTCAACCCTTTGGATACCAGCGCAGTCAGTCCCATCTGGGACACTGCCCATGTGATCACAATATAGACCAGCGTTAATACCGCGCCCCGCTTATTTCTCTTTGCCGCGGAAACTTCCGGGTCTTCCTGTTTTCTTTTCTGATACCAGTTTAAAATGCGGTCATTGAATCCCTGCGCGTAATTGATCGCTGTTGAAATGGTTGCAAAGAATATGGCCACCGTGATCAGCGTAAGAAGGATGGTCTTTACCGCCCCGCTTCCGACGCCATTTTGTACAACAAGAATAGTATATACCGCACGTCCATTCGACCATCCTTCATAAACAGCCGAATAATTTGCAGCCAGATTGATCACATTCATTTCCAGAAATGCCCAGTTTGCAATCACAGACAGCACAACAGCCCATCTGAGTGTTTTTTTATTGGTAAAAAGCTGCGCATGATTAACATAGGCTCCAAAACCTGCCAGATTCTGTCCTGAAAAAATATACGCCCAGCAAAAAGCGACCAGAAGATACTTTAAAAAGCTTCCTGCACCTGCGGCAACATCGCTGTGGATCTGCCGGGACATGCTGCCAAGTTCCGCAGATAACCGGCCAGACACTACATTATAAAGGATATTAGGTACATGAACTGAGATCAGCGCAATGAAAATAACGGCACTCATAAACACCGCGTTCTTCCGGACCAGGTCTGTGCCTTTCATACACAGAACAAACATCAGGACACCAATGATAAGCGTAGAATACAGATATGGAATTCCCGTCAGTTCTTTTAATGCTGAACCAGAGGTGGAGTACGCAAGCGCCATACATACGATCAGAAGCCAGTTAAAATTAAACTCATAAATGTACTGCATCGGTCTGGCAAAAATCCCGCCGCAGAAACGCGAACCATACTGCCTCAGAAAATTGCTGTAATCAAACGTGCGGAAATCCATAGCGAATTTCATAAAGAAATAAATAATAAAACAGTTGATCGCCGCTACAATAAACGGCATAAACAGACAAAAATACGGCTGCACAACAACCGGCAGCATCCCATAAAACCCCGTATTTCTAAAAAAATAAGTCCATGGCGTAGATCCGGACGCGAATCCGCCGCCACACTGCGAACTAAATGCTATCGACACAAAAACAAGAACGGTTTTCCAGTCTACTTTGCATTCCGCATTTGTTGTTTTTCCCATAGAATATCCCCCATTATCTGTATATCCCCATATACAGATTTCGTTATTAATTTAACACATTATTGTCAAAAATTACAGTATCTCACATCTTATTTGCTCCACTCTGCCACTGGGCATTCATCTTATCCAGGGGTACCGCAACGAGTCCGGTCTGTCTATCATAAACATAAATGATAAATCCTCTCTTACACCGAAATACACATTCCAGGCAGGGATCTTCATCACAGTAACAAAAAGCATCGGTATCCGCCAGGGCAAATACCATTGGCGAATGTTTTCCTTCCATTACATATTTTAAATATCCCCCCGTAAATGTTTTCAGATAAATCCACTCTGGATGACGTCCATACGGCTTCATCTTCCACGATACGCGGACAGCATTATCATTATAGCCGCCTGTGATCTGATAAGTAATATCCATCACATCCCGCACGGAATCCGCTTCTCCGGGAACCAGTCTTTCCGCTTTTTTTCCACAACACAGAATCTCTTTCTCCTCCAGGTTCGTTCCTCCTGTCACCGGATAAAGAGCCCCGCATTCTGGACAGCGGTAAAACACAACATCCGGACACTGTTTTTCCAGTGGTTTTCTCGTATCCCTGCATCTGCGCGGTCCAAATTTCTGTTCAATCATAGCGGTCATCCCTTCAAACGCTTTTCCAGCTCTTCCTTCAGCAGATATTTTTTCACCTTTCCGCTTCCTGTATGGGGAATGCGGTCGATAAGTTCCAGACGCTCCGGCCAGAAACGCTTCGGAACTTTTTTGGAGTGCAAATAGTCCAGCACATCCTCCAGCTTCAGGTCTTCATGTCCCGGAAGCGGAACCGCAAACGCGCAGATTCGTTCTCCGAGACGGTCATCCGGCATTCCGATAATGGTATGATCCCCCATTCCGGGGCATCCCTCCAGGGCATCATTGATCTCATTGGTATTTAAGTTCTCGCCACCCCGGACGATCATGTCTTTTTTGCGCCCGATAATGTGGATATTTCCATGCTCATCCATGATACAAAGGTCACCACTGTGGAACCAGCCATCGTTGTCCAGAGCTCCATCCGTGATCTCCCGTGCTTTTAAATACCCGACAAACACGCTGGGGCCTCTTGACAGCTCTTCTCCCGGAACGCCCACGCCTACGTCGTTTCCATCTTCGTCCACCACCCGGATCTCCACACCTTCCATTGCCCTTCCGGATGTCGTTCCATTCAGCGCAAGCGCCTCATCCGGACGGACAAATGCGTGCGGCACGCTCTCCGTGGATCCATAAACCTCGCAGAGAAGTATTCCATACTGTTTTGCCCTCTGCACCAGATATCCCGGCACCGGCGCTCCGCCGCACAGATAGAACTTCAAAGTCGGAACTGCTCCTCCATTGGTTTCCAGCTCTCTTAAAATATCATAGATAAACGGGGTCGCTCCCATAGAGTAGGTGACTTTTTCCCGGTTCATAAGCTCGATTGCCGATCTGCATTGGTATTTCTGCTGCAGTACCACTTTAGCGCCATGAAGCATCGGCGCGATGATCGCATGATGGAAACCGGTCGCGTGATGGAGCGGCGCCGGCAGTCACACGTTGTC
>UQTA01000099.1 GCA_900543885.1 uncultured Clostridium sp.
TCAGCAAAATCTTTTAGTTTGTAATTAGTGATATTAGATGTGTTCATAACAATATCCTCCATGAGTATATTTTAACATATTTAATCACTATTAACAATGATTTTGATTGCTTAATTTTCCTCCTTTGAAAATTTCATGTACTCTCGGAGTCTTTCCTGCATTTGCCTTTGCGGCTGATCTTTTGCAAAATCAAGTACAAAAAGATTCCGAGAGTACATATTCTAAAAACGGCGCAAAACAAAAAATATGTTTTGCGCCGGAGAGTGCTGGTAAGCCAACGAATTGCTCCGCAGCTACGCTGCTCCCGCAATTCTAAAAACATTCAGAATCCGCAGATTTGCGATGCAAATCGCTTCTTCTTCATGTTTTTGGCGGGAACCAAAGTCAGATGCCTTATCGTGCAAGCACGAACAGCACCTGCACTTTTGTTCCCTTGGCTTACAGTTCGCAGTTATTAACAGTTCTTGGGAATGGGATAACGTCGCGGATGTTGGACATACCGGTCAGATACATTACGCAGCGCTCAAAGCCAAGTCCGAAGCCTGCATGGCGGGTAGAACCGTATTTACGAAGATCCAGGTAGAATCCGTAATCCTCTTTCTTAAGTCCCAGCTCATCCATTCTTGCAACCAGCTTGTCATAGTCATCTTCACGCTGGCTTCCGCCGATGATCTCGCCGATTCCAGGAACCAGACAGTCTACAGCAGCAACAGTCTTACCGTCTGGGTTCATCTTCATGTAGAATGCTTTGATCTCCTTTGGATAATCGGTAACAAATACAGGTTTCTTGAAGATCTCTTCAGTCAGGTAACGCTCATGCTCAGTCTGAAGGTCGCAGCCCCAGGATACCTTGTAGTCAAATTTGTCATTGTGCTTCATTAACAGCTCAACAGCCTCAGTATAGGTGATACGTCCGAATTCAGAGTTGAGAACGTTGTTTAAACGGTCTAACAGGCCTTTGTCTACGAAGCTGTTGAAGAAGTTCATTTCTTCCGGAGCATGCTCTAAAACGTACTTGATCACATATTTTAACATGCCTTCTGCAACACGCATATTATCATCCAGGTCAGCGAAAGCCATTTCCGGCTCGATCATCCAGAATTCAGCAGCATGACGGGTGGTGTTGGAGTTCTCTGCGCGGAAGGTAGGTCCGAAGGTATAGATATTGCGGAATGCCATAGCGTAGGTTTCGCCATTTAACTGGCCGCTTACAGTCAGGTTGGTTGGCTTTCCGAAGAAATCCTGCTTGTAATCAATGGTGCCGTCCTCATTTTTAGGTACGTTGTTTAAGTCTAAAGTAGTAACCTGGAACATTTCTCCTGCACCTTCGCAGTCACTTCCGGTGATCAATGGAGTGTGGACATAAACAAAGTCCTTTTCCTGGAAATACTGATGGATAGCATATGCGATCAAAGAACGCACACGGAATACTGCCTGGAAAGTGTTGGTCCTTGGACGTAAATGTGAGATGGTGCGCAGATATTCAAAAGAGTGGCGCTTTTTCTGCAGTGGGTAATCAGGTGCAGATGCACCTTCAACAGTAACCTCAGTAGCCTGGATCTCAAAAGGCTGTTTTGCCTGTGGAGTAGCAACTAAAGTACCTTTAACAATAATGGCAGTTCCAACACCTAATTTGGAAACCTGTGCGAAGTTTTCCAGAGTGTCATGGTAAACAGCCTGAAGGGTTTCAAAATAAGTTCCGTCACTGATAACGATGAAACCGAATGCTTTAGAATCGCGAAGGCTGCGGATCCATCCGCCAACGGTAATTTCCTTGTCCAGGAACTTTTCCGGATTTTTATAAAGTTCTCTTACTGTAACTAAATCCATGATGAGTAATTTCTCCTTTTCTCCAATACATAATTTCTGTGACAGCTGGTCTTGCAAAACTTTAAGATCAAACTGCTGCAATTTAAGCAATATTATTTTTAAGCAATATTATAAGGTATTATAAGATATTTCACGTAATGTTTCAAGGTTTTCGTGCGTTTCCTTCCACTTTTGCATTGTTGGTCATGCAACCCATGAACAGCAAGACTTTTGCTGATGCGCAGGTGCTGCATGTTCAGTCATTTGGTTAGGAGCAAGCATAGTTTCACCTATTAAGTCGCTTGGTTGATGGAGGGAGATATATAGTGTTTGGAAAGGTGTTCTGGCACAATATCTTGAGAAAAGTATAAAATATAAAACGTTTGATCGAAAAATGTCGGAAAACTGCATAAAAAACACAAAATATATTTAAATATTTGTGTACTATTTATAAAGTTTGTGGTATAATTATGTTTACCAAAATTATATAACAGCAAGAGGTGATAACGTGATTAAAAAAGAAATGATTGCCATGCTTTTAGCTGGCGGACAGGGAAGCCGTCTTGGCGTTCTTACACAGAAAGTAGCTAAGCCGGCGGTATCTTTTGGGGGGAAGTACCGAATCATTGATTTTCCGCTGAGTAACTGTATCAATTCAGGTGTTGACACTGTTGGTGTCCTGACACAGTACCAGCCTTTACGTTTAAATTCACATATCGGAATTGGTATTCCGTGGGATTTGGACAGAAATGTTGGCGGCGTGACGATCTTACCTCCATACGAAAGAAGCAAAGGAAGCGACTGGTATACCGGTACTGCCAATGCGATTTTTCAGAACCTGGAGTATATGGAAGCATATAATCCAGAGTATGTGCTCATCCTTTCTGGTGACCACATTTACAAAATGGACTACGAAGTGATGCTTGATTATCACAAAGCAAACAATGCGGATATCACCATTGCTGCTATGCCGGTACCGATTGAAGAAGCAAGCCGTTTCGGTATCTTGATCACAGACGAGCACAACCGTATTACAGAGTTTGAGGAAAAACCGGCTGTTCCAAGAAGCAACTTAGCTTCCATGGGTATTTACATCTTCAGCTGGCCGGTTCTTAAGGAAGCCCTGATCAAGATGAAGGACGAGCCTGGATGTGACTTTGGAAAACACATTATTCCATACTGCCACGCAAAGGGCGAGAGGATCTTTGCTTATGAGTACAATGGTTACTGGAAGGACGTAGGTACTCTTGGCTCCTACTGGGAAGCAAATATGGAGCTGATCGATATTATTCCAGAATTCAACCTGTATGAAGAATACTGGAAGATCTACACCAAGAGTGATGTGATCCCGCCTCAGTACATAGCTTCCGAAGCCAATGTTGAGCGAAGTATCATTGGAGAAGGAACTGAAATTTATGGTGAGGTTATCAACTCTGTTATCGGCGCAGGCGTTACCATTGCAAAGGGTGCTGTAGTTAAGGATTCCATTGTTATGCAGGGAAGCGTCATTGGAGCAGGTACATCTGTTGAAAAGGCCATTATTGCAGAAAATGTAAAAGTTGGTTCTGATGTGCAGATCGGTGTTGGCGAATATGCGCCTAGTACATATGACCAGAAGGTATATCAGTTCGATCTGGCTACCATCGGTGAGAACTCCATTATCCCGGACGGCGTAAAGATCGGAAAGAATACCGCCATAGCAGGCGAGACCACCGTGGGCGACTATCCTGATGGATTACTGGCAAGCGGAAATTACATTATAAAGGCAGGTGGCGTGAAATGAGAGCAATCGGTATCGTATTAGCAGGTGGCAACAGCAAGAGGATGCGGGAACTGTCCAATAAAAGAGCAGTGGCTGCTATGCCGGTTGCAGGAAGCTACCGCAGTATTGACTTTGCATTAAGCAATATGACAAACTCCCACATTCAGAATGTGGCTGTATTTACACAGTATAACTCCAGATCCTTAAACCTTCATCTGAGTTCCTCCAAGTGGTGGGATTTCGGACGTAAGCAGGGCGGACTGTATGTATTTACACCATCCATTACTCCTGAAAACGGAGACTGGTACCGTGGTACAGCAGATGCTCTTTATCAGAATCTGACCTTCTTAAAGAACAGCCATGAGCCATATGTAGTGATCACTTCCGGTGACGGTGTCTATAAGCTTGATTACAACAAGGTTCTGGAATACCATATTGAAAAGAAAGCAGATATCACTGTTGTCTGCAAGGATATGGAAGAGGGAACAGATGTTACCCGCTTTGGATGCGTTAAGTTAAATGATGACGGACGCATTACAGATTTTGAAGAAAAGCCAATGGCTTCTGACGCAACCACTATTTCCTGTGGTATCTATGTCATCCGCAGAAGACAGCTGATCGAACTGTTAGAGCGTTGTGCAGCAGAGGACAGATATGACCTGGTAAATGATATTCTGGTACGTTATAAAAATTTAAAGAGGATCTATGCCTATAAGTTAGACAGTTACTGGAGCAATATTGCTACAGTTGATTCTTACTATAAGACCAATATGGATTTCTTAAAGCCGGAAGTGAGAGATTATTTCTTCAAACAGTATCCGGATATTTATACCAAGATCGATGATCTTCCACCGGCAAAATACAATCCAGGCTCTGTTGTTAAGAACAGCCTTGTATCCAGTGGTTGTATTTTAAATGGTACGGTAGAGAATTCCATTCTCTTTAAGAAAGCATACGTAGGAAATAATTGTATCATTAAAAACTCTATCATTTTAAATGACGTTTATATTGGTGATAATACAGTGATTGAAAACTGTATCGTTGAAAGCCGGGATACCATCCGTGCTAATACAACTTATATTGGAACACCTGAGAACATTAAGATCGTCATTGAGAAGAACGAACGTTATACATTGTAAAAAGTTACAACATAGTGCGGCCCGTTCTTCTGATTCCTGCAGAAGGAGTGCAGCACGGGGGCTGACGGAAGAAACGGAAGGAGTATTGAAACATGCAGGTAACAGATGTGAGAGTAAGACGGGTGGAGAAAGAAGGTAAGATGAAAGCAATCGTCTCCATTACCTTAGATAATGAGTTTGTGATCCACGATATCAAAGTCATTGAAGGTGAGAAAGGATTATTCATCGCTATGCCGAGCCGTAAGGCAGCAGACGGCGAATATCGGGATATTGCCCATCCGATCAATTCCGGTACACGGGAAATGATACAGACGATCATTCTGGATAAGTACGAAAGTACATTATTAGAAAACGAAGAAGAAGCGCTTGCATAAAAAGCAGTCGCTAAAGTACAATGAAGATACCCTGGACCAGCAAACATGGCAGATGTCATGAACTGGTCTGGGGTATTTTTTGAAAAAATACTTTGAAATTCAAAATATTGACATTGTACAAGGGGGATGTGTGTGCTATAGTTAGGACGTAAATGTATATTAATAGACATATACATACAATGTGTATAGCAACGTAATGTTTTAATCATGAGTAGGAGAAAAAGAATGATTTCATACGAGAATACAAAGACAGTAGGGGACCTGGTCTGGAATACAGGAAGAGAGTATGCAGGACGGGTATTTTTGCGTTATGAGGAAAATGATGTAGTATATGAAGTAACTTATGACGAGTTTGCAGACCAGTGCCGGGCAGTTTCAGCCTGGCTGCAGGAGCAGGATGCAGCTGCCGGACATAAGGTGAGAGTGGGATTGATGGGAAGCAGCAGTCATCATTACCTGGTGTTTCTGTTAGGCGTTATGGCAAGCGGAAATGTAGTGGTTCCGCTGGATGTACAGTTAAATGAGGAGACATTTGCGGATAATGTAAACCGCTCAGATCTGGATATTTTATTTTATGACTGGGATCATTATGGTCTGGTAGAAGCGATCAAAGAGAAGTGCCCACGGCTTAGAGCCTGCATTTCTTTGCAGCATGGAAAACATGTGCCATGTTCTGACCGGATCTTAAAAGAATATACGGGGATCCAGGTGGATGATCCTACAGTTTCTGAAGAAGACTGCGCCATGGTGTTGTTTACATCAGGAACAACCGGCAGAGGAAAAGGAGTTATGCTTTCTAACCGCAATCTGATGGATAATAACTTTTGTACCACGGACAAGGATCATCCGGAAAAAGAGGTTTACTTAAACATTCTTCCTATCCATCATGTATTCTGCATCAACGGTGATGTATTTACAGTCATGCGTTACGGCAGTGTACTGTGTTTAAACCGGGATATGGCCCGCCTGGCAGCTCATATCCAGCTGTTCCAGCCGACGGTGATCCGTATGGTGCCTATGGTGGCAAAGGCTCTTTATAATAAGATCGCTATTCTTTCCAGACAGGATACTGGCCGTTCCCTGAATTCTATTAAACAGGAGGTGCTGGGAAAACGCCTTCACAAGATCATCAGCGGCGGTGGTTATCTGGCACCGGAACTGGCAGCCAATTTCAATCGTCTGGGTATTTCTATTGCTCAGGGATATGGTATGTCTGAGTGTTCTCCGAAGATCTCATCTCCGGATTGGAGCAGACCGGATAAGGTGGCCTCGGTAGGAAAGATCGTGGACCGATGCCAGGTGCGCATTGTAGATGGTGAAATCCAGGTAAAAAGTCCTTCTGTGATGATGGGATATTATAAAGAGCCTGACAAGACGGCAGAGGCTATTACCGAAGATGGCTGGCTTTGTACAGGAGATATTGGATATGTGGATGAGGAAAATTTCCTGTACCTGACTGGCAGAAAGAAAAACCTGATCATCTTAAGCAATGGTGAAAATGTGGCACCGGAGCAATTAGAGAATCTGTTTGTGGATGACCGTCTGATCGAAGATATCCTGGTATATGGGGAAGATGACCTGATCGCTGCGGAGATCTATCCCAATTTTAAGTATGCAGACGCTGCAGGGATCGATCATATTGAGGAAACAGTGGCCCAGATCATAAAAAAGCATAATGAGGGACTGCCTTCTTATAAGAAGATCGCCCGTTTTCACCTGCGTGATATCCCGTTTGCCAAAACTTCTTCTAAGAAGATCATCCGCAGTCAGTACTTCAGCCAGAAAAAGCAGGAAGCAGAAGAGCAGGTTAATGTACATAAACCGGAAAATGACCTTCAGCAGAAGATCTATGATGCGGTATCTGCTGTATTAGGACACAGCCGTTTTGGCATTGATACAGAACTTTACAGCGCAGGACTGGATTCTTTAGGAAGTGTGCTGCTGCTGACAGATCTGTATGAAAAACTGCAGCTTTCCATGACGTTAAGTGATCTGATGGAACATGCCAGTGTACTGAAACTGGAGACTCTTTATAAAGAGCGTGCCGCAGAAGGGAAAAAAGAGTTTGAAGTCCGTGACATTTATCCGCTGACAAACCTTCAGCTGTATTTTGCCTATGTAATGAGGGGAAATACCACAGCGAATCTGCCATTTTTGTTTAAACTGGATCCCCATGTAAATGTATACCTGTTAAAGACAGCAGTAGAGAGAATGTTTGATGTGCATCCTGAATTAAAATGTGTGATCCAGCTTCATGAAGGGGCATATAAAAACTTCCGCAAAGATGACAGAAAAGTGGATATTCCGATGATCACTTTAAGTGATTCCCAGTGGGAAGAAACAAGAAAGGGACTTTTGCGCCCTTATATGTATACAGAAAATGAGCCTCTTTATCACGCAGGTATTTACATGACGGACTCTGCTAACTATCTGTTTCTGGATATTGCCCATATTATGGGAGATGGCATGACTATGAATGTGCTGTTTGAGGACATTAATGCTATTTATGCAGGAAAGCAGGTAGAAAAAGAAAAATATACTTTTTATGAGTATATTCTGGATGAGAAAGAGCGGGATGCCAGGGGAATGCGGAAGGAAAATGAAGCTTATTTTGCCGATCTGATGAAAGGTTTTAAAATCCGTAAGAGTATTCTGGCAAGATGTGACTGTCATGACCTGGAACAGGGAGAAGACGGTGTTTTAAAGGCGCATTTTAAGGAAATCAACAGAGGAAAAATGCTATCTTTCTGCCGCAGAAATGGTATTTCTGAAAATGTGGTATTTTTAACGGCGTTTAATTATTGTATTGGTTTGTTCAGCGATGAAAAAGATACGGTGGGAACCAGTATCCACAGCGGAAGAACAGACAGCCGCTGGAACCGCCTGGCAGGACCATTATTCCTTACTTACTATTTCCGTTGCAGCCAGAAACCGGATGAAAGTGTAAAGGAGCTTTTACAGACCTCCGGTAAGCAGATCATGAAGACCATGGGGTGCTATATTTCCAATCTCCATGCAGATGAAATGTTCTTCCAGTATCAGGGGGATATTCTAAATGTCAATAAGATCGGCGGCTGGCCCGTTGAACGTGAGAAGATCCAGTTAGACGCGCTGCCGTTCCATTTACAGGTTATGTGGGATGAAAAAGGATATTATTATGAACTGCGCTACTGGAAGAACCGGTTTGATACACAGCTTTTAAAGCTGTTTATGACAGTAATGGAACAGATCGTGGCAGCAATGGAAGAGGAAGGTCAGGCAGCAAATCTTAAAAACAGGCTCTCCCCAGATCTGTTCCCGCTGCATTATCAGATAGAAGCAGGAAAGGTCAATGAAGCAGCCGGCTGTGAACTGATCCCGGGAGTAGATGGGGAAAAGCAGGTAAAAGCATATGTGTTAGATGAAAGCTGCCGCAAACAGCCATTTGGCGCATGGGGGAGACTGTATATTATGGATCATCCAACTCTTGGCTGGAGTGACAAGATCACCAACCCTTATGGAGCGGGAATGCTGTATCAGACAGGAAGACAGGCCCGTATTATGCCGGATGGCCGTCTGGAATTTCTGGAACAGGGCGGACGCACGATCATGCGGGAAGGTCTGACAGGACGGAAGTTTTTGGATCTTTATAAGCTGGAGCAGGCGTTAGAGAGTGCCGGTGGGGTTACTAAGGCAGAGGCCTATGTACGCTATGGGGAAGGCAATAAACTGGTACTTCAGGCAGATGTATGGGGAGTTACTAAGGCCGATACAGAGCGTCTGAACACATCTGTGAGGGAACACAGCGGGGAAGCGCTG
>UQTA01000100.1 GCA_900543885.1 uncultured Clostridium sp.
CCTACAACTCTGATTACATGGAGGAGGGCAGCAGCTATGATGTAAATGCTTTGCTTAACAAAGCGATTGACGGATATACCTGGATCCGTTACGAAGGCGGACAGTCAGCTGGCAGCTTAAATGGTGATCTGGTCTTCAATGTATATTATAACAGCAATTCTACTTCTAACAGGGGCGGCGGCTCTGGTGGCGGAAGCAGCAGTGGAGGCCATGGTTCTATTGTGACAAGCAATGGAGGTCCTGGAGTGACCATTCAGGAGGAAACAGTTCCGTTAGCTGAACTGCCAACAGAAGCTCTTCCACAGGAACCGGTTTCTATCCCGGAAGATGAAGTTCCGTTAGCAGCTCTTCCAAAGACCGGTCAGAGCGCAGGAAGAGAGATCGTGCTGTTTGTATCTGCTCTTGTGTTAGGCGCAGCAGGTTTCTTTGGAAAGAAGACAAAAGAAGATTAAGAGAAAAGATTTTAAAAATTAACAGGATCCCGGCTTTTGGAGAAAAATCCCACAGCCGGGATTTTTTTGCTTAAAAAAATAACCACCCTATTGTCATGCAGCAACAGAAGTAATAGTGGTAAAGAAAACGGGATACAGAGAGAAAAACGTATGAGAAAAGTATTTTTTAAGCAGGCTGCAGTGCTTGCGCTGGCAGCAGCTATGGTGGTTGGAACTACATCAACTGCGCTGGCAGGTGAGTGGAAGTGAAAGCGGTAAAATGAATTTCAGTTTTACGATGTTGTTCAGGTAATTCCATCTGAAGATTAAGTAAAAAGAGGGGGTATGAGGTAATGCTAGAAAGTGGATATCAGGAACCTTTGTTTGTGAAAAAAATGCAGGATGTTACTAAGGCAGATTAGTTAGTGACATCTATTGTTGCATATGTAAAAGAAAAAGGATGAATGTTAATACAGATAGTTTCACATATTGAAGATATAGCTATATTATGATATAATTTGCATATAATATTTGCGGAGGTGATTAAATGCTGGCATTACAGGAATCCATCAGACCATCTGCTGATCTGAGAAATCATTACAGTGATATTTCAAGGCAGTGTAAGGAAAACAAGGAGGCGGTCATTATTACAGTTAATGGCAGAGGAGATACCGTAACGCTTTCATATGAAGAGTACAAGAATATGAAGGCGCGTATTGAATTACTTGAAATATTGGCTGAAGCAGAAAATGATGTAAAAAATGGCCGGATCGCTTCTGTAACGGAAACATTTGATGATTTACGAAAAATGCTTCAGGAGGGCTGATCATGAAATATCATGTACTGCGGACAGACACAGCAGATGCTGGTATTAGAAAGATTATTTTATATATTGCCCAGAATTTTGGCAAAGAAGTGGCTCTTGAAAAACTAAGTTACATGGAAAAAAGAATACTTGAACTTGGTGATGATCCGTATATTGGAACAGATCCAAGATATCCAGTTCTTAAACGACAAGGATACAAGGTTCTTATTATAGAAAAAGATTTAGTTTTTTATAAAATCAATGAAGTGAAAAAAGAAGTTATGGTTTACGCAGTAGTAGATCAACGGCAGGACTATTTGAATATTATACGAGGATTATAGAGTCAGGAGTTAAAGACGATCTGGAAATGAAAATTGGTAACAAAAGGCACTTACGCAAAAATGGCACGTAGGGAAATGGTTCGGTATATGGCGGAGAATTTGGTGGAAGATCCTGTACAGATAAAGAAATTTGACAGGTTGGGATATAGGTTCAGAGATGATCTGTCATTCCAGTCGGAGTATGTTTTTGAACGAAAAACAGAATAGATAGTTATTATTGTTGACTCGATTATGACCGAAAGGAACAAGGCAGGGTTGTTTCATAAAGAAAAATTAGAATTCAATAAATACCTTTAAAATTAAGGACTACCAGGAATTATACATTTTCCTGATAGCCCTTTTCTTTTTCCTTTATGTATGGGACCCTGAGGAACCAAGGCACGACAAACGCATGAGTAAATAAATTGTGAATACGCCCTTTTTCTGATAAAATTAAAAGAAAAGGGGCGTTGATATATGCAGGAATTATTAGATTGGATGGAATACATTGAAGATGGTCGCCAGCAAAGAAAAGTTCGCCATACATTAAAGGACATTCTTGTTATTGTATTATTTGCAACATTAGCAAATGCGGATGACTGGGTAGAAATGGCATTGTTTGCGGAAAATTATCAGGATTATCTTCGCAAATATATTGAGTTAAAAAACGGAATACCATCTCATGATACAATCAGACGCGTAATGGGGATGATATCACCAGAAATCCTGCAGCAGCTGTATGGAAAATGGCAGGAGCGTTTAAATCAGAATGAAGGAGAACTGCTGAAAAAAATTATCTGTATTGATGGGAAAACCATGCGTTCCAATAAAAGGGAGATGGAAAGACGGGATACATTGTATCAGCATGGAGTAAAGAAGATGGTTTTTGCCTGGGTCAAAAAGCAGTTGAAGAAAAAAGCAATGAGATCACAGCAATCCCTGAATTGTTGGATAAAATCCAGATAAAAGGGCAGATCATAACGATTGATGCCATGGGGACACAGACAGCAATAGCGGAGAAAATAAGGAAAAAACGGGCAGATTATGTATTAGCATTGAAACGAAATCAAACAAGTCTGTATGAAGATGTACAGGAATACTTTTCAGACGAAGAGTTTCAAAAAGAAATTCGAGAACGTGGAAATTACAAAAAGACGCGAGAAAAAGCACACGGTCAGATTGAAATCCGAGAGTATTATCAGACGGAAGACATTAAATGGATAAGTCAGAAGAAAAATTGGAAAGGTCTGAACAGTATTGTGATGGAAAAGAAAACACTGGAGAAGGATGGAAAAAGAACGATAGAATATCGGTATTTTATCAGTAGTTTGAAGTCAGATATCAGGCAGATCAGCCGAGCAGTCAGAGGACATTGGAGTATAGAAAGTATGCACTGGCATCTGGATGTAACCTTTCGAGAGGATGCAAATACAACGATAGATAAAATGGCAGCACAAAATTTAAATATTATAAGAAAATGGAGCCTGAGTATTTTGAAACCGGCACAGATGACAAGACATAAGTTGTCAATGAGAAAGAAAAGGTTTGTGATCAGCTTGCGCCCACTTCAATATCTGGAAGAACTTTTAGAAGCTTAAAGAATCGTAAAAAACAGAATTGGCAATGGATAATTATTCATGCGTTTGTCGTGGACTGATAATGTTTATCATGGACGAATGACCTTGCATATGGTATAATTCATAAGATAGGCGTATTCCATTCATTTTTGGATACGATTGGAGGAAGACTATGGATGAGAAAAGGAAGGTGCGGGGGAGCTTCCGCATTTATCTTCAGTGGCCCATCTTTTTATCGGTCCTGATGGTCCTGCTGACAGCTGCTGTGGGGGCAGTTTCATTAAAAGCAGGCATTATAGTTTCATTTTTTACTCTTATCTATATTGGAATAGCGTTATGGCTTTATTTTTCCAGGAGGAAAGGCATTCTTACAGGACTTATTGCGTTCTCCCAGGCCTATGACCAGAGTAAGAGCAAGTTTCTGGAAGAGATGCTGGTGCCATACTGTGTGGCGGATATAGCAGGCCGTATTTTGTGGATGAACCAGGAGATGGAAGCCATCCTTGGGGATGATAAAGCTGCTATCAAAAACATTACCCAGATGTTTCCTGATATTACAAAGGAAATGCTTGCTACAGGCGGCGAAACAGTAAGCATACACAGTGCATTTAAGGATAAGAAATACCGTGTGGATCTGAAAGAGATCCATACAGAAGAAGCGCAGGCAGCAGCGGCGCAGTGCGGACTGGATGAAGGAAATTCTCTGGTGACAGCTATTTATCTGATCGATGAGACCCAGATGCTTCTTTATAAGCAGCAGATCAATGACCAGAAGTTGGTTGCAGGCCTGATCTACCTTGATAATTATGATGAGGCACTGGAAAGTGTGGAAGAGGTGCGCCGTTCCCTTCTGACTGCTTTGATCGACCGAAAGATCAGCAAATACATTTCTTCTATGAATGGTATTGTAAAAAGCCTTGAGAAGGATAAATATTTCTTTGTTATCAAGCAGCAGTACATTGCCAGGATGCAGGAAGAACGTTTTTCTATTCTGGAAGATGTAAAAACCGTAAATATCGGTAATGATATGGCAGTTACTTTAAGTATTGGTATCGGTATGAACGGTGAAAGCTATGCGCAGAATTATGAATATGCAAGAACCTCTATTGATATGGCATTAGGCCGGGGCGGTGATCAGGCAGTTGTGAAGGATTCGGATAAGATCCTTTATTACGGCGGAAAAGCCCAGCAGATGGAAAAGACCACCCGCGTAAAGGCTCGTGTAAAAGCCCATGCTTTAAAGGAACTGATGGACAATAAGGACCGCCTGCTGATCATGGGACACCGTCTGGCAGATATTGATGCTTTCGGCGCTGCAGTTGGTATTTACCGTATTGCCATGTCCATGAATAAAAAGGCCAATATCGTACTTAATGATGTGACTTCTTCTGTACGTCCTATGATGGAGCGTTTCCAGAATAATCCAGAGTACCCGGATGATATGTTCTTAAAGGGCTCAAAAGCAGCGGAACTGGTGGATGCAGGAACCATGCTGGTAGTTGTGGATGTAAACAGACCAAGTATTACAGATGAGCCAAATCTGCTGCGATTGATCCGTACCATTGTAGTTCTGGATCATCATCGTACCAGCAGTGAAGTGATCGATAATGCAGTGCTTTCTTATGTGGAGCCATATGCTTCTTCAGCCTGTGAAATGGTTGCAGAGGTACTCCAGTATATTGCAGACGGTATTAAAGTACGGCCCTGCGAAGCGGATGCTATGTATGCAGGAATTGTGATCGATACCCAGAATTTTACCAATCAGACCGGTGTACGTACTTTTGAGGCTGCAGCATTCCTCAGAAGAAGCGGTGCGGATGTGACAAGAGTCCGGAAATTGTTCCGTGAAAATATGGTAGATTATCAGGCAAAGGCAGAGGCAGTAAGGGCGGCAGAGGTTTATATGGACGCATTTGCTATCAGTATCTGCCCGGCAGAAGGACTGGAAAGCCCGACGATCATCGGTGCCCAGGCGGCAAATGAGCTTCTTGAGATCAAGGGGATCAAGGCATCTGTGGTACTTACAGATTATAACAATACCATTTATTTCAGCGCCAGATCCATTGATGAAGTCAACGTTCAGGTCATGATGGAAAAACTGGGCGGCGGCGGCCACAGAACCATTGCAGGTGCCCAGATGCAGGGAGTTACCGTGGAAGAGGCCAAGGAGCGCTTAAAGGCGGTCATCCGTCAGATGCTGGACGAAGGCGATGCGTCTTAATGGCAGTTCCCAGGATGGTCGCGGACCTTAACAGAGATATTTAGAGATAATTTGGAGATATAAGATATAGACATAGATGACATAGAAAGGAAGTTTTGTAAAATGGAAATCGTATTATTAGAAGATGTAAAGGCTTTAGGAAAAAAAGGACAGGTTGTAAAGGTAAATGATGGTTACGCACGTAACTTTATCCTTCCAAAGAAACTGGGTGTGGAAGCAACTTCCAAGAATTTAAATGATTTAAAGCTTCAGAAAGCAAATGATGCAAAGATCGCAGCTGAGCAGCTGGCAGCAGCTAAGGAACTGGCAGAGAAGCTGAACAATGCATCTGTTACTGTTTCTATTAAAGCAGGTGAAGGCGGAAGAGCATTTGGCGCTGTTTCTTCTAAGGAAATCGAAAAGGCAGCAAAAGATCAGCTGGGTCTGGAGATCGATAAGAAAAAGATCGTATTAAGCACCCCGATCAAAGCAATCGGAAGCTTTGAAGTATCTGTAAAGCTTCACAAAGAAGTAACTGCAAAACTGGCAGTTAAGGTAGTAGAAGCATAAAGGCAAGGAGAGATCGTTTGCAACGGTCGCTTAGAAACGAGGAGATAATTTATGGAAGAGACCCTTATTAAGCGGGTGCTTCCTCACAGTATAGAGGCGGAACAGTCTGTTATAGGTTCTATGTTAATGGACAGGGAAGCGGTAATCGCTGCATCGGAGATCATCACGGGCAGCGATTTTTATCAGCAGCAGTACGGGATCATGTTTGATGCCATGGTGGAATTGTTCAATGAAGGAAAACCGGTGGATCTGGTTACTCTTCAGGATCGATTAAAGGAAAAGGATGTTCCGCCGGAAGTCAGCAGTCTGGATTTTGTCCGGGATATTATTACCATTGTGCCTACATCGGCCAATGTAAAGTCCTATGCTGCCATTGTCAGTGAGAAAGCAGTTCTGCGTCGGCTTATAAAGACTACAGAAGAGATTGCCAATACCTGTTATGCAGGAAAAGAACCTCTGGAAAATATCCTGGCGGACACAGAAAAATCTATTTTTGACCTGCTGCAGAATAAAGGCGGACAGGAATTTGTGCCCATCAAACAGGTTGCCATCAATGTTCTGGAAAAGATCGAGGATGCATATAAAAACCAGGGAACGGTTACCGGTATTCCATCCGGATTTATTGATCTGGATTATAAATTATCCGGTTTCCAGCCATCTGATTTTATCCTGATCGCAGCCCGTCCTTCTATGGGTAAGACGGCCTTTGTTTTAAACGTAGTTGACTATGTTTCTGTGCGGAAAAATCTGCCTTGTATGGTATTCAGCTTGGAAATGTCAAAGGAACAGCTGGTAAACCGTATGCTTTCCATGGAGTCTAATGTAGATTCCCAGAAACTGCGTACAGGTACTCTGACAGATTCTGACTGGGATGCGGTTGTAGAAGGAATCGGTATTATCGGTAATTCTAAACTGATCATTGATGATACACCGGGTATTTCTATTTCTGAGCTGCGTTCTAAGTGCAGAAAAATGAAGCTGGAATATGGTTTGAGCATCGTTATCATCGACTACTTACAGCTGATGAGCGGAAGCCGCAAAGGTGGAAATGACAACCGCCAGCAGGAAATTTCCGATATTTCCCGTTCTTTAAAGGCGTTAGCCAGAGAGCTTCATGCTCCGGTCATTGCGCTGTCCCAGCTGTCCCGTGCCTGCGAGACACGTACAGACCATCGTCCTATGCTTTCTGACCTTCGAGAGTCCGGAGCGATTGAGCAGGATGCGGACGTTGTTATGTTCCTGTATCGTGATGATTACTACAATAAAGACACGGAACATCCAAATGAGGCGGAAGTAATCATTGCAAAACAGCGAAACGGCCCTATTGGAACTGTAAACCTGATCTGGAAGCCGGAGTACACCAAGTTTGTAAATGCGGTTCGGCCTCAGGGAGGAAATCAGGAAGGATAATAGAAAGAATAGGCATAATAGCCATTCTCAACGCATACATTGATAATAAACAGCGGCAAAAGGGTCGCAGTTAATCAGAATGATACGTGATGTGAAGGAGAGAATGGCTATGGATGAAGTACATTATCTTATATCAGATGCGTCCAGAAAAGTGGATGTGGAAGCCCATGTATTAAGGTACTGGGAGGAAGAACTGGAACTTACGATCCCGCGGAATGAAATGGGGCACAGATATTATACAGATTTTCATATCCGGTTATTTAAGCAAGTTAAGAATCTGAAGGGAAAAGGGTTTCAGTTAAAGGCGATCAAGCATGCTTTGGAGCAGATGAAAAAGGACGGAAAGCTGGAAGGAGAGCTGACTGACGAACTTTTGGAGCAGGATATGGATGCAGCTTTAAAAGAACTTAAGGAAGAGGAAAGCACAGCCATGGTTGCAGCAGGAGAAGGCATGCCTCTTTCTGCCAGCGCAGAGGAAAAAATGGCCCAGTTTCAGCAGATGATGAACCTGATCATCGGACGTGCCCTGGAAGTGAATAACGAGAAGCTGAGCCAGGATATCAGCTGTCTTGTAAAAGAGCGGCTGGCAGGCGAACTGGAGCTACTTTTAAAGGATTCCAATCAGAAAGAAGAGGAACGGTTCCGCATGCTGGATGAAACGATCCGCTCTTTTCAGAAAAGCGGACAGGAAGAAGCGGCTGCAGCGAAAGTACCATTTTTTAAGCGGAAACGCTTTGGACGTGGTGCTAAGAAGCTTTTTCACAGGGAAAAGAGAAGTTAAGAAAAAAAGTTTAAAAAAGAGGGACAAGCCAGACACTGTCACTGAGATGACAGTATCCGGTTTGTCCTTCTTTGAGATAATTACCGTACAGGAACTTGCGATTTCCTTAAGACCATGAAAAATATCGAAAAA
>UQTA01000101.1 GCA_900543885.1 uncultured Clostridium sp.
TACTAAGGCAGATACAGAGCGTCTGAAAACATATGTGAGGGAACACTGCGGGGAAGCGCTGGTTCCTGAAGAAATAGACTGCTTTTAAGTATTGTAGTTTTCCTCAAAACACGATAAAATAAAAATGAGATCCATTTTTACGGACAGTAGAACGAAACATGGTCAAGCAGTGTGTTTTGTGTGAAAAGGAGTTTTGAGAATGAAATATGATGTAATTATTGTGGGGGCTGGTCCTGGCGGAATTTATTCTGCTTATGAGCTGATGAAGAAGTGCAGTGATAAAAAAATTGCTGTATTTGATTCCGGGTATTCATTAAAGAAGCGTCACTGCCCTATCGACGGCGAAAAGGTCAAAGCCTGCATTAAATGTAAGTCCTGCTCTATTATGAGCGGTTTCGGCGGCGCTGGTGCATTCTCTGATGGTAAATATAACATTACCAATGATTTCGGCGGTACGTTATATGAATATATCGGCAAAAAGGCTGCTACTGAGCTGATGCAGTATGTAGATGAGATCAACATGGCTCACGGCGGCGAAGGTACTAAGATGTACTCTACAGCCGGAACTAATTTAAAGAAAGTCTGCTTACAGAACCGTCTGAAGCTGTTAAATGCTTCTGTCCGTCATCTGGGAACAGATATTAACCTGGTTGTATTAGGCCAGTTATACGATGAGTTAAAAGAGCATGTGGACTTCTATTTTGAGTCCCCTGTAAGCCATATTGAGTGCCTGGAAGATGGCGGATACAGAGTATGGAGCAATGACAAGTCTTATGACTGTGAGAAATGTATTGTTTCCGTAGGACGAAGCGGCAGCAAATGGATGGAACATATCTGTAAAGAACTGGATATCCCTACCAAGTCCAATCGTGTGGATCTGGGTGTGCGTGTGGAACTTCCGGCAGTACTGTTCTCTCATTTGACAGATGAGCTGTATGAAAGCAAGATCGTATATCGTACTGAAAAGTTTGAGGATAATGTGCGTACTTTCTGTATGAATCCCAAGGGAATCGTTGTAAATGAAAATACCAATGGTATTGTTACTGTAAACGGCCATAGCTACGAGGATCCGGAGAAGCAGACAGAATGCACTAACTTTGCACTTCTGGTTTCCAAACACTTCTCAGAGCCGTTTAAGGACAGCAACGGCTATGGTGAAAGCATTGCCCGCCTTTCCAATATGTTAGGCGGCGGCGTTATTGTACAGCGTTTTGGCGATCTGATCCGCGGAAGACGAAGCACTCCAAAGCGTATTGAGGAAAATACCTTTGTACCTACTCTTTCTGCAACACCTGGCGACTTAAGCCTTGTTCTTCCAAAGCGTATCTTAGACGGCATTATTGAAATGATCTATGCTCTGGATAAGATCGCACCTGGAACAGCAAATGACGATACTCTTCTTTACGGCGTAGAAGTTAAGTTCTACAACATGGAAGTAGATGTAGATGAAAACCTGGAAAGCCGCCATAAGGGTCTTTATATCATCGGTGACGGCAGCGGTGTGACCCATTCCCTTTCCCATGCATCTGCAAGTGGTGTGTATGTAGCACGTAAGATCGCGGAGAGCCTGGAAGGATAATAAAATAATAGCGTAGAGCTAAAAAAACCCGGCAACAGGTATGAATGGATATTATACTTGATGCCGGGGATTTTTTATGTATGTTATTTTTAGTTGGATATATTGGTGTCAGAAGGTAGGTGAATCAAATTTCCAGTGGGGGGGGGTAATTTTGATTCTTTCACATCCATAGCAAATGTTTCATTTAGTTTATTTTGTATGGAAAGATAGATTTTAAATTCTTCTTTGCTGAAAGAGGACAGGTTATGAAAACTGCGTTCCAGACATCTTTTTTCAAAAAGATCGTGGTCTTCGTAGATTTCTTTGCCTTCATCTGTAAGATAAAGCTGGTACTCACGGTTGTTGTCATGATTCCGTTTTTGAAGCAGCCAACCCTTTTTGCGAAGTTTCCGTATTAACTGGGAACAGGCACTGGGAGTTTTATGAAAAGCAGCAGCAATTTCACTGGCGGTGATTCCTGGCTGGTGCCCGACCAGATGAATGATTTGGGATTCAGCCTGATAAAGGATGGCGGCGCCATAATCGTGGGGAACAGAATCATATTCCTGAACCAGACGGCAACCTTCATCAAAGGAGTCTAGCATCTGACAGTAAAGTTCATATCTTGTATCATCTATTTTAGCATTCATAATCATTAACAAATCCTTTATTTTATTTCTGCATATTTATAAGTCCATTATAATGTAGGGAAATTTTAAAGTCAACAAAGCAGTAGTACCTGTTTTTAATCAAATTAAGTTAGGTCTTGTTTCCGAAAAATATTTTTGTTATACTGACTGTGTAGCATCTTAATTATTAAGCAGATTACATTAAGGAGGTATATTGTATGGCTAAATTAAAAGTAGGAGAGAAGATTCCTGATTTTTTGGCAGTAACTGTATTTGATGGAGAAAAACCTTTCAGCAGCCGTGTAGGCGAAGGAAAAACAGCAATTATTTTTTTACGCTATTATGGCTGTACGTTGTGTCAGTATGATATTTATACCTATGCTCAGAATTACAAAGAGATCGTAGGAGATCACGGAAAACTGTTTGTTGTTCTTCAATCCAAACCAGAAACAATAAAGAAAACAGTTTCAGAAAATGACCTTCCATTTCAGATTATCTGTGATCCACAGGAAAAGCTTTACAAAGAGTTTGAAATCAATCCAGCGAAAGATATGCAGGAATTAGGCGGCGTAAAAGTTGCAGAGAAAGTGGTTGAGGCCAGAAAGTTATTCTCTCATGGAGAGTATGAAGGAGAAGAGCTGCAGCTTCCAGCTGCGTTTGTTGTAGAAAAGGATCTTACTGTCACTTATGCAAGATACGGAAAAGACGGAGCAGATGTTCCAACGCCGGAAGAGTTAAAGAAATTATTAAAATAGGCAAAGATAAAACCTTGCTATATGGAAACACAAAAAAGGGAACCCCAAAAGCAGCAACAGGTTCTCTTTTTTGATGATCTGAAATTGAATCTGAGATTTCATGCCAAAAACAGGAAAAACAGGTCTGAAAAAACAATAAACTTTTATTTTATAGAAAGTTCACAATCCCCTTTGTTTATATTGTTGAAAATGCTCAAAAATAAAAAAATACTATTGAAAAACATAGTATAATACGCTAAAATGAAAGCACATTAAAAATTAAGCAGCTTAATTGTTTAGCAACTAATTTACGTGACGGGATCTTTTAGACGTATTAGAGACTGTCAATGCAGACAGCTATTTTATGCAGCCACGAAGGCTGGTAAAATAGAATAGGAGAATGGTATGGCAGATAGTAAAGGCGGTTCAACAAAACAGTTAAAACAGGTTCTTGGTTTTTGGGATTTGATGGGAGCATCAGTAGGACAGATCATTGGTGCAGGTATTATGACGCTGCTGGGAGCAGCAATTGCGATGACAGGCCGTTCTGTGCCGGTTGCATTTTTGATCGCAGCGATTATTACAGTTTGCCAGTATGCGCCGTTAGTGTTTATTTCCGGTGCGGTACGCTTAAGAGGTGGACAGTACACCATGCTTACTATGCTGGCGGGCAAAAAGTATGCAGGTGCATATAGCCTGATTTTTACATTTTCAAACTTAAGCTTATCGATGTATGCCCTTTCTTTTGCAAGTTACTTCATATCCCTGTTCGGATTTGGCAATGAAAGAGTAGTTGCACTTATTGTATTAACAGTATTCTTTATTTTAAACTGTCTTGGAATTGATAAGTTTGCTAAGGTACAGACCATTATCGTAGGATGCCTTGTAATTGCACTTGCGGCATTTGCAGCATTTGGTGTAGGAGAAGTCAAACCAGGATATATGGATCCGTCAAGCTGGATGACTGGCGGTATCATGGGACTTTTACAGGCTGGCGGACTTTTAACTTTTGCAGTAGGTGGTGCAAACTGTATTGTTAATCTTTCCGCAGAAGCAAAGAATCCAACCAGAGACATTCCAATGGTAATGATCATCTCTACATTATTTGTAGCTGTCATTTATGGTGTTGTAGCAATTGTAGCAGCAGGTGTACTTCCTGTAGATCAGGTAGCAGGTGAGAACCTTTCTATCGTAGCAAAAGAAATTCTGTCTGGACCTGTTTATGTGTTCTTTATGCTTTGTGGTGCAGGTTTTGCATTGATTTCTACATTGAATTCACAGTTTGCGTGGGCTCCAAAACCGATTATGCAGGCTTGTGATGATGGTTGGCTGCCACATGGACTGGCTAAGCTCTCCAAGTGGAACACACCGATTATTCTTTTAGGCATCCTCTATGCGATTGGTGTTGTGTGTATCATAACAGGTTTAAGCGTTTCTATCCTCGGAAATATGTGTCTGGTTGCAAACGGAGTTATTACTCTTTTGATTAATGCATCTCTTTATAAACTTCCAAATGTAGTTCCAGATGCATGGGAAAAATCTAAATTCCGCTGCAGCAAAGGTGTTTTGGGATTGATTACTTTTTTAGGTGCTGCAGCAGCCATTTTCAATATTTATCTGAATGGAAGTCGGCTTTCAACAAACCTGTTAATGATCAATGTGATTGTAATTGTAGGCGCATTTATTTTTGGCATTGTACGTGAGAAAAAAGCAACTGTAGAAATTAGCTATGAAGAGAACTAATGAATAACGAATTTTTATAATGAAAAAGATTAAATGATTTAAAGGAGAAGAAAGATTATGAAATATGATTTTACGTCTATTATGGATCGTGTAGGAAAAGATGCACTGGCAGTGGAAGCACTGGGAAAGTCAGTTATGGCACCAAAGCCGCCAAAAGAAGGATTTGATATTATTCCTATGTGGGTTGCTGATATGAATTTTCCAACAGTTCCTACGATTCCGGAAGCTATTATTGAAAGAACTAAACATCCGGCATATGGATATTTTTCACCGCGGAAAGAGTATACAGATTCTATCATCAAATGGCATGAGACCAGAAATGCTGTAACAGGTCTGACTGCTGATTGCATTGGTTATGAAAATGGTGTTTTGGGTGGGGTGATCACAGCGATGAATGTATATTGCTCCAAAGGAGACAATGTACTGGTACATAAGCCTACCTATATCGGATTTACAAATTGTTTGAAGAATAATGGATACAATATAGTTCACAGCGACCTGGTTAAAGACGAAAACGGCGTATGGCGCATGGACTTTGATGATATGGAGAAAAAAATCGTAGAGAATAAGATTCATGCAGCTATCTTCTGCTCACCGCATAATCCATGTGGACGTGTATGGGAACGCTGGGAGATTGAGAAAGCAATGGAGGTCTACAAAAAGCATGATGTAATGGTGATCTCTGATGAGATCTGGTCTGATATCATTACAACAGGACACAAACATATTCCAACCCAGAGTGTATCAGAAGACGCAAAGATGCGTACAGTTGCTCTTTATGCTCCAAGTAAAACTTTTAATCTTGCAGGTCTTGTAGGAAGCTATCATATTATTTATAATAAACATATTAAGGATCGTATGGATAAGGAATCATCCTTGTCTCACTATAATAGTATGAATGTTCTTTCTATGCATGCACTTATAGGTGCGTATAAGCCAGAAGGATATGAATGGGTAGATGAACTTCGGGAAGTAGTAACAGGGAATATTGATTTTGCCTGCAACTATATTAAAGAGCATTTTGAAGGAGTTTCAGTTGGCCGTCCAGAAGGAACTTATATGTTATTTGTGGATTGTACGGAATGGTGCAAGAAGCATGGTAAGACCATTGAAGATGTAGAAAAAGCGGCATGGGATGTAGGTGTTGCATGCCAGGATGGTCGTATGTTCCACGGCCCATGCCACTTACGTATTAACCTGGCTCTGCCACTTTCAAGAGTTCAGGAAGCATTTAAACGTCTGGACCAGTATGTATTTAATGCAGAATAAATGATCCGCGTAAATATGGTAAAGTAGTTAGATCTGTCCGGACCTGATGTGGGTGCCGGACAGATTTTGTTGTAAAAAACAAAACACAGAGAGGATATAAACGGAATATGGACATTTTGAAATTGATAATTGTATTTGCCGTGATTATAGGTGTTATGTGGATGAAAAAACCTATGTGGATGGCGGTGATCGCGGCATCTATTGCAACAGTGCTGTTGTATGGATTGAGTCCGCAGGTGACAGCAGGGGCTGTTTATAAAGGAGCAACAGCCAAAGCAACCATACAGACACTAGTGGTATTTTATTCTATTACATTTCTCCAGAGGATGATGGAGAAGAGAAAAAACCTTAGCAATGCGCAATTGGCGATGAACGGCTTGTTTAACAATAATCGTGTTAATGCATCTATCGTTCCATTTCTTTTAGGAATGCTTCCAGCAGCAAGTACGGTTCTTATTTGTGGTCCTATTGTGAGGGAAAGTGTAAAAGATTCAGACCTTACTGTACCGGAGAAAGCGTGTATTACATCTTATTTTCGTCACATTTCAGAGGCATTTGTACCTACTTATACCAGCATTTTTATTGCATTAGGCATTACCCAGGGGCGTGTCAGTGCGGGAGCTTTTATACTTGCAATGCTCCCTATGGTAGCAGCTCTGTTTGCTGTAGGCTGGGTGTTTTACCTGCGCCGGGTTCCGAAAGATACCGGCATGGTGCCAGATCAGCCCAAAAGCTATTATTGGAAACTGCTGGCTCAGAGTATATGGGCGATTGCTCTCACCATTGCATTGATCCTGGTGTTTAATCTTCCGGTCTGGGGGGCTGTATGGATCTGTATTTTCCTGAATGTGTTTGTAAATCATTTTAACGGAAAAGAATTGGTTCCGTTTATCCGTTCTGCATTTGAGACCAGACTTCTGCTTAGCACACTGCTTATTATGATTTTTAAAGAGATTTTGACAGAAACAGGAGTTATTACTGCATTGCCGGAATTTTTCTCTGCATTGCCGATTCCCACGTTTCTGGTATTTACCCTGTTATTCCTTTTTGGTACGATTGTAGCAGGTACACAGGCGATCATCGTTTTATGTATGCCTATGGCTATGGAAGTGATTACACCGGGTCATACGGGATTGGCATTATTTACACTTCTTATGTGTGTAGGCTATGTAGCGATGCAGGTTTCACCGACACATATTTGTCTGGTCATGTGTTCGGAAGATTATAATATTTCATTGGGAAGTATGATCCGTAAGACAATCCCTATGGTAGGATTGTTTACATTGATCGCCATTGGATACTATGGAATTCTCAGTATGTTTGGATTTTAAATTATTTGCAAAATTCCCTTGGCTTTTTTAATAAGGATGGGGGATTTTTGCGTATGTACTGGACTTTTGACGTGAAAACTGCTATTCTTTGTGTAAGCAGGATTTCAAATATGTTCTAAATATTCTAAAATTCTAAGCCGTATCAAAACAGCATCTTATCTGAACTCTTTGCTTAAATCACAACCATTGAAACAGGCAGAGAGTATGGAGAAAAACTTTCTGCCGCACAACAGAAAGGACGATGCCGATGACGAAAAATGTATGGGAAACAGAAGAAACTAAGGAATGGATGCAAGAGCTACAGATACAGAAGGGCGCAATTTCACAACAGAAATGCAGAACGATACGGAAAAAGATGATATGCGCCGCAGAGCCAGGTTTTATCAGGGATTGATCGATACACCTCTTTTGAAGTCAGGGAGGGAGACAAGATATAAATATCTTCCGCCTACGATCATTACCTTTATTACCCAGAAAGATATTTTTGGAAAAGGGTTGGCAAAATATACTTTTACAGAGCAGTGCGAGGAGATCAAAGATCTGCATCTGGAAGATGGTACAACAAAGATATTCCTGAATATGGCCAGTAAAAAAGGCGAACCGATACTGGTGAGTCTACTGCAGTATATGAAACACACAACGTTAGAGAATCCTGAAATCCTGGTAAAAGATGAACGATTAACACAATTAGATGACATTGTGACAGAAGTAAAGCAATCGGAAGAATGGGAGGCTGTAAGAATGAGCATCTTATCAATTGGATTGGAACGGGGAGAACAGATAGGATTGAAAAAAGGAATGGCGAAAAGTGTTCTGGAACTTT
>UQTA01000102.1 GCA_900543885.1 uncultured Clostridium sp.
ATCTGCAAAAGCGGAACTGGAAAGACTGGCTTGTTAATATCGGAGCTTATATTTACTACTCATTTACTACTTTTGGTTGCATTTTCATGCTGGTAAATGCCAGCTTATGCAAGGTATCTTCCAAAAAGAAAATACCGATAAAGCCCTAAAATACGGGATATATCGGCATTTACCAACTTATGAAAAGATAATCAGAAATTTAGTAAGTTTTTAATTTGTAAATAGGTGATAGCGTAGAAAGCCACCGGCGCGCATTACAGAATAAGCATTTGTTTGAAAATCCGTGAGTGGGCGAGCATAGCGTCAGAACGGAGAACCGTGCCCGAACACGCGAAGCGTGTGAGTTGGGTTCGCAGTTCTGACACTAGGCGGCGCAAGCCCACGAACAAAGGATTTTCTCCCAAATGCGCATCTGTAATGCGCGCCGGTGGCTTTCGGACCTTAGTCAACAAAATCGCAATATTTTATGATAACTTCTTATAAAGCAGGTTTCCTACACTCTGGATCACCTGTACAAAAATGATAAGCACAATACTGGTTGTAACCAGATACGGCATTTTATAGGCCTGATATCCATAACGGATCGCTACATCGCCCAGACCGCCGGCACCGATAGCACCGCCCATTGCGCTATATCCGATCAAGCTGATCATAGTCAGCGTGATACCAGAAAGAATCGCAGGAAGCGCCTCTTTTAAGTATACGCGGAATATGATCTGCATATCTCCTGCTCCAAAAGAACGAGCTGCTTCAATCAGACCATGGTCTACACTGCGAAGTGCTGACTCAATGACTCTGGCTACAAAAGGAATAGCAGAAATGGTTAAAGGCACCAGTGCTGCTTTTGTACCAATGGCCTTTCCTGCGATCATACGGGTAAACGGAATCACAATAACCATTAAAATAATAAACGGAAAGCTGCGGAATACATTTACAAGGATATCTAAAATCCCGTAAATGATCTTATTGGGACGCAGACCATCCGGTGCTGTTACCGTCAGCACGATCGCCGGGATAAAGCCCAGGATAACAGAAAAAATGGTGGATCCGATGACCATATATACGGTCTGCCCGAAGGCTTTCATAATTACATCATACATTTTCAAGCACCTCCCATAAGATACCTCTGTCTGTGAGCCATGCAGTTACACGCTCTTTATCTGCTTCTGTTACATTGATCACCAAGCTTCCCATAATAGTTCCACGGAAGTTCTCCAGTTTTCCCTGGCAGATACCAAAATTGATGTCCAGTTCATGTGCCAGATGAGTAATAGCACTGTCTCCTGCTGTATCGTCATTAAAGAACAGACGCACATTGACACCTTCTTTTGGAAGGAATTCCACACTGTCGCCTACAAATTCCTGAACATCCTTATTTGGTGCTACAAACAGTTCTTCCGGCTTTCCGGCTGCGATCATTTTTCCGTTCTTTAAAAATGCAACCTTGTTGCAGATTTCTTTTACAACTTCCATCTGATGTGTTACCACAACAATGGTAATGCCAAGTTCCTTATTGATCTTGGAAAGCAGTGCCAGAATACCCTTTGTGATCTGCGGATCCAGCGCGGAAGTTGCCTCATCACAAAGCAGGATCTTTGGATTTAAAACAAGAGCTCTTGCAATCGCTACTCTCTGCTTCTGACCGCCAGAAAGCTGCTTTGGATAACTTTTTACTTTATCCGTCAGGCCAACCAGATCCAGCAGTTCCATAATACGGTCATGATTTTCCTTGCTGTTCTTATTCTGATTCCAGAACTGAAGAGGAAGGGCAATGTTGTCATACACATTCAGGCGGCTTAACAAGTTAAAGTTCTGGAAGATCATTCCCATATCCTTGCGTACCAGCTGAAGTTCTTTCTGGCTGAGTCCTGCGATTTCTTTTCCATCAACTGTGATGGAACCGCCATTATATTTTTCCAGTCCGTTGATGCAGCGAAGGAGTGTAGATTTCCCTGCACCACTCTGACCAATAATCCCAAAGATATCTCCCTGGGCAACGTTAATGGAAATATCCTCCAACACCTGAAGGCTGCCAAATTGTTTGCTTACATGTTCAATATTGATCATAAAATTCTCCTATCTAAGCGGATATTGAAACAGATATAAAAACGGGCAAACGGCTGCTGCAAAATTTCCTGTCTTCACTTTCAGGGTCTTTTACAGCAGCCTACGCCATTTCATTCATAATCAGGTAACATTCAGAAGTGGGGGATTTCCGGATGTTTCTGTCTGTTGCTATTGTATACAGGAAACCGTAACAACGGCTATATCCTAGAATGCCGGGATAACGGAACCACTGTACTTTTCTTCGATGTAATTCTTTACATCATCATTCTCTAATGCCGCGATCAGAGCTTTTGTCTTAGGGCTTTCTTCATTGCCTTCTTTTACAACCAGGTAGTTGATGTACTTGTAGCTTTCGTCGCTGTCTGCCAGCTCTGCTGCTAAAGCATCTTTTTCAGGATTTAAGTTTGCTTCCAGTGCATAGTTTCCGTTGATAACAGATGCATCTACATCGTCTAAAGCTCTTGGCAGGTTTGCTGCATCCAGCTCTGTAAACTCAAAGTTGTGAGGATTCTCTGCAATGCTGGTCAGGTCATACAGATCTTCTGTTTCTTTCAAAGTGATCAGTCCGTTGTCAGCTAACAGCTTGATCGCTCTGGACTCATTAGAACCATCATTTGGAATAGCAATGTTTGCTCCGTCCGGAAGCTCTTCCAGGCTCTTGTAATTGTTGGAGTAGATACCCATTGGCTCTAAGTGGATACCTGCAACTGCTACTAAGTGAAGTCCTCTTTCCTTGTTCTGCTCTTCCAGATAACGGATGGTCTGGAAATAGTTTGCATCGATCTCACCATCTTCCAGGCTGGTATTTGGCTGAACATAATCATTAAATTCAACAACTTCTACATCCCAGCCAGCTGCTTCCAGCTTTGGAACTGCTACATCATTTACGATCTCAGCATGTGGAACTGGTGTAACACCAATGGAAATCTTGTTATCATCGCCTTCTGGAGCTGGAACTTCGCCTTCAGCTGCTGCCTCTGCCTTAGTCTCCTCTGCACTGCTTTCTGCTGCTTCAGAAGATGCTGCTTCTATAGTCGCTGCCTCAGTTGCTGCTGCAGTTGTTTCTGCTGTCTTGCTGCCGCATCCGGCAAGAACTGTAATTGCTGCTGTTGCTGCCACTGCTAATGTTAACCATCTTTTCTTCATAATATTTCTCCTCTCTCAATACATCAAGCCCAGGTGACCTGATTCCACTTGTTTGTGCGTCTTGCTTGTGTTTCATTTGATAGTCTGAATTTTAGCACATCCCACTTGATCTGTCTATTTGATTAAATCTTTATCTGGTTATAGGTAAAACCTATAGCAAGCAGTTTTACTTGTATGTTATACTAAGCGCAGATCAAACGTGAAACATTTTCCTACTATATATAGAAAGGCACCATATCCATGAGTGAACTGAAGATCATTCCTACAACCGGAAGAAACAACTGCGGCGGACGCTGTATCATCTATGCACATGTTCGTGACGGCGTTATTGAAAAACTCTCTACCGAAACCAAAGGAACACCCGAACATCCCGTTCCTTTATGCGCCTGCGCCAAAGGCTTAAACTATCATAAAACATTTTTAGGTGAAGACCGTCTGCGCTGGCCTATGAAACGGACCGGCAAACGTGGAGAAGGTAAATTTACCCGCATCAGCTGGGAAGAAGCCCTGGATATCCTTACTTCTGAATATATCCGCATCCGGGATACCTATGGCCCCGGCTCCCGCTATGTGAATGACGGCTGCGGCATCAGCGCTGTTATGCGGGGCGACCGCATGATGCGCCGCCTGCTGGCCTTAGACGGAGGTTATCTTGGCAGCTACAATTCCTACAGCTCTGCCTGCATCCGTAATGCAACAGACATCACCTACGGTACCAGCGAAACCGGTACTCATCCTACAGACTGGTTAAACAGTCAGCTGATCATCCTCTGGGGACACAATCCGGCAGAAACAAGATTTGACAGCAGCACCATGTTTTATTTAAAGAAAGCCAAGGCAGCCGGTATTCCTATTATTGTCATTGATCCACGAAAAAATGACACTGCCATTGCTTTAGATGCCAGTTGGATTCCCATCCGTCCCGCTACAGACAGCGCTCTTGCAGATGCCATGGCTTACGTTATTATAAAAGAAGGTCTTCAGGATCAGAATTTCCTGGATCAATGCTGTCTGGGCTTTGACGCAGCCCATATGCCGGAAAATGTGGATCCATCCCTTAACTGTCTTTCTTATTTAATGGGTGAGACAGACGGTGTTCCCAAGACGCCACAGTGGGGAGAAGGAATCACCGGCATCCCAGCTGAGACCATCCGTGAACTGGCGATCCGCTATGCCACCGCCAAACCTGCCGCTATTATCCAGGGCTACGGCGCCCAGAGAAATGCTTACGGGGAGCAAAGTGCCAGAGGTGCTATCTTTCTGGCCTGTCTCACAGGAAATGTTGGGATCAGCGGCGGCAGCGCAGCAGGAGCCGGAGACTGTTCCACCCATGAACTGCCTGGATTTCCCATACCAGCCAATCCCTATAACCGGGCACTTCCCGTTTTTCTATGGACAGACGCGATTGATCATGGCAGTGAAATGAACGAATATGACGGTATCCGAACCTGTGATCAGGGAATTTTTGATAACCCGGAAAACATTAACCTGGATTCTAATATTAAAATGATCTTCAACCTGGCAAGTAATACCCTTGTAAACCAGCATGGCAACATTAACGATACAACCGAGCTTTTAAAAGATACATCCAAATGCGAATTTATCGTCTGCTCTGATCTTTTTATGACTGCCAGCGCCAAATTCGCAGACCTGCTCCTTCCAGGCGTTTCCATGTTTGAAGAAGAAAATATTACAAAACCATGGAAATTTACAGAATTTCTGGGATTTAACAATAAAGTGATCGAGCCTCTTTATGAATGTAAAACGGAATATGACTGGATTAGAGAACTTGCAAAGCGGATCGGTTTAGAAAATGAATTTACAGAAGGTCGTGATTATGGACAGTGGCTCCGTTATATTTACGAAGATCTGCGCACCAGAGAAACAGAGCTCCCGGAATATGATCGTTTCCGTGAAAAAGGCATCTACAAATATGAAGAAAAAGGCTATCCCATTCCCTTTGAACAAGAAGTAAACGATCCCAAACATCACCCATTTCCAACCCCCAGTGGAAAGATCGAACTGTTTTCCACTAAATTGCGGAAAGCTCCTATGAAAGACTTTATGCCACCAATCCCCCGGTATGTTGACCCGCCGGAAGGCCCTAAAGATCCACTTTCCAAGCGCTTTCCGCTGCAGCTGTCCGGCTGGCACACCAAATGCCGTACACATACCGTCCACGACAATAATCCCGGACTTCGCAAACTGGATCCCCAATGCCTTTGGATCCACCCGGATGATGCTTCTAATCGCAATATAAAAGATGGGGATATGGTTCTTGTATACAATGACCGTGGAAAAGTAAAAATACCGGCTAAGATCACAGACCGTATTGCAAAAGGTGTTACTGCACTGGCACAGGGAACATGGTACACACCAGATGAAAACGGCACTGATACAAGAGGATCCATCAATGTTCTCACATCTAAACGGCCAACACCTTTCGCAAGAGGAAACGGTCAGCATACGAATCTGGTAGAAGTTAAAAAGGCAGATTCAGAAAAGGAGCACTAAATCTATACTATGAAGCAAGCTTTACAATCTTTCATTTGTTTCTTTAAAAAAGAAACGGTACTATGCATTGCAGGAATATTAGCCCTGATATCGGCATTTTTTGTGCCGCCTTCCGTCGCTTATCTTCAATACATTGACTTTCGGGTACTTTCCCTGCTTTTTTGCCTGATGCTGGTGGTAGCCGGTTTTCAAAGCATTGGACTTTTTGGCTGCCTGGGTTCTGCCCTTTTATCAAAGGTACATACCACAAGACAGCTGACCCTGGTGCTTTCCCTGCTTTGCTTCTTTTCCAGTATGTTTATCACCAATGATGTGGCACTCCTGACTTTTGTGCCTTTTGGTATTATGATCCTGACCATGGCAAACCTTGAGAAACTATTGATCCCGGTGATCGTTTTGCAGACCATTGCCGCAAATCTTGGAAGTATGTTCACACCTGTGGGAAACCCGCAAAATCTGTACCTGGCTTCTGCCTTTTCCATTCCTGCAGGAACTTTTTTAATGCGGATGCTGCCTCTTACGGCACTTTCCCTGCTATTACTTGCCGCTGCAATCTTCCTGCTTCACGCTGAACCCGTCGATATTCCTTCTGCCAAGGCAAAACATTGGCCCAACTTCAAGGAAACAGCTGTATACCTGACACTCTTTCTGATCTGTCTGGGTTGTGTATCCCACCTGATCCCTTATCCGCTGATGCTGATCCTGGTCCTGGCTGCTTTATGTTTCGTTAACCGGGCTTTATTTAAAAACGCTGATTATTTTCTGCTTCTTACCTTTGTGTTCTTTTTCCTGTTTATTGGAAATACACAAAGAATCCCGGCTGTATCCGATCTGCTCCACCGGCTGATCCGCGGACGTGAACTGGGTGCCGGTATCCTATTAAGCCAATGTATCAGTAATGTACCTGCCGCGATCCTGCTTTCCGGCTTCACAGATCAGGCAATCCCACTGTTGTATGGGGTAAATATCGGAGGCCTTGGAACTCTGATCGCATCTCTTGCAAGCCTGATTTCTTACCGCTTCTATGCCGGAACAGAACATGCACATACCGGACGATATATGAAGATCTTTACCCTTTATAATATTATTTTTCTGATCATTCTGGCTTTTGCAGCCTGGAGATTCATTGCATAAATAACAATCAAAAAGGTGCACAAAATGATATCCAAATAAAAAATGAAAGGATCTTACAAATGAAACATCCGCTCAGACAGAAGCAGCAACCTCAGAAGAAACATCTGCCTAGACAGAAACTGTTACCGAACAATCTGAAACAGCTGAAAGTGCAGCACAAACAACTGAATCTGAAACAAAGAACTTTGAACAGCGCCTGGAACCTGTAGAACCTGTAGATGGAACGGTTGCCGCAGCAGCAGGCATGCTTGACTGGGGCGATGTTGACAATTCTCCTTACTTTACATCCAATGACTATTATAATGGGACAGGAATCTCTGATACTCTCGTACTGATTGACCATTTCAAAACGTATTAGCAAACTTCTGAGAGAAGCTGCGCAGCCGCAAGTGTCTTAATGACCATAAATTACCTGACCGGTGTAGCCCCAGGAGAAGATACCCTGGATAAAGAAATGGACATTCGTTATCTTGACAACAAACGCGAAGACGGCTCCTATGGCGCAACCACCGCTTCTATCGCTGAAGCTTTAAAAAATCGTGGTTTTGATGTCCAGTCTTCTGCTGACACAGCAGATGCAGATGGCTATTCTTTTTATGATGAGAAGGAACTTGCGGAATTTTTGAAGGGTAAACTGAGTTTGATTATCAGGTAATGGGAGAAAATGAGAAGATCCAGCAGTATGTAACCCTTAAGTAAACAGACGTGGGGGTCCGAAAGCCACCGGCGCGCATTACAGATGCGCATTTGGGAGAAAATCCTTTGTTCGTGGGCTTGCGCCGCCTAGTGTCAGAACTGCGAACCCAACTCACACGCTTCGCGTGTTCGGGCACGGTTCTCCGTTCTGACGCTATGCTCGCCCACTCACGGATTTTCAAACAAATGCTTATTCTGTAATGCGCGCCGCTGGCTTTCTACGCTATCACCTATTTACAAATTAAAAACGGTGGATATTAGTTACAGTTCAGTCTTGCATCTTCTTACCCGCTTACAGTGGACAAGAAGATTTGGGCATCTGCCTTATGAAGATTTAGCGCCAAAAACATTTATGAAAACAAGTTTTCAACGTATTTTCGACCCTAAATCTTCGCAAGGCTGAACTGTAACGGGTATTATCCCAAATTAAGGAAAACTCTGGATTTCCCTGCTTCTATCACAATAAGCAGTGAAGGAAATATACTTAAATACTGCATTTTTTGTGA
>UQTA01000103.1 GCA_900543885.1 uncultured Clostridium sp.
CTTTCATATTTTTAAACACGGACATAACCAGTAGATGGACCTGCACCAACTTTTGCGATATACCCACTCTTAACCAGATTCGTCAAAGTCCTTTCCACGGTAATTTTGCTTATATCAGGACAAAGCTCCATGATTTCTTTCTTTGTAATTTTGCCAACCTTGTTATCAATAACCGCTTTAATTCTATCAGGCTTAGAAAGACTCCGATGCTTCAAATGCTCTACACGGCTTTCGAATTCATTGTATGCTTTCAACATGATACCCAGATAATATTTAACAAAAGGCTCATAGCTGTTTTCTCCCTCATGCCAGCCAGTAGAACTTGCTTGAAGGGCTTCATAATATGTTTCCTTTGTCTTTTCAATCAACATTTCCATACTGATATATTTTCCAACGATGTATCCCGCCTTATAAAAAAGCAATAAAGTGAGCAAACGGCTCATCCTACCATTTCCGTCATTGAAAGGATGGATACACAGAAAGTCCAGAATGAACATGGGAATCAAAACCAGTTTATCAATGCGGTCAGCTTCCCATGCTTCAAGGAAGCGAGCGCAAAGTTCTTCCATTGCTTCATCAGTCTGAAATGCGGGAACTGGAATAAAACGTGCCTTCTGATGACCCTCGGCATCTGTTTCTGCAATTACATTATCGGAATTCTTATAACTTCCACCAGCAGCCCCCTGTGAATAGGAGTACAGATCTCAATGTAACTGCAAAATAATGTTCGGTCTTGGGTTGATATATTCATAACCTTCGTAAATTGTGGAAAGTACTTCACGATAACCAGCAATTTCCTGCTCAGATCGGTTGCGGGGTTCTGCTTTTTGACTTACCAATTCTTCCAAACGCTTATCGCTTGTAAATATACCTTCGATTCGGTTGGATGCTCCCGTACTCTGAATCAATGCAACTTCTAAGAGTGTTTTCAATTCATCTACATTGGCTTCGAGAAATAATTCCTGTTTGCCTTTATGTTCATGGATGCTGCTAACCATCTGAACAATTTCAGGTGTTAACAACTTTGCAGGACTTACAATAAAATCAAAGTCTCTCATAGGAATCTCCTTCATTTCAGATTTATCTCCATCATTCTATCATCAAATGATGGAGATCTCGATAGATTTGATGGAGATAGAATATCCGTATACACAATAAATATCCTCATTTCATCCATATATTATATCGTTTTACGAATTGTTTTTTTCACTAAAATTACACTATTTTTTCACTATTTTTCATTACTTCATCGTTTTCGCCAACGAATTGAGCAACGCCCGCCTCTCTGGATTCAGATTCTTTTTCTCATAAAATGCTTCTTTAAAAAGCTCTGCATTTTTCCTTTGGTCATCATCCGGAATATGAGAGTACGCATCCGTAATCATATTGACCTGTGCATGGCCGGAATCACCCTGTAATGCTTTGATATCAGATAATGGTACACACAAGCACGGAAAACACTTTATGCAAAATCTTCCACAGTAAAATCTATAAATAATCCGCAAAGGCAAAGGAAACCGACAGTTTACCATGTTTGGAATTATGGCAGTTCTTTTAGGAAGTGGAGATGCATTCCATCTGGTTCCTCGTGCAGTAGCGCTTTGTACAACTGGACTTGAGAACTTTACTGTACAGATGGGGTTAGGAAAGTGGATTACCTCTATCACTATGACTATCCTAAAATCATCCCCGCCTCAGAATTTGCAACAAATTGTTGCAAATTTTCTATATCCTTTTATTTTACAGAAGTACTTATTTTTAACTTTTTTCCTTCAGATTTTTATATTGCAAAAATCATATCACCATCTGCAGTATATCCTCTATATGTTCTGCATAATAATCAGCCCCATTCAGTTCCCCTTTCTCACCATATCCATACAGGCATCCTATAAAAGGGCTTTTGCAGGACCTGGCACATTCCAGATCCTGTCTCCTGTCTCCGACTACCAGATAAGGGCCACTATATTCCCGGATGATTTCCTGCACAATTTCTGTCTTTGGACGGAATCTGTATGATTCACAGTCATAAAAACGATCAAACCATCGTTCCATCCCAAATTCCTTCCAGTGTGCCTCACGATATGAAGCTTTACAGTTACTTAAGATCACAAGGTGATATCCCCGGTTCTTCAAAGCTGTTAGCATCTCCTCCGCTCCCGGATACCACACTGCCTTATGTTTCCTGATCTGTCTTACCATCAGATCTCCTACCATCCTGCTTGCCTGCTCTTTATAGCTCTGATCCAGTTCCGGCAAAAATGTATTCCACATCTCCTTACTGTTAAGTCCCAGCCAGCCGGCAATTTCCACCGAGCCTATCTCCCGTTCTTCGGTAACCTTCTGTTCTGTCAGCCACTGATAGGTTTCACGAAATGCCGGTTCATAGATTCCAAGGGTATGATGGATCGTTCCATCATAATCGAATATGATCGTTTTTGTCATCATTTATTTTCCTGTCTTTTAGAGCTGCTTCATCAGATTGACCATCTCAATCGCAGATAATGCACAATCATAGCCTTTATTTCCCGCTTTGCTTCCTGCACGCGCAATAGCCTGCTCGATATTTTCAGTCGTGATCACTCCGAATAAAACCGGGATTCCTGTTGCAAGTTCAACCTGTGCGATTCCCTTGGCAGATTCATTACACACCAGATCATAATGTGAAGTATCTCCACGGATGACAGCTCCAACGCAGATAATTGCATCATATTTTCCTGACTGTGCCATCTTCTGTGCTGTAATCGGAATCTCAAATGCTCCCGGTACCCATGCTGCAGTAATGTTCTCTTCTTCTACTCCATGTCTTACCAGTCCGTCGACTGCCCCTCCCAATAATTTATTCACAATAATTTCATTGAATCTCGCTGCCACGATACCAACCTTCATTCCCTCCGGTGCTACTACTTTTCCTTCTACTAAATTGATCTGTCTCATTTTTTCTTCCTCCTGATATTTGCTGTTTTTTATAAATTTATTTCTTTAAAAATATGACCCATCTTTTCCTGCTTCGTCTTCATATACTTCCGGTCATACTTTTGTGCCGGAATCTCCAGAGGTACTCTCTCATTGATCTTCAGTCCGAATTCGCCAAGTCCATAGACTTTATCCGGATTATTTGTCAGTAATCTTAATGATTTCACACCAAGGTCTGACAGTATCTGTGCCCCGACCCAGTACTCTCTGAGATCCGGTGCAAACCCTAACTTCACATTAGCCTCCACAGTATCGTATCCCTGCTCCTGAAGCGCATATGCTTTGATCTTATTGATCAGTCCGATTCCTCGGCCTTCTTGTCTCATATACAGAATGATTCCTCGGCCTTCTGCTTCTACCTGGCGCATCGCTGTCTGCAGCTGCAGGCCACAGTCACATCTGAGCGATCCGAATGCATCCCCTGTCAGACACTCCGAATGTACCCGGCAAAGCACATCCTCACCATCTCCCAGATCACCTTTTACCAGTGCCAGATGATGCTCTCCTGTAATATCATTGATATAACCATACATTTTAAAATCACCGTACTGCGTTGGGAGGTTTGCAACGGCTTCCTCCTTTACATGCTTTTCATGTATTCTTATATAATCCTGCAGATCACGGATCGTAATAAATGTAAGGTTATGCTCTTTTGCCATTTCCCATAGCTGTGATGTACGCATCATAGTTCCATCTTCTTTCATAACTTCACAGCACACGCCGCATTCTTTCAGTCCGGCAAGTCTCATAAGATCTGTTGTTGCCTCTGTATGGCCATTTCGTACCAAAACCCCGCCTTTTCTGGAAATAAGCGGAAACACATGTCCCGGTCTTCTGAAATCCTCCGGTTTTGACTGATCATCCACACACTTCATGATAGTATAGGAGCGCTCTTCCGCAGAGATACCTGTGGTTGTATCTGCGTGATCTACTGCCACGGTAAATGCTGTACTGTGATTGTCCGTATTCTCCGCAACCATCGGCGGAAAGTTCAATCTCACCGCAATTTCTGCACTCATCGGTGTACAGATAAGACCCTTTGCATAGGTCGCCATGAAATTAATATTTTCTCTGGTCGCAAACTCTGCCGCACATATCAGATCTCCCTCATTTTCTCTGTCCGGATCATCTGTGACCAGAACTATTTTTCCTTCCTTAAGATCCCTAAGTGCTTCTTCAATTGTGTTGTACTGATAATTTTGTGACATAGTGTATATCCTCCTGTTCTAAAACCCGAATTCTTCAAGAAACTCCATCGTAATTCCGGATTCTTTTTTCTCTTCTTCGTTTTTTCTGATGCCAAGCAGTTTTTCTACGTATTTTCCGATCACATCATTTTCCAGATTAACCAGATCCCCCGGCACCTTTTCCAAAAGAGTGGTTTCTTCTCCTGTATGTGGAATGACCGACACCTGAAAACCAGCTTCATCAACCCTTGCAACTGTCAGGCTGATCCCATCAATACAGACGGATCCTTTTTCCACAATCAGATGCAAAATCTGTGGCGATGTCTCAATTGATACCCAGATGGCATTTTCTTCCCGGAGCATGGAACGTATCACGCCAGTCCCATCAATATGGCCGCTTACTATGTGTCCCCCGAACCTGCCGTCTGCAGCCATTGCACGTTCCAGGTTTACCTGGCTTCCGGCCTTGCAGCTGCCAAGACTGCTTCTTCTGATCGTCTCTGCCATCACATCGGCAGTAAATCCGTCCGGCTGAATCGACGTAACTGTCAGACACACACCATTCACAGCGATACTGTCACCGATCCTTGTCCCTTCCAGGACTTTCCGGGCTTTCACTGCCAGGATCCCTGATTCCCCTGTCAGCTGTATATAACGGACTTTTCCTTTCTCTTCTACGATTCCTGTAAACATGATTCCTCCTGTTTTTTATCACACACCTGACATTTTATCCGGATATCCTCACCGATCTGGCAGATATCTGTATATTTCAGTTCCACTGCTTCAGACGGCAGTTCAACTCCAATACCCTCTACCGGTGTCTTCCCAGCCACACCGCCAAACAGCTTTGGTGCCACAAAAGCCTGTACTTCCTTTACAATTCCAGCTCGCAGTGCACTGTCATTTAACGTACCTCCTCCCTCCAGGAGGATGCTGTCAATGCCTCTGTTTCCAAGATCTGCCATCAGCTTCTTAAGGTCTATCTGATTCTTTTCGTCGGGACAGTAAATGGTTTCAACTCCCATGGTATGTAATATTTTTATTTTCTCTTTTGCATTTTTCTGTTCTGCATAAGCCACGATCGTCCGGTACTTTTCCGCACTTTTTACAATCTGACTGCCCGGCGGGATCCTGAGCTTACTGTCACACACAATCCTGACAGGACTTTTCCAGCCTTCTACCCGGACGTTTAACATCGGATCATCTGCAAGCACAGTTCCAATACCAGCCATGATTCCCATGTACTGATGCCGCATATGCTGTACTTCTTTTCGTGCAGATTCTCCGGTGATCCATTTTGATGCTCCTGTTTTCGTTGCGATCTTCCCATCCAGTGTCATGGCATACTTCATTACCACATAAGGAGTCTTCGTAGTAATATAATGGAAAAACACCGGGTTCAGCTGATCACATTCTTCTCTCATAAAATCTTCAACTACTGTTACACCGGCTTCCCTTAACATCTGTACACCTTTTCCTGCCACTTTCGGATTCGGATCTCTGGAACCGATCACCACTTTTCTGATCTTCTGTTCAATGATCGCTTCCGTACATGGAGGTGTTTTACCATGATGACAGCAAGGCTCCAACGTGACATAAATCACCGCACCTTCTGCTGATTCTGTAAGAGAAGCAATTGCATTACGTTCCGCGTGAAGTTCTCCATACTTTTTATGATAGCCTTCCCCGATGATCTTTCCGTCTTTTACGATCACTGCCCCTACCATAGGATTGGGATTCGTCCAGCCTTCTCCTTTTTTGGCCAGTTGAATAGCCCGAAGCATATATTCCTGATCCGTCATTTCTATTCCTTCTTTCTTATTCCTGTTCTTTGCCTGGGCTACGCCGAGGCTTTTAAACATGTGCAATCGGATTCACAGACAAGTGAATGGTATAGTTATTTCGAAAACGATGTACCAGATACAAAAAAAGCCTGCAGAAATATCTGCAGGGTGGAATTGATCTGTTACATATGATTGATAAATGAATGTCTGATTTTCCTATATAAAAAGCTCTGAAATGGATCACCATCTCAGAGCTCTGATACTACATTCATTCATACAAAAAATCAACTGTACTATCATCTTCTTCCATCCAGACTGTACTGTCGGCCCCGGAATCTCACCGGATCATGCCTCTCGGCTCGCGGGCTTTACCGCCGGTAGGGAATCTCACCCTGCCCTGAAGATATCTTTTTGTTTATTTTAATACTTTATCTGTTGTTTGTAAAGCAGAATTTTTATTTTACTTAGTTTACTGATGGAGATAGAATATCCATATACACAATAAATATCCTCATTTTATCCATATATTATATCGTTTTATGGATTGTTTTTTCATTAAAATTACACTATTTTTTCACTATTTTTCATTACTTCATCGTTTTCGCCAATGAATTGAGCAATGCCCACATCTCTGGATTAGCCAATACTTTTGCCAGAAGTTCCGGATCGACTTCATCAGCAACAGAACCGTCACAAGCAACCAAACGATAACGGTTTCTGTATAGAGTTGGTTGAAGCTTCTGGTTAAAGATTTGCAAAAGTTCCCATAGTGCATTATCTTTTAATTTTGCACGCTGGTGATAGAAGGCGGCTTTTGATGGTGTTTCATCAGTGCGTCCGAAAAAATGATAAAGTTCTCTCTCTCTGATATTGTATATCTACTATAGTTTTAGATGTATCATCTTTACCATCTTGAATTGATCAGAAACTGTCATACTGACCTTTGTGGATAGCTTTAAGCCATTTTTAGGGATGTAACGATAGTATGGTTCCTCCGCAATCACCTTCACATTACCCCCGATCTTTGCTGCCAATTCTTCCGCTGAATCCACATAAAAGAACATCTGTGCATCGGCATGGCCGACCTGTTTCATATATTTTTTCTTCATCATGGTCATTCCTCTTTTGTTCACCGTATCAAAAACAACTTCCATATTTCCAAATTGCTCAATCATACGCAGAAGGGCAATGACCTTATGTTCCTCAAAATAATGAAATAACCCGCCTGCAGTAACGAGAATAGGAGCATCAAGTACATCATTGCGAACTTTTTTGATCCAATCCTTTGCAAAGGCATCCCCGGAAATATATAATTCCCTCTCTGGTTCGGGAAGAAGTCCCCGCCGGTATTCGATTACATGAGGCAGATCCATGGCATACCAGTGTGTCTTTCCGTTATCACATCGGTGATAGGTTGTTTCCAGACCACAGCCCAACTGGACAATCACACCGTCCGGTCTGCGTTCCAGAAAAGTCCGAATAATCCGATCCATATTAGCAGACCGGGAAGCAGAGGCCAAAAGGGTATACTGGCTCTGCATATTCTGTTTAATCAAGTCTGAAGGCAGCTTCTTTTTCAATTCCAATGCTTTTTTATCATATAAAATTTGCGGGTAATGCTCACTAGCATAAATTCTTCCCAGCATAGGGACGAACAGTGTATCCTCCACGACTCCTAACTTGGACATAGCCAAACCTCCTGTTTTGATACATTACTTTCTGCCGACAAGCAACCGGGAAGACCCCAGCATCATCATGGCAGCCCGACGGTGGGAGCCAAAAGCTTCCTGTGCGATATCAACGAGTCGTACTTCCTCATACCCCATATCCCGCAGTTTCTGCGCAAAACCTTCCATGTCACCGTACATCTTTGGTTTCATATCATCGTTGAGTGCAAAGACGCCGCCTTTTTTCAATACCCGCAGGCTTTCCAGCAGCAGTTTCTGCATATCAGCACCCATAACATTGTGATAGACATAGTTGCTGATGACTACATCAAAGCTCTCATCAGGAAAATCCAGCTGCTTTGCATCACCGTGCTGAAATACACAGCGGGAAGCCACGCCCTC
>UQTA01000104.1 GCA_900543885.1 uncultured Clostridium sp.
ATGTATGACTACTATACCGAGAGGTTTGTTAAATGTTAAGTTGATTGAACCGCCGTGTACCGAACGGTACGCACGGTGGTGTGAGAGGTCGGCTAATCAACTAATGATTAGCCTCCTACTCGATTGGCTCCAAGGATTGAGGCTTTCCGCCAGGCAGTCCAGGAAGGAAACATGGGATCTGCGGTGCTCACAGCAGAACAGATGGCCGGATGCGGGCCGGGACTTACGCCTTCGTCTGATGATTTCCTTTGCGGATATGTGGCATCCTGGCCGGATGAAAAACCATGGAAGGGATTTTTAAAAGAGATTACAAATGCAGCAGCGTTAAAAACCAATGATATCAGCGGATCTTTGTTGAAACATGCAGGAGAAAATATGTTTTCAGAAGATATTTTACAGCTTTTAAAAGGATTTGAAAGCTGTGATCCGGCACTGATACGTACAGCATTAAAGCGGGTATCCAGTTTTGGAAGCAGCTCAGGCTGTGATTTTCTCACCGGCATGTATTATGGTGTAATCGACAGTAATAAGATGGGAGGAAACAGATGTGGTAAAGCTTGAAGTCAGAAAAAATACCTATTATGATTCTGTAACACTGATGATCATATCCAAGGATGTGAAAAATCTGCCAGGTATTACAGAAGCTCTTGTAGGTATGGGAACCGATCTGAACAGGGAGATCGCAGGAAACCTGGGACTGGATACGGAAGGATTTGAAGAAGTAACAGCCAATGATTTCTTTGTGGCAGCAAAATGCGATGATGAAGATTGCTTTAAAAAGGCAGTAGAGAAGGTAGATGAACTGCTGAATAAGAAAGCAGAAAAGAGTAAGGCAGAATATTTCCCGCCTACACTGGATGGAGCAGTAAAAGTAGAAAAAAATCTGAATATGGCAGTGATCTCTGTTCCGGGACGTTTTGCAGCAGATGTGGCAAAGGATTGTCTGGATCGTGATATCAATGTAATGCTTTTCAGTGATAATGTGACCATCGAGGAAGAAAAAGCACTGAAAGAATATGCAGTTTCAAAAGAACTTCTGATGATGGGACCTGACTGTGGCACAGCAGTGATCAATCATGTACCTCTTGCATTTGCAAATGTGATCAAGCCAGGAAAGATCGGTCTTGTATGTGCTTCCGGTACAGGCGCACAGGAAGTTTCAACCATTATTGATCAGTTAGGAGAAGGTGTTTCCCAGCTGCTTGGTACAGGCGGAAGAGACTTAAAGGCAGAGATTGGCGGTATCATGATGAAGCAGTGTCTGAACGCTCTGATCGAAGATCCAAAAACAGAGATCATCGTACTGGTATCCAAACCTCCGGCAAAAGAGGTAGAGGACCAGATCTTAAAGATCGCAGCAGAAGCCGGAAAACCGGTCGTTGTATGTTTCATTGGCGGTGACAATGAAAAGATCAGAAAAGCAGGTCTTTATGCAGCCGTTTCCCTGGAAGATGCAGCCCACAAGGCTGTGGCACTGGCTAAAGGAGGAGAAGTTACCGATTTTGAAGAATTTTCCATGGGAAAGGATCAGGCTGAAAAGCTGGCAGCGGAAGAACGTGCTGGAATGATCCAGGGACAGAAATATGTAAGAGGCCTTTATACAGGCGGAACCATCTGCGATGAGGCAATGAAGCTTCTGATCGGAAGCATGAAGCATATTTATTCCAATATTCCTTTAAGCCCTGAGGACAAGCTGGAAAATGCAAGAAATGGCCGTTCAAAGGAAAATACTTTCCTTGATTTTGGAGATGATGAGTTTACAGTAGGACGTCCTCATCCAATGATCGATCCATCTTTAAGAGCAGAACGTGTAGTTGAGGAAGCAAAAGATCCTGAAACAGCGGTGATCTTAGTTGACTGTGTGATCGGATATGGATCTCATGAAGATCCGGCAAAGGATCTGTCTGATGCCATCCGTAAAGCGAAAGATCTGGCAGCCAAAGAAGGACGTTATCTGTCAGTAGTAGCTACTGTATGTGGTACAGAAGGCGATCCACAGAGCCGTACCGCTACTTCCCTTCAGTTAGCAGGAGCAGGTGCGATCGTACTTCCTTCTAATGCACAGGCAGCAAGATTTGTACAGCTGATCACAGAAAATCTGTAAAGAGGAGGTGGAAGAAAATGAGCAAAGTAAATGAATTATTTGAAAAAGAATTATGTGTGGTAAATTTCGGAATTGAATCTTTTTATCAGGACCTGAAAAAGCAGAATGTAAAGGCAGTCCATGTAGCATGGAAGCCGGTAGCAGGAGGAGATAAAAAGATCGCCGGTTACTTAAAACAGTTAAAGGATCCAAAGCTGGCAGAAAAGATCGAAGCTGCCAATAAAGAGGCATTAAGAAGGATTCTTGCAGCACAGCCTGCTTTAGTTGGAATGTCTACTGCCGGAGAAGCGATCCCGGGCATGACAAAAACCACCATTCTCCATGCAGGACCTCCTGTAAAGTGGGAAAATATGTGCGGTCCTATGAAAGGCGCTGTTATGGGTGGCCTGATCTATGAAGGACTGGCAAAAGACTTAAAAGAAGCAGAAGAACTGGCAGCAAGCGGAAAGATCACCTTTGATTCCTGCCACCATCACAATGCAGTTGGCCCTATGGCTGGTATTATTACATATTCTATGCCGGTATGGCATGTGGTCAACAAAACCTTTGGAAATGATGCGTACTGCACCATGAATGAAGGTCTTGGAAAGGTACTGCGTTTTGGTGCCTGCGATGAGGAAGTATTTGACCGTTTAAGAAAAATGGAAAAGGTTTATTATCCGGTTCTGAAAGAAGCATTGGAGATCCATGGAGAGATCGATATGAAGGTTATGATCGCCCAGGCGCTTCAGATGGGAGATGAGGGACATAACCGTAACAAAGCAGGAACCTCTTTATTTATCCGTGAGATCCTTGCTGATGTGTACAAGACCCATTTTTCACTGGAACAGCAGCAGGAAGCCATTGGATTTATCAATGGAAATGACCATGCATTCCTGAATCTGTCCATGCCGTCCTGTAAGGCAACTATGGATCCTACACTGGGTATCCCGTACAGCACCATTGTTTCAACTATGTGTAGAAATGGTGTTGAATTTGGTATCCGCATTTCAGGACTGGGAGCAGATCAGTGGTTTACCGCTCCTTCTGAGTATATCCGGGGCTTATATTTCCCAGGATATTCTGAGGCAGATGCAAACCCGGATATCGGCGACAGCTGTATTACGGAAACAACGGGTATCGGCGGTTTCTGTATGGCAGCATCACCGGCCATTGTACAGTTCGTCGGCGGCCAGGTACAGGATGCTATTAATTATTCATCCCAGATGTATGAGATCACAGAGGGAGAAGGAAATGCTTATAAGATCCCGGTACTGGATTTCAGGGGAAGTGCAACAGGAATCGATATTGTAAAGGTTCTGGAAACAGGTATCCGTCCTATCATCAACACAGGTATCGCTCACAAGGATTATGGTGTAGGACAGATCGGAGCCGGTCTTGTAAATCCGCCGGAAGGCTGCTTTACTAAGGCAATTGAAGCTTGTGCGAAAGCATGGGAACAGTAAAAATCAACAATTAAATAAAAATATTTATATATAATCAAGGAGGATTTATAATTATGAGTAAATGGTCTGACATCAAAATGTACGATTTAAGTATCCCGATCGGAATCAGCACACCACCGTGGCCAACTTATGAACCACTGCAGGTAAAATATTTTAAGCGTCTGGCTCCAAATGGTGCTAACGGACAGCTGGTAACACATTCCAACCATGTGGGAACCCATCTGGATGGTCCACGCCACTTTGATACAGCCGGAAGAGATATTGCAGCCTTAGAGCTTACCAAGCTTTGTGCTCCTGGCGTAGTAGTAGACCTTTCTGATATGGCAGAAGATTTTGGTATTTATACACCAGAAGACATTGAAAAGAGAGTAGAAGTACGTGAAGGAGATATCCTGATCATCAATACAGGTTATCATAAGTATGGATTTGACCAGCCAACAGCAGATGAACGCCGTTATATGCTGCGTCATCCAGGTCCATCTCTTGACTTTATCAAGTGGGTACGTGAAAAGAAGATCAAATGGCTGGGCGTAGACTGCGGTTCAGCTGATCATCCGATGAATACAAAGATCCGCGACTGGGAGCCAATGGAAGCTGAGAAGTGTGACGCTATCTTCCGTGAGAAGTATGGCAAGTCCTTAAATGAGATCTATCCATGGCCAGAGCATTATCAGGCAATGCATTTAGAGCTGTTTGGCCAGCCTTATGAGGCGATCCATGCAGAATGTATGGGCGGTGAGATTGATAAGCTGTCTAATAAGCGAGTTGTAATTGGCTGTTTCCCGTGGAAGTTCCAGGATGGTGAAAGCTGCATCAGCCGTATTGTGGCATTTGATGGTTTTGAGGACGTATAAAAAGAATGCCATTCAGAGGGCTTTGGGGTTAAAAGCCCTCTGAAGAAAAGGAGAAGCTATATGGGGATAACACTTTATAAGAATGCTGACTGGATCCTTACCATGAACGAAAAACGGGAAAAATTCCGTCATGGAGATCTGCTGATCTCTGGAAAAGAGATTCTGGATGTAGGAAATGACCTGGAGAAAAAATATGCAGGAAAACTGCAGATCGACAAAATTATAAATGCGAAGGGAACGGTGATCCTTCCTGGATTTGTAAATGTCCATCATCATACCTGGCAGTCATTGATTCGCAATATACAGGCAACAAGAGGTCTGAAACTGGAACCATGGCTTACTGTCATGTATGAGATATACAAAGATCTGAATACAGATGTAGCCCGTGCAGGAGTTTATTCTGGATTGGGAGATATGCTTAAGACTGGCTGTACCACCTCCAATGACCTTTGGTATCCACATCCTATAGGAGTGAAATATCTGGTTGATGCGGAGATCGAAGCAGCAGCTGAAATAGGCATTCGTTTCCATCCTACCAGAGGATTTCACTCTGTACCAAGTGATATCGTACCGCCGGAAGTAGTAGATACCAAGGAAAGTGTAACAGAAGATACCATCAGACTGGTGAAAAAGTACCACGATCGTTCCCGCTTTTCTATGTGCCAGGTTGGAATTGCACCGAGTATCGCACAGTATGAGACAGAAGATATTATAGAAGCTGTTGTAGATCTTGCAGAAGAATATGATATTATGGTCCATGGACATCTTGCAGAAAGCCAGCATGAGGTAGAATATACGCTTAAAACATGGGGCTGCCGTCCATTTGAATGGTTTAAGAGACACAGACTTCTTGGAAAGAGATTTTATTTTGCACATTGTATCCATTTAAACGAAGAAGAGATTGAGCAAATGGCTGAAACAGGAACAGGCGTAGCACACTGCCCAATCTCCAACATGCTTTTAAGTTCAGGAGCATGCCCGGTACCTTCTTATTTAAAACGTGGCCTTACAAGGATTGGACTGGGAGTTGACGGAGCTGCAAGCAGCAATTCTTCCAATATGTTAGAAGAAATCCGATGTGCATATCTGCTAAATCGTCTGACCTGGGGAGATCAGGCGGCAACACCAGATGATTATCTGTATATGGCAACAGCTGGAGGTGCAAAAGTCCTTGGAAGAGATGATATTGGTTATCTTGCACCAGGAATGGCTGCTGATTTTACAGTTATGGATTGGAACCAGCTTACCTATGCAGGCGGCTGCTATGATCCGGTGGCATGTATTGTAGAAAGTGGAGATCCGCGTCTTGTAAAAGATGTAGTGGTAAATGGGGAATTAGTTGTATCATCAGGAAAACTTACGAAAGTAAACGAAGAAGAAAAACGGGATTATGTAAATCAGGTAGGTAAAGACTTACTGACAAGAGCTTCTGTTCGAATTGGCAGTTTAAAAGAAGATATCGGCTAAAAGATTATGAGAGCATAGACATAAAAAAATCAGGAGGGTTACATATGCTGGATATTAAGATTACAAATGCGAAAACAAGAAAAACAGGAAAAGAACTGGTGGAGATCGGAATTGAAAACGGAAAGATCACAGCCATTGCGTCATCTGTAGAAGGTGAAGCAAAACAGATCATTGATGCAAAAGGCAAGCTGGTAACAGAATCCTTTGTAAACGGCCATCTTCATCTGTGCAAGGTATATACATTGGAAATGGCAGGTCAGGACGCTTTAAAGGAATACAATGATAATAACATGGGCGGAGCAATGACCTCTATTGAAAGAGCCGCTGATTTTAAGGCATGCTATGATGAAAAATGGATCATTGAAAATGTGCGCAAGGCTTGTGATCTGGCTGTTAAATATGGTAACACTCATATCCGTGCATTTGCTGATGTAGACAGCAAAGCAAGACTGGAAGGCGTGAAAGGTGTTATCAGGGGAAGAGAGGAATATAAGGACCGCCTGGATATTCAGGTAGTTGCATTCCCACAGGACGGTGTTGCAAGAGAACCAGGTGCAAAAGAACTGATCAAGGAAGCTTTAGATCTTGGTGCAGATGTAGTAGGCGGTATCCCGTGGATTGAATTTACAGAGGAAGAAGAGCTGGATCATGTAAATTCCATGTGTGATTACGCAAAAGAATACAATAAAGACATTTCTATGCTGTTAGATGATGTAGGTGATGCAGAAGAGAGAACTCTTGAAATGTTATGCAAGAAAGTGATTGAAATGGGATGGCAGGGAAGAGCTACGGCACAGCATTGCCGTGCAATGGAACTGTATCCTGAAAATTACTTCAGAAAGCTGGTTTCTCTTTTAAAGAAAGCACAGATCGGTGTTGTATCAGATCCTCATACAGGCCCTCTCCATGCAAGAGTAAAAGATCTGTTAAAAGCAGGTGTTCCAGTTGCATTGGGACAGGATGATATTGCAGATGCATATTACCCATATGGCGAGTGCAATATGCTTCAGGTGGCCTTTCTTGCCAGCCATCTGCTCCATATGGTTAGCTTCGATGACATGGAACTGCTTTATGACATGATAACTACTACTGCAGCAAAAGTTCTTGGCATCAAGGATCATGAGCTGAAAGTTGGCGGAAATGCCGATCTGGTAGTCCTGGAGGATGAAGATGTATATCATGCCATTTGGCATCATACAGCCCCTGCTTATGTAATTAAGAGTGGTGTGGATATTACTGCAAAGTAGATTCCACGGAAAGGGGATGCAGATGAACAATAAAAAAGGAAATTTTGCGGAACTTGCTTATGTAATGGGAATGATCCTGTGCCCTTTAGGTGTCTGCCTGTCAGCAAAAAGCGGTTTTGGTGTATCAATGGTAGTTGCTCCTGCGTATGTACTGTATCTTAGGATTTCAGAAACACTGCCGTGGTTTACATTTGGAAAATCTGAGTACATATTCCAGGGACTGCTACTGATCGTATTAGGAATTGCAGTAAGACGGTTTAAATGGAAATATCTGTTATCATTTGTTACAGCGTTTCTTTACGGAAATATCCTGGATCTCTGGTATGATGTTTTGGGAGCAGAACAGTATACAGTGTTCTGGCAGAGGGGAATGTCCTGCGTTTTAGGAACAGTGATCACTTCGCTGGCGATCGCATTTTTCGAGACTATGAGAAAATCTCTGTAAATTAGATTCTTCTATGATAATGAAGGGTGAGAAGCTTACAAATCAGGCTTTTCACCCTTGTTTTATATATAACAGTTACTGCTGGGCATGTCAAGAGCAG
>UQTA01000105.1 GCA_900543885.1 uncultured Clostridium sp.
CTAAGATTTTGCCTATTATAATTCAATAAAATCAAGCAATTTTAATGCACGGTGGAATTTACCGTTGCACTGGAATTTACTTTTTCAAGTCAGCCTATACTATCAACACCACTCAATTGATATTTCCAACGCTTTAAATACGTATCCGCATCGGCTTCTCCCTTAAGTTCAATTATATTTTCTTCATTTTCCACACCGAAGAAGTAAGGTGATCCTGTACTATAACATAATAACGCTGGTACATTTTTCCCTTTAAAAATCATTTTAGATACATTTGTTTCAGCAAATATATGACATCCTAATGCTTTTAAATCTTCTGGAAATTCAATCTCTGTCAATCCAGTTTGTAAAAAGGCCATTTCATCTATGGTAAGTCCTGGATCAGTGTCTCCCAGAGTATGCTCTGTGCCAGAAAAAGTAACTTTATCTAATTCGCTACAACCATAAAAAGCATTCCCACCAATTGTGTGCAGATCATCAGAAAAAGCAATAGAACCTGTGAGTCCTGAATCTTCAAACGCTTCCCATCCTATCACCCTAAGTGTTTTCGCTACGTCATCCGGTATTATAATTGTTTTATCGCATCCCATAAACGCATAATTCATAATCAGAGTAATGGGATATTCATCTGGGCTGGCTAATATTCCTGAAAAATCAGAATCCCAGCTCAGTACAAAAGCTTCATTTCCTTGGTCTTTTCCCAAGCCAAATACTAATCCCTTTGTTTCCTCAGTATCCCCCATTTTTAAACTAGTTCCGCTGCCAATTGCTTTCTTCGCTGCAGTTTCATCCAGTAAACAGCTATTTGTAACATATGTATTAATTCCATTTATCATAGAGGGATCTTCCAAATCCAGATATCCTGTATTAAACGCTAAGAATCGAAGATTCTCAAATGCATCCTTTCCTACAAAGACACCTTGAGTTGCATAACTCATAACGCCCTCCAGATTCTTGCACTGAGAAAAAGCATTTCTTCCTATTCTCACAACACTTTCCGGCAACTCTGCAACCTTTAAGCTATCGCATCCTTTAAACGCACTGTTTCCTATTTCCGCAAATTTAACATTTTCAGGAACACGATCCATGATTTCATCAAAAGAAACTACATCTTTGGGTGCTTGCATTAGAATGCTCCGGTCTGAAACATCCAAATAAATAAAATCGCCATCCTCCACTAATTTACAGTCTATATATTGGATGAGTTTTTCTACTGTGTCCTGACCTAAGACCTCACTCCATTTTTCCACGTAGGCATCACGGCATCCCTCAGGGACATAAACAACCAGCCCCTTAGCGGTCAGATCGCCAAACGTATCTTCACTGATATCCGGCGGAACTGTTCCCTGAAAATAAATCTCTTTCAAACCATTTCCTGCCAGGCTTCCTGATTCCAAATTTTTCATACTGCCAGGAATAAAAAGACGCTCTACATCTGTGCACTTGTCTGTAGCACCATTTTTTATCTTTTCGACGCCATCTGGCACCATCCATAAACCGCTGTTTTCATCAGAAATCAAATACAGGATTTTTTTATCTGATGAATAAACAGCACTATCTTCATACATGTAATCAGCAACTTCCCCTGCGATTTCCAAATGATTATCACCTAATTGCTGATTCCACGCAAGAAGATACTGCGCATATGCATTCGATGGAACATACAAAGTTACACCACTCAAATTTTCAAGCGTGATATCCGGAGGTGTGCTTGCTGTAAATACAATTTCTTTCAAATTAGCATTTGCCGATGAAAGAACCACCTCTTTGACTGTTTCAGGCACTTTTAATTCTGTGCGATCACTTGGAACTGCTATTAGTTTCGTTTTTGATTTATCATAGAGCAGACCATCATCTGAGCAAAAATGCTGATTCTTATCCGAAACTACAATTTCATTCTGAATTACCGGAAAATAATCCTCAACATAAGCAACTGATTCTGGAATAATAAGCTTTCTGGCATTATATGTATAACTTGGCCATATACCTATTTTTTGGATACCCAAAGGAATTTCCAATACTTCCGATTCCTCCGGAGCATATTTTAACTTCTGAACATAAAAGGTAGTACTATTAAAATTGCTAGGATCTTTCCACTGATTCTCAAGTATCACAGTTAATTGATCTGAAACTTTTTCCCGTTCCATTGGGATTATTTCATATCTTCCCGGTGCCGCAGGTTCGTATTCCGGAGTGAATATCTTTTCATTTCCATTTACAATCCATCCAGGAACTATTGATTGCAGAGAATTATCCCAGAACGTATCTTTCTCCCAATTATCATAATTATAGTCATACAACATTTTCAGCGGCTTCACAAGATCCAGCTTTTTCCCTCCTTCCAAATAAATGGTTTCAAGAGTTTCTCTTTCTCCGCTTTCATCTGCAATATTCATAATCGTGACTTTGCAGTATTTTACGCTAAATGTACATTCTGTTTCCTGCCATGGGCTTTGCGCATTAGGGCGAAAATAGAATTTCACCGTAAAATCCCCATTCACTATCTTTGGATAATCTCCAATTTTAAAATTTTCACTATAATTTTGTATACGATAATTAACCCCAGGATCCGTACTCACATAGGCATATAAGCTGCAAAATAATTTCCAATCAGTTAACACCGTACCTTCATATAATTCAAATTCAGTATTTGTAAGATTTTGTACTACATGTATCTGAGCCTTTTCTGCCTGCTCACTATTTTCCGGGAATCCATCACCAGGAAAACGTCCTGTATATATAGATCCACCATCTGGCCATGTAGGATCAGTCGCCGGTTTTGGCGGATTAGACGCATCTGGAAAGTCCGGATCCACCACAGGTGTGTTATCTCCGGAATCTGGTTTTCCAGAGGGCTGATCCGGTGTCGGCGTCGGAGCCGGGTCGGGGTTTGGAGCCGGATCTGCATTTCCTCCCGGTGTAACAGGATCCTGGTTTGTACCAGAAGAAGCACCACCTCCACCGCCGGAGTTTCCATCCACCACTGTACTGCTGCTGTCAGAAATACCGCCGGAGCTTGGCGTTTCATTGTTATGTATGTTGTTTTCCGGGATCTCAGAATATCCGCCGGGAACTCTTACCTTTTCTTCTGCATCAGGCGCTAAGACCAGATTCTGTCCATCTGGATTCCCGGAAGGACTATTTATGTTGTCTGCATAAGGGTAGGATGAATCGGCATAAATATTCCCTGTATTTTCCGGATTTTGGGTCACCTGATCCATAGCCATTTCATAAGATGAGTCATTTTGCTTATCCTGACCATAAGGATCATTAGAGTCAGGATCCCTTTCCAGTTTCTTATTATCATTTTCCTGGGAATTATTTTCTTCATCCGGCTTCATATTTTCTTTTTCCGGGAACATGATCTGATTTCCCTGGAGTTCCCTGTTTTTCACAAGCATATCCGGTTTAAACAGATTTCCTTGCTGATAGTCTTTCCATAAAACATTAAATCCACCTGTCACAAGAGTTAAAGAGACAGCACCTACTGCGACCTTCTTTACTCCTGCCGCTTTTATAAGATTGATCAACGTTTTTTTATCCATTCTTATCTTCGTCGTCCTTTTAATATCTTTCCGATCTGCACACGTATTTCATCAAAATCAATCGGTTTCGTAAAATGGCCGTCCATGCCGCTCATGGCTGAAAGTCTCTGATCTTCTACGAAAGCATCTGCTGAAAGAGCAAAGATCGGTATCTGTTTCGCATCTTCACGATCCATACTTCGTATAAGCTTTGCAGCATCTCGTCCGTTCATCACAGGCATCTGGATGTCCATGAGAATAAAGTCATAGGTTCCCGGTGCGCTGGCTTCGTATTTCTCTGCTGCCTCTTTACCATTGACAGCCACATCTATCTTTGCTCCCTCTTCTTCCAGGATGCTCACTGCGATCTCTGCATTGATCTCATTATCTTCTGCCATCAGGATATGACAGCCATTAAAGGTAAAGTCAACATCCTCCTCCTCTTCCTGTTCTTCCTGAACATCCGGATTTTCTGCTATAGGAAGCGTCAGGTATACACTGAAATCAGAACCTTTTCCTACCATACTGTCAATCACGATCTCTCCGCCCATCAAATGAACCAGCTGATCCGTAATAGCCATTCCAAGGCCAGAACCTCCATACTGTTTGGTAATATCTTTGCTTTCCTGTTCAAATGGCTTGAAAATCCTGCTGATGAACTTGGCATCCATTCCCTTTCCTGTATCATGGACACGGAACATAAGACTTACATTTCCCTCTTCCTTCTGCAGCTGCCTGAAGGTCACCCGGATCTCTCCCTTTGCTGTAAACTTCTGGGCGTTGGAAAGGAAATTAACCAGAATCTGTGAAATACGCAGTTCATCTCCCACTACATATTTTACATCCACATCTCTCATCTCTACAGAAAATGCAATTCCCTTTGCTTCCACATTTTTCTGGAACATATTTCTCAGCTTTTCAGCCAGTGCTTCCAGTTCAAACGGTTTATTCTCAAGTTCGATCTTTCCTGCCTCAATACGTGACATATCCAGAATATCATTGATAACAGAAAGCAGATACTTGGAAAGCTGTTCTGCCTTTATAATATAATTTTCCGCGCTATGTCCCTTTAACTGTCCGTGAGCCAGTGTCAGCATACCGATAATACCGTTCATGGGTGTACGGATCTCATGAGACATACTGGATAAGAACTCTGTTTTTGACCGGCTTGTATCTTCTGCAAGCTTTAACTGTCCTTCTAATTTTTCCAGCTTTCTTCTATCCTCTGTTATATCATGGAACCGAAATACATCATACGCACTATCAAGACTTCTGAGTATTTCCAGATGATACCAGATTTTTAATCTTTCTATATAAAATTCTGCCGCAAAGGAACTTTTTCCATCCCATGACTGATACTGCTTCCACACATTCCAGTCCTTTCCCGAGCCTATACGCTCAGGAAAAACATTGATATCTATCTGCAGTTCATCTCTGGTGATCCTAAAAAGCTTTTCGAAACTGTCTGCTATATATACAGGATACAGGTCTTTGCAGCGCAGTACAAAAGATGGCTCTCCATTTTCAAACATTTCCGAATAGCCCCGGCTGTTCTTTGTTCTGCCTGAATACAAATCCTGTTTTTTGATCTTTAATTGAAAAAAGCCGATGATCAGCCACACACCGGCAAAAAATTCCAACAACAGTAGCAAAAACAGGCCTCTGTGTTCTCCTAACCACGACAGGCCGCCTGTTATAAGCTGTATCAGATTATCCATAGATATTCTCCCATATATTACAAAGCTTGCTTTTCTTTTGTATTTACATCTTCTTAAATAATTCTCATCGATTAATGCCCTTCCGGTTTATTATAGGTTATTTATTCCATTGTGTACAGCAGTTTTTCAACATTCCTGTAACTCTTTTCTATTTTCTGAAAATGTGATATGCTTATGGGGACAGTCTGCATCAATACATGGATGTATTACTGCCTACTTTTTTATTAACAGGAGTGAATAAAATGGCTTTTGACGGTATTACCATCGCAAATCTTGCCTGGGAATTGAAGCATGCCTTAGAAGGCGGAAAAATTGCCAAAATTGCCCAGCCGGAAAAAGATGAATTACTTATAACAATCAAAAACAACAAAGAAAACTACCGGCTTCAGATCTCAGCCAGCGCAAGCCTTCCGCTGATTTATCTGACTGCCAATAATAAAACCAGTCCTTTGACTGCCCCAAACTTCTGTATGCTTTTGCGGAAGCATATTGGAAGCGCCCGCATCCTTTCTGTAAAGCAGCCAGGACTGGAACGTATCATTGAATTTGAATTAGAGCATCTGGATGAGCTGGGAGACCTTTGCAGAAAACGCCTGATCGTAGAGATCATGGGCAAACACAGCAATATCATTTTCTGTAAAGAAGACGGAACGATCATCGACAGCATCAAACATGTATCTGCCAGCATGAGTTCTGTAAGAGAGGTTCTTCCAGGACGGGAATACTTTATCCCTCAGACCATTGCAAAAGAAAATCCGCTGGAAGTGACAGAAGAAACCTTTAAAAACTGTATTTCCACTTCTCCTACCTCTGTGCAGAAAGCTTTATACGGCCACCTTACCGGCATCAGTCCCATTGTTGCAGAAGAGCTGTGTCACCTGGCTTCCATCGATTCTGACCGGTCTGCCAGTGAACTGACAGATCTGGAACTGACCCATCTGTACCATACGTTCCAGCTTATGATGGATGATGTAAAAGAAGGCAATTTTTCTCCTGCAGTTGTCTACGACGGTGATACACCTGTAGAATATGCCTCTGTGCCTCTTACCTGCTACGACAGCAAAGGATACCGCAGAGAAACCTATGATTCCATCAGTATTCTTCTGGAAAACTATTATGCATCCAGAGATACTATCACCCGGATCCGTCAGAAATCATCCGATCTGCGCCGTATTGTCCAGACAGCCTTAGAACGAAGCTGTAAAAAATATGATCTGCAGTTAAAGCAGTTAAAGGATACGGAAAAACGGGAAAAATACCGGATCTACGGAGAACTGTTAAATACCTATGGATATGAATTAAAGGGCGGAGAAAAATCATTTAAGTGCATCAATTATTATGATAACCAGGAGATCACCATTCCTCTTGACCCGCAGCTGACTGCCCGGGAAAATGCCCAGAAACATTTTGATAAATATAATAAATTAAAGCGTACCTATGAAGCCTTAAGCCAGCTGACTAAGGAAACAAAAGCAGAAGTTGATCATCTTGAATCTGTAAGTTCTGCCCTGGATATTGCTTTGGAGGAAAATGATCTGGTCCAGATCAAAGAGGAATTAATGGAATTTGGCTATATAAAGAAACGCCGTGCCAATGAAAAACGCCCAAAGATCACCAGCCGTCCTTTCCATTATATTTCTTCTGATGGCTATGATATCTTTGTAGGAAAAAATAACTATCAAAATGAAGAACTTACCTTTAAGGTTGCAAGCGGAAATGACTGGTGGTTCCATGCCAAAGGCATTCCCGGCTCCCATGTGATCGTAAAGAGCAACGGACAGAGCGATCTTCCGGACCGGGTATTCGAAGAAGCCGGTGCACTGGCTGCTTATTATTCAAAAGGCCGTGAAAATGATAAAGTTGAGATCGACTATATCCAAAAGAAAAATATCAAGAAAGTGGCTGGAGCTGCACCAGGCTTTGTGATCTATCATACAAACTACTCCCTGGTAGCTTCTCCAAGATGCGACTTGCAGGAAGCAAAATCGTGAACTACATCGGCAATTTAATTACCGAGCATCTGATTACGAAACATAGCTCCGTAGTTTCAGGGGTGCGTCCATGACACCCTTACTGCTACCCAGGTGGGTTACACAGCTACTTTTATCGTTTTTGTACTGCTCAGCCCGGTTACGGGCATATCAATTTCTTTGCCGGATACGGCATGATACTTTCTCAAAATGTTATAAGCTCCTACTGCATCTGCATTGTAGATCACGGTATCTACAATGTAGAT
>UQTA01000106.1 GCA_900543885.1 uncultured Clostridium sp.
ACGCGAAGCGTGTGAGTTGGGTTCGCAGTTCTGACACTAGGCGGCGCAAGCCCACGAACAAAGGATTTTCTCCCAAATGCGCATCTGTAATGCGCGCCGGTGGCTTTCGGACCTTTCACGACTATATCGCAATATAATTATCTACTATGAGTTGCCTATATCCTCTTCCTGCATATTGTCCTACCCGGCCGATCCTGATAGATATAATTATTGGCATAACTATGATACAAAGTAAATAGACAGTCCAACTGCGCTTTTCAAAAAAGCAGGAAAAACTCCTATTTCCAGAAGCTCTCCCTGCTTTTCTATTACATTATACTCTATCCTGTTTTATAAATCTACTGTGATAAAAATATCATAAATTGCCTTAATAGCAGTCTCAAAATCAGAATTCTTAACACCAATGATGATATTCCACTCACTGGATCCCTGATCAATCATCTTTACATTGACTCTTGCATGTGCCAGCGCGGAGAAGATACGACCTGCAGTGCCTCTGTTAGAGCGCATGCCTCTTCCTACTACTGCAATCAGCGCCAGGTCAGATTCCAGTTCTACGGTATCTGGCTCAACCGCTCTGTGAATGCCTGCTACAACAGACTGCTCATAAGCTTCAAATTCAGACTGATGAACGAAAATAGTCATGGTATCAATGCCAGATGGCATATGCTCAAAATTAATACCGTATTTTTCAAATACGCTTAAAACTCTTCTCCCAAAACCAACCTCAGAATTCATCATTGCCTTTTCAATGTTGATGGAACAGAATCCCTTCTTACCTGCGATGCCGATAATGGTATGACGCGGCTTGCGGCAGGTAGTCTCTACGATCAGAGTTCCCTTGTCATCCGGGCGGTTAGTATTGCGGATATTGATCGGGATACCTTCTTTACGTACCGGGAAAATAGCATCCTCATGAAGAACGCTTGCTCCCATATAAGCCAGTTCACGAAGTTCTTTATAAGTAATGGTCTCGATCACCTCAGGATCCTTGATGATACGTGGATCTGCTACTAAAAATCCGGAAACATCAGTCCAGTTTTCATACAGGTCTGCGTGGATCGCCTTTGCAACAATAGAACCGGTCACATCAGAGCCGCCTCTGGAGAAAGTCTTTACAGTACCATCATGGCGGGATCCGTAAAATCCAGGGATAACAGCTCTCTCTACATGCTCTAAACGTTCAGAAAGCTCTTTATCTGTAATATCTGCTTCAAAATTGCCATTGTCATCAAAGAAAATAACCTCTGCAGCGTCAATAAATTCATATCCCAGATAGTTTGCCATCAGGATACCATTTAAGTACTCACCTCTGGAAGCTGCATAGTCTCTTCCTGCCTGTGCCAGGAAATTTTCTTCTATTTTATCAAATTCATGATCCAGGTTCAGGTTCAGATCCAGTCCATCAATGATCTCATTGTATCTTTCTTTGATCTTGTCAAGGATCTTCTTGTAAGAACGTCCTTCTGTCACAGCATCATAGCATGCATACAGCATATCGGTTACTTTCTCGTCCTTATCATTGCGCTTGCCTGGTGCAGACGGAACTACATATCTTCTGGATTTATCCGCTTTAATGATGTCAGCCACTTTTTTAAACTGCTTTGCATTTGCAAGTGAACTGCCTCCGAACTTAACCACTTTCTTCATGATCTTTATCTCCTTAAATCTTAGTAAAACACACTCTTTTTAGCAGGTTTTTTCCCAAGCCCTTTTAAGTGCGTTACAAGTGCAAATGATACCTTACTTTTCCCACTCTGTCAATAGTTTTAAAGGTAAAAATTTGCCGTACAAGGACAAATGTCTTTGTACGGCATACTTTTAGGGTTATTATGTCTTTTATCAAATGTTTCTTATTAATGTACTCTCAGCCTTCCATTTCCTTATTTACAGACTCTTCGCAGGAACGCATAGCCAGGATCGTTTTTTCCATCAGTTCTTCCAATGTCCAGCCTAAATTTTCCGCACCTTCACGAATCACATCTCTGGAACATCCGGCAGCAAACTTTTTGTCTTTAAATTTCTTCTTAAGGCTGGAAACTTCCATATCCATAACACTGCGGGATGGTCGCATCTTTGCTGCTGCACCGATCAGTCCTGTAAGCTCATCTACCGCAAACAGTACTTTTTCCATCTCATGCTCCGGCTTCACATCACAGGCAATACCATATCCATGGCTGCAGATTGCATGGATCAGTTCTTCTTCCACTCCTGCTTCTCTCAACAGCTCCTCTGCCTTGATGCAGTGCTGTTCCGGATATATTTCAAAGTCAATATCATGAAGAAGTCCTGCCATTGTCCAGAAATCGGCTTCATCACCATATCCCAGTTCTTTTGCAAACCACTTCATAGTGCCTTCAACGGTCAGTCCATGTAAAATATGGAATGGCTCTTTATTATACTTTTTCAGTAATTCCAGTCCCTGTTCTCTTGTAAGTTTTGTAGTCATCTCTTCTGCTTCCTTTCCGCCGGATGTACCCAAAATACGTCCGAGTTTTTCATTATTATGATGTAAGTGTCAAAAGTATAAATTGCGTTTGTGCTCGCACAAATAAGCAATTTATACTTATTGACACGCCGAACACCTCAAACTCCCATAAAATGGTGTGAACACGCCATTTTATGGGAGTTTGAGGTGTTCGAGGATTGCGGGAATTGCATAGCAATGGAGCAATCCGGTTACATCAGTGAGTGGCAAAATTTACTTTTGACACTCACATCATGATTATAATTCCGGCGTATAAAAAACGCAAGACTGCCCTTGACGGAACCCAAAATCTATATTATATATATGTTATAATGTTCGGTATACCGGTATACTGATTGAACTGGTATCTACAACAAACGGCAGAAAACAGGGTGCAGAAGGCACGGAAAGGGGTTAAAAAATGAAGGTACCTTTTAATGTAGATCTTATGGGAAAAACAGCTATCGTAACAGGAGGAAGCGGCACACTTTGTTCAGCTATGGCATATGGTCTGGCTGTCAATGGAGCAAAGGTTGCTATTATTGGCCGCAGCAAGGAAAAGCTGGCAAAGATGAGTGAAACACTGACAGGAAACGCAAAAACGGAATACAACAAAGAAGTGGTTGTAAAAGGCTACAGCTGCAATGTACTGGATAAAGAAGAACTGGTTAAAACATATGAGCAGATCAAGGCTGACCTTGGAAGCTGTGACATCCTGATCAATGGTGCTGGCGGAAATCAGTCGGGAGCCATTGCTTCTGTAAAGATGCTGAAAAAGGAAAAGCAGGCAGATGATTATTCTTTCTGGGATTTAAAGGAAGAGAATGTAAGAAACGTAATGGACTTAAATTATTTTGGAACCTTACTGCCGATCCAGGTATTTACCAGAGATATGGTAGAAAAGAGAAAGGGAAGTATTATCAATATCGCCTCTGTTTCTTCTATCCTTCCGCTTTCCAAAGTTATGGCTTATTCCAATGCTAAAAGTGCTGTCCAGAGCCTGACCCAGTGGCTGGCTGTCCATTTCGGAGAAAGCGGCATCCGCTGCAATGCCATTGTACCAGGATTTTATGCAGCAGAGCAGAATCATGACCTTCTGTTCAACAAAGACGGCTCTTATACAGACAGAGCCGGAGACATCATTGCCGGAACACCTATGGGACGTTTTGGCAATCCAGAGGAGCTGATCGGTGCGGCACTATTTTTAGCAAGTGATGATGCATCCGGCTTTGTAAACGGTATCGTACTGCCTGTAGACGGCGGCTACAGTGCTTTCAGCGGGGTATAATGTGTGATTTAATTTAAAACTTTCTGGTAGGCAAAACGGGGATCTCCGGCTTCGCTTCCAGAGCATAAAGTGATCTTTCCGCAGAAGGTATAACCATTTTTGGCTAATGCTCTCTGCATGGAAAGATTGTCCGGATGGGTGTCAATACGTATGTTTTTGACACCTTTTTCTTTTGCCAGTGCTTCAGAATAAGCAAAAATGCTTCCAGCCAGTCCTTTGCCTTTGTGTGCCTCAGATACGCAGACTCTGTGAAAAGCAAAATATGGTTCATCATTTAACCAGGCACCATCAATAACCGCATAATCGGCTTCAGGGCCGGCCACCACAGTGACCATGGCTAAAACTTCGTTGCTTTCTTCCAGAACATGTACCAGGTCCTTTTTAATGGCTTCAGTGAGTCCCTGCTCATTGGGTTCGCCTTTTTGCCACTGGTCAATGTTTCTTGAGCGAAAGCCTTCTTTTGCTTCATTTACCATTTTCATCATGGCAGGAAGATCGGTGATATGGGCGGTTCTGTATTTTAACATAAATGTACCTCCATTGTTTTTTTCTGCCCCCATTATAAGGCATGATCATGGATATTTGCAAGGCGGTTGATTACCAAAAAATCCCGGAACACGAACAGACTTTTTACCTGCCGTATTCCGGGATCCCATATGCTTTTACCTATCTGATCAATCCAGATATGCTCCAACAGGAGCTGTGTTGTACTGTTTCTTGATCTCAATGATCACAGAGCCATCTGGCTGCTCTTCTTCTGAAAGGATCTTATATTTTGTATGGCCGCGGTCTAAGCCTTCCTTATACCGCTTTACTTCTTCTTTCACAGCTCTTATGGCATACTCTCCTGTTTCTCCTTCTTTTAACCGGAAATGAAGGATCTGTGAAATACATGCTGCCTGAATTCTTTTCATATTATTGTGCATTATGTGTGGTCATTTTTACCCACAGGCTTATTTAAAGTAGTTTACGCCAGACTCAAAGATCTTCATATCCTGCTCACCATAAATATTCATGGCAACGGCATCTCCTCTTCGTTCGGAGTGAGCCATCTTTCCAAGGATACGTCCATCCGGGCTTGTAATACCTTCAATGGCCATATAAGATCCGTTTGGATTCCAGTATTCATCCATAGTCACATTACCCTTATCATCTACATACTGGGTAGCCACCTGTCCGTTTGCGATCAGACGATGGAGCCATGCTTCATCTGCTACGAAACGTCCCTCACCATGGGAAGCCGGGTTGCAGTATACACCGCCAAGTTTCGCTCCTGCCAGCCATGGGGATTTATTGGTCACTACTTTCGTATAGACCATCTTGGAAATGTGGCGTCCAATGGTATTCATAGCCAGTGTCGGTGAATCTGGTTTCTGTTCCGTGATCTTGCCTTCAGGAACCAGTCCCAGCTTGATCAAAGCCTGGAAACCGTTGCAGATACCAAGCATCAGACCGTCACGCTCATTTAACAGTTTTTCCACTTCTTCTTTGATCACTGCATTGCGGAATACGGTTGCAAAGAATTTAGCGGAACCGTCCGGTTCGTCACCAGCAGAGAAACCTCCTGGGAACATAACGATCTGTGCCTTTGCGATCTCTTTTTTATACTCTTCTACAGATTCACGGATATCCTGTGCACTTAAGTTCTTAAATACCTTTGTCACTACCTTTGCGCCTGCCCGTTCAAAAGCCTTTGTGCTGTCGTATTCGCAGTTGGTTCCCGGGAATACAGGGATAAATACTTCCGGCTGAGCCAGCTTATGATCGCAGATATAAATGGAATCTGTATTATAAAGCTTCTCTTCCATTTTTGCAGCTTCTCCGGTCTTTTCTTTTCCTGTAACAGTTGGGAATACGTCCTCTAAAGTCTTTGTCCAGCTTGCAAGAGCCTCTTCCATGGTAATGGTGGTGTTTCCGTATTCAAACACTGCCTTATCTGTTACTTCACCAAGTACTGTATAAGGGATGGAAAGTTCTCCCACTTTTCCTTCTGCCACTTCGCAGACAATGTTGCCCCAGCCTGCGCCAAAGAAATCTCTTGGATCTACATTATGCTCGATCTTAACGCCCATCTTATTGCCGAATGCCATCTTGCTCACAGCCTCTGCAGCGCCTCTTCCTTCTACAGCATAAGCAGAAAGAATCTTTCCAGCCTTAATATCTTCAAACAGCTTTCCATATCCGTCCATGATCTGTGCATAATCCGGAAGATCATATCCGTCGCGGGCGATCTTAAACTCTACGATCTTGCTTCCTGCTTTCTTAAATTCAGGAGTAATAATATTCTTGTAGCTGTTTACATCTACTGCAAAAGAAACCAGTGTAGGCGGTACATTGATCTCACCATGTTCATCATCAAAAGTACCGGACATACTGTCCTTACCGCCGATAGACGGAAGTCCAAAGCCCATCTGTGCACTGTAAGCACCTAAAAGTGCTGCAAATGGCTGGCTCCATCTGGTTGGGTCACTGCTCATTCTTCGGAAATATTCCTGGAAAGTGAAACGGATCTTCTTATAATCTCCGCCTGCTGCCACGATCTTTGCCACAGATGAGATCACTGCATAAACAGCGCCATGATATGGGCTCCAGCTGGAAAGATATGGATCAAATCCATAGCTCATCATGGTAACTGTATCGGTATGTCCTTCCAGTACAGGAAGTTTTGCTACCATGGACTGTGTTTCTGTC
>UQTA01000107.1 GCA_900543885.1 uncultured Clostridium sp.
CATTAAATAATAATGTTTACGGCTGTGAGGCATTACAGCAGATGATACACCAGTGTTCACGCTACATTTCCCAGTATTTCCTGTCTGCATGGCAGCGGAAGAATGAGTCCAATGGCCGTTATCATATAGCTGTTGTAGATGCATTGGAAAGACGGAATATTGACGAAGCATGTATGTACCTGGAAAAGGATATACTGGCAGTCAAAGAAGAAATCCTAACGCTGCATTCAATGAACATGTAATGAGCGCAGGGAAAAACAAGCGGCTGCGCAGCAGACATTTGTTTTTCACAAGCCATTAACGAACGAATCGCCTGCGCAAGCAGGCAGTGGAGCGCATCCACACAGGAAACCTGAGCCTACAAGCATATATAAACGGAGAAAATCACCATGGAAACCAAACGAATCAAAATAAATGACACAGAAAATATAAATGATGAAGAATTAAAAGAAGCCGCCCAGATATTACGTGACGGCGGTCTTGTTGCATTCCCAACAGAAACTGTATATGGTTTAGGGGGAAATGCTTTGGACGAGAAAGCGGCAGGAAAGATATATGCAGCTAAAGGAAGACCTTCAGATAATCCTTTGATCGCCCACGTATCCTGCGCTGCGGAAGTTACACCTTTAGTTAAATATATCCCGGAAGCAGGAAAGAAACTGATGGATGCTTTCTGGCCAGGTCCGCTGACCATTATCTTCCCAAAGAGCGATATCGTACCTTATGCAACTACCGGCGGACTGGATACAGTAGCCATCCGTATGCCTGTGGATCCCATTGCAAACCGTATGATCGCACTGGCAGGTGTACCGGTGGCAGCTCCAAGTGCTAATACTTCCGGCCGTCCAAGCCCCACCACGGCAGATCATGTATGGCAGGACTTAAACGGCAAGATTGAGATGATCATTGACGGCGGCCCTGTTGGGATCGGTGTAGAATCTACCATTGTAGATGTTTCCGGAGATGTTGCGGCAGTGCTGCGCCCAGGGGCTATCACCATGGAAATGTTAAAAGATGTTTTAGGAGAGGTTGCCATTGATCCGGCTATTCTGGGGCCGATGGCAGCTGGAGTCCGCCCAAAAGCACCGGGCATGAAATACAAACATTATGCTCCAAAGGCAGATCTGACTTTGGTAGAACCTGCAAATGTGGCAGATGCCAGAAAAACAGGAGAAACCGTTGCCATGACACAGGATCAGGTCGAAAAAATGGTAGAAACTGTATGGAAGCTGGCAAAAGAAAAGCTGGATGCAGGCTGCAAGGTAGGAATTATCTGTACAGATGAGTCCCGCGCTTTCTATCCCCAGGGTGAGGTACGCAGCATTGGCGCCAGAAAGAGCCAGGAGTCTGTAGCACATAACCTGTATGCCCTGCTGCGTGAATTTGATGATTTAAAAGTAGACTATATCTTTTCTGAAAGCTTTACCCAGGATCATCTGGGACAGGCCATTATGAACCGTCTGTCAAAAGCAGCCGGATACCAGATCTATAAAGTATAATGAGCGCGGGATTCCTGTATCAAAGGGGTTACAGCATAGAAAGCGGGAAGTATGAAACAAACAGAAAAACAGACATTAGGAGAAAAAACAGCCCAGAATCTCCTTGAAATGATCCAGCAGAAGGAATATGCCCCAGGAGACAAGCTGCCTACGGAGGCAGAACTGGTAGAAACACTGGGAGTCGGCCGCAATACAGTAAGAGAGGCACTTCGCATTCTTATGTCCCGGAATATTGTTACTATCCGTCAGGGATCAGGAACCTTTATTTCCGAGAAAAATGGAGTAGCAGACGATCCACTTGGCTTTTTTATGATGGATGACAGGCGCCAGCTTACAGAAGACCTGATTCAGGTGAGACTGATCCTGGAACCGTCACTTGCAGCACTTGCTGCGCAAAATGGTTTAGAGGAAGAGATAAAAGACCTGGAGCGCATCTTAGAAGAGCTGGAGGAACTGATCCGGGATAAAAAAGACTATTCCGAAAAAGATTCCCAGTTCCATGCCCAGATCGCTACCTGCTCCCACAACCGGGTCATGACCAATCTGATCCCGGTGATCACAGAAGGAGTACGTGTTTTTGCTGATTCTGTAGAAGAAACAGAATATGAGCAGACTTTATTATCCCACCGGCGTATTTTTGAAGCCATCCGGGATGGGCGGGGAGAAGATGCAAGACAGGAAATGTATTTCCACCTGATGTACAACCATAACCGATATAGAATAGAGTCATAAAGGAAACATAACAGAACCATAATGCGGTTAATATTCGGCAGCCCTGTTTAAAATGAGCAGGAGCTGCTTTTTTAACATGCCTGCAAATTTTATTATGTTATTCATTTAAACCATGACATCAATGATTGGATTTATCCTATAAATATTAAGATTAAATCAGAAAAATATTGACTTTATCTCCTGTATATGATAAATATGAAATATATTCATAGGATGAATTTGAAGCGAAATTAAATGCTGAACACAGGAGGCGTAAAAATGAAGGAGATGTATGATGTTCTGATCATCGGTGGTGGTGTAGTGGGAAGTGCCGTGGCCAGAGAATTGTCACGGTATCGTTTGAAAATCGGTGTGCTGGAGAAAAATCTGGACGTATGTAATGAGACCAGCGGTCGGAATTCCGGCGTTGTCCATGGCGGTTTTGCATATGACAGGGGGAGTTTAAAAGCAAAGCTTTGCGTAGAAGGAAATAAGATGATGGGAGATCTGGCAAAAGAGCTGGATTTTCATTTTATCCGCTGCGGTAAAGTATTGGTAGGAAATACCGATGAAGATATGGAAACCTTAAAACGCACCATAGAACAGGGAAAAGACAACGGAGCTACTAACCTGGAGCTGATCGATGAAAAACGCCTTCATGAGCTGGTTCCTGCTGTAGTAGGAAAGTTTGCCATGTTTTCCCATAACAGCGGCATCGTAGATCCCTTTGGCTATACCATTGCCCTGGCAGAAAATGCCCATGAAAATGGCGTAGATTATCATTTTGGATGCGAAGTGACAGCAATCCAGAGGCAGGAAGATGATACATATGAAATCACCACAGCAAAAGGAAACTTTAAGACTCGCTGGGTAGTAAACTGTGCAGGACTTGGCTGCGGCAAGATCTCTGATATGCTTGGAATTACCGGCTACCGCATCATTGGTTCCAAGGGAGATTACATTATCCTGGATAAGCGTACAGGTCCTCTTCTTCCGATGCCTGTTTACCCGGTGCCGAGCAACACTTATATGGGAATTCATGTGACAAATACTACAGACGGAAATGTGATCATCGGTCCTAACGCAGATATGGTGACAGACTTTAGCTATTACGGTGTACCACAGAAAAATATAGATTATCTGGCAGAAAGCGCTTCAGATCTGTGGCCATGTATCCATAAAGCAGATTATATCCGCAATTATTCCGGGATCCTGCCAAAATGGGTAGATGAAAATGGTGTGATCCAGGATTTTAAGATCGAGATCAAAGATGAGATTGCGCCTCATGCTTTAAATCTGGTTGGTATTGAGTCACCGGGACTGACAGCAGCAGTGCCAATTGCCAGATATGCCATTGAACTGATGAAAGAGAGAGAAACATTAGAAGAGAATCCGGATTTCAATCCAGCGAGAAAAGGAATACGCCATTTCTCCCAGTGTACAAAAGAAGAGCAGGCAGAACTGATCAGGGAGAACCCGGATTACGGCGAAGTGATCTGCCGATGTGAAAAGGTGACAAAAGCGGAAATCCTTCAGGCAATCCACAATCCATTAGGTGTAGATACTATGACAGGTGTGAAATACAGAACCCGTTCCATGATGGGACGCTGTCAGGGTGGCTACTGCCAGATGCGTATTGAACAGATGATCGAACAGGAACTTGGGAAAAAAGAGACAGAAGTGCAGTATGAACGTGAAGGCTCTAAGGTTTTATTTGGAAAAGTACGGGAGGTGTAACTGTGAACATGGAACATAAAGCAGCAATGTGGGAAATAGAACAGGCAGATGCAGTGATCGTAGGCGGCGGCCCGGCAGGTCTGGCAGCGGCTGTACGTCTTTATGAAAACGGGATCACAGATATTCTGATCCTGGAACGTGAAAAACAGTTAGGCGGCATTTTGCGTCAGTGTATCCACGATGGTTTTGGACTGGCCCGTTTTAAAACTACACTCAGTGGACCAGAATATGCCCAGAAATTCATTGACCTGGCAAACGAAAAGAAGATCCGTTATCTTACTGATGCAACTGTTCTGGAAATTTCAGAGGATAAAGTGATCACAGCAGCTACTCCTGATGGCTTAAAACAGTGGCAGGCAAAGGCAGTAATCCTGGCAATGGGCTGCAGAGAACGTACCAGAGGAGCCCTTGGCATACCAGGAGAGCGTCCGACCGGTGTATTTACAGCAGGTGTTGCCCAGGCGTATATGAACCTTTATAACCGTATGCCGGCAAAAGAAGTGGTGATCTTAGGTTCCGGTGATATTGGAATGATCATGGCCCGCAGACTGACCTTAGAAGGAGCACATGTTAAGGCGGTTTTTGAGATCCAGCCATATCCTAGCGGTCTTCCAAGAAATATTGAACAGTGCTTAAATGATTACAATATCCCATTATATTTAAGCCATACAGTTACAGAGATCCATGGAGACAGACGCCTTACCGGCGTAACTGTTTCAAAAGTGGATGAACATATGAAGCCGGTCCCGGGAACAGAAGAGGAATATAGCTGTGATACCCTGATCTTATCTGTTGGCCTGATCCCGGAAAATGAGCTTTCCATGGATGCAGGAGTAACACTGGATACAAGGACAAAGGGTGCTACAGTGGATGAGTATTTCCAGACAGACCGGCCGGGGATTTTCGCAGCAGGAAATGTTCTCCATGTTCATGATCTGGTGGATTTTGTATCCATGGAAGCAGAAAAACTGTCAGATTCAGCAGCACGGTATATCAAAGAAGGAAAACTGCCTGAATGCCAGATGCAGGTAAAGACTGACAAAAATATTAATCATACAGTTCCGCAGAGAATTTCTGGAACGCAGGACTGCTGTCTGTCCTTACGTGTGAACCGTCCTTTTAAAGACTGTGTTCTGACCGTAAGCCAGAATGGAAGAGAAATCGCCCGTAAAAAGATGAAAAAAGCTCTTCCGGCAGAGATGATCCATATAAACTTAAAAGCAGAAAAACTGGAAAACAAGGGAGATCTGGAGGTGAAGGTAGAATGACAAGAGAATTTACATGCATCATTTGTCCAAATGGCTGCGAGATAAGTGCAGATTATGAGATACAGGCAGATCAGTCTGTAGTGATCCACTCCTTAGAAGGAGCCACCTGCAAAAGAGGAGCAGAGTATGTGAAGCAGGAGCTGACAGATCCAAAGAGAAATATTGCAACCTCTGTACTGGTAGAAGGAGGAGAATTACCGCTTGCCAGTGTACGCCTTACCGCTCCTATTCCCAAAGCACGCATTTTTGATGCAATGGCTGAGATCAGAAAATGCCGGTTAACAGCGCCGGTAAAGGCAGGAACTGTTGTGATCAAAGGGATATTAGGTCTGGATGCAGATGTGATCGTGACAAAAAATGTAGAAAAAGCGTAAGTTTGACAACTTTATATTTCCGGGAAGGAGCAGTTGATAAGACTGCTCCTTCTTGCATTTTTAGGACAATAAGCGGGAATCCTCGGCAATTCAATTACCGAGATGAAAGCTCAGGAGTGTGCATATCTGCACAAAGTAAATAATATAATAATCCTCATTCTTTGATATGAATGCCGTAACCGGCATACAATAAAAACGAAAATATGTTCGAATAATGATTGTGTATTACAATTCAATATGATATACTATATGTATGAAAGAAAATCTTATACATTATAGGACTTGCGTGTGCAATA
>UQTA01000108.1 GCA_900543885.1 uncultured Clostridium sp.
GAGTAAGAAAGGGCCTGTTCTGGTGTATGGAGTGTTTCCAACCATTTGCTGGGATAAATTTGAAAGGAATGAGAAATATACATGCGTATTGTATTTATGGGAACGCCGGATTTTTCTGTACCGGCATTAAAAGCCATTGTAGAAGCGGGACATGAGGTGACAGCTGTTGTGACTCAGCCGGATAAGCCAAAGGGCAGAGGAAAAGATGTCCAGATGACTCCGGTAAAGATCCAGGCGTTAGAATATGGCATCCCGGTGTATCAGCCAGTAAAAGTTAAAACACCGGAATTTGTAGAAGTATTAAAAAAAGAAGCTCCGGATGTTATTGTTGTTATTGCCTTTGGACAGATCTTATCCAAAGAGATCCTGGATCTTCCAAAATATGGCTGTGTGAACATCCATGCATCCCTTCTTCCAAAGTATCGGGGTGCAGCACCGATCCAGTGGGCTGTGATCGACGGTGAAAAAGAAACGGGAGTTACCACTATGATGATGGATGTGGGACTGGATACAGGTGATATCTTAGAAACAAAGGTGATCCCGTTAGATCCGAAGGAGACCAGTGGCAGTTTATTTGAAAAATTAAGCGAAGCAGGCGGTCCGCTGATCCTGTCAACTTTGGAAAAGCTGGAAAAGGGAACCATTACAAGGACACCTCAGGGGGAAGAAGGCACCTGTTATGCAAAGATGCTCACTAAGACATTAGGGGAGATCAACTGGACGATGTCAGCGGCGGCGATCGAACGTCTGATCCGCGGTTTAAATCCATGGCCAAGTGCTTATACTTTTTATAATGGAAAGACTTTAAAACTCTGGGAAGCAGATGTTTTAGAGGAGGCAGTCCCAGCAGGAGCAGTCCCAGGACAGGTTCTTCAGGCAGACAAACACGGTCTTACTGTTGCAACAGGAGAGGGAATCTTAAAGATCAATGAGCTTCAGTTAGAAGGAAAGAAACGTATGCCGGCAGATGCTTTGCTGCGCGGCTTTACCATTACACCAGGAGAAATCCTGGGAGAAAGAGAGTGATCATATGTACGGCTACATGCCAATGTATTATTTTGACCCAACTTATATTCTGATCCTGATCGGTGTGCTCCTGTCAATGGGAGCATCTGCAAAACTGAACGCCACCTATGGCCGTTATTCCCGTGTGGCCAGCCGCTGCGGTATGACAGGCGCACAGGCGGCTTTGCGTATTTTACAGTCTCAGGGAATTTATGACGTAACTGTGCGCCATGTATCAGGAAAACTGACGGATCATTATGATCCAAGAAGCAAGACGGTAAATCTGTCTGATACGGTTTATGGATCTACTTCCATTGCAGCCATTGGCGTAGCTGCCCATGAGTGTGGTCATGCAATCCAGGATGCGAGAGATTATGTGCCCTTAAGACTGCGTGCAGCCTTAGTGCCGGCAGCTAATTTCGGTTCCCAGATTTCATGGATCCTGATCATTCTTGGTATTGTTTTAGGAGGAACCGGTCTTATTAACCTGGGGATCCTTATGTTTTCACTGGCTGTTTTGTTCCAGATCGTTACATTGCCGGTGGAGTACAATGCTTCACACCGTGCAGTGGCACTCCTTGATTCCATTGGTATTTTACAGGGCCAGGAAGTAGGACAGACCAGACAGGTATTAAATGCAGCGGCGCTGACCTATGTAGCCGCAGCTGCAGCATCTTTACTGCAGCTTTTAAGACTTCTGCTCTTGTTTGGAAACAGACGCAGAAATGACTAGAAAGGGGAACTATGTATGGCAAAAGCCATAGACAGAGGCCTGGAAAACCGGGAGATCGTACTGGGTATCCTGACGGAAGTGCTGGATAAGGGGAATTTTGTCCATCTGATATTGAATCAGGCATTGAGCAAATATCAGTATCTGGAAAAACCCGACCGGGCATTTATCACCAGAGTGACAGAAGGAACCTTGGAATATCTGCTTCAGATCGACTTTATCATAAATAGTTATTCAAAAACAAAAACAGAAAAAATGAAACCGCTTATCCGCAATATCCTGCGGATGAGCGTCTACCAGCTCCTTTACATGGACCGTGTGCCGGACAGTGCTGTTTGCAATGAGGCAGTGAAACTGGCGATACACCACCATTTTCAGGGGCTGAAAGGCTTTGTAAACGGAGTTTTGCGCACCATTGCAAGAAACAAGGAAAATCTGGATCTTTCAAAGCCTTATCTGCGCTACAGTCTTCCAGAATGGATGTATTCTATGTGGGAAAAGGACTGGGGAAAGGAAAATGCCGAAACCATCGCAGCTTCTTTTTTAAGAGAACGTCCTGTATGGGTACGCTGCAACCTGAATCTTGCCTCAAAAGAAGAAATCTTTGACTCATTAAGATCCCAGCAGGCAGTGGCGAAAACCGTAGACGGTTTTGATGCTATGCTTGCTTTATCCGGTTATGACTATCTGGAAAGCCTTGATGCTTTTAAAAAAGGATGGATCCAGGTACAGGATATCAGTTCCGCTCTGGTAGGGGAACTGGCTGATCCAAAGAAAGACAGTTATATTATAGATGTATGTGCAGCGCCTGGAGGAAAGAGCCTTCACCTTGCAGATAAGATGAAAGGAACCGGCTGTGTGGAAGCCAGAGATCTTACATACCAGAAGGTGGCGCTGATCGAAGAAAATGCCAGCCGTATGGGCGCGTTAAATGTAAAAGCAGTTCAGTGGGATGCAACGGAATTTGACCCGGAAAGTGAAAATAAGGCAGATCTTGTGATCGCTGACCTGCCATGTTCCGGACTGGGGATCATTGGAAGAAAACCAGATATTAAATACCATACCACAGAAGAAAATTTAAAGGAGCTGGCAAAGCTGCAAAGAGAGATTCTTTCTGTTGTATGGAAATATGTAAAACCAGGCGGGCGCCTGATCTACAGCACCTGCACCATCAATAAAGAAGAAAATACAGAAAATGCCCGCTGGATCGCAGAAAATCTGCCCTTTAAGCCGGAAGATCTGACAGAAGCATTCCCATTAAAGGGGGAAAAGTTTGAAAGTTTAAAGAAAAGCGCATATCCTGGCGCTGATCTGAAAAAAGGACAGATCCAGATCCTTCCCGGCATTTATCCTTTTGAAGATTTTGATGGCTTTTTCATCAGTGTTTTCAAGAGAGAAGCATAGGAGTATTCACATATATGTTAGACCTGATTGATACAAAAGGTAAAAAAGATATAAAATCTATGACGCTGGAAGAGGTGACAGCGGAGATGACAGCCCTGGGGGAGAAATCTTTCAGGGCAAAGCAGCTTTATGACTGGCTCCACGTAAAGCTGGCGGAAAGCTTTGATGATATGAGTACACTGTCTAAAGACCTGCGCCAGAAATTAAAAGATCATTACAGCCTTACAGCTTTGCAGGTAGCAGGAGAGCGTATTTCTGCCATTGACGGCACCAGAAAATACCTGTTTCGTTTAGAGGACGGCAATGTGATCGAAAGCGTATGGATGCAGTACCACCATGGAACTTCGGTATGTATTTCTTCCCAGGTAGGCTGCCGTATGGGCTGCCGATTCTGCGCCTCTACACTGGATGGAACGGAGCGCACTCTGCGGCCTTCAGAGATGCTTGACCAGATCTACCGTATTCAGACGATTAACGGAGAACGTGTTTACAACATCGTCATTATGGGCTGGAACTACAATCGTAACCTTAGGATAATAAGGAAGTTCCTCCTTATCAACCTTAAAATCACTATGTTTCAACCAAAAATGAACAGCTGATACCAGAATAACAACACCCCAAATTAAGGAAATCCAGATGGATATTAGGGTGAAAATCATTAAAAACTGACTAACCATGTTTCACCGCCTTGAAATTATGAGAAACACGTTCATATATTACTGTATAAACAGTAAACAAAACAATGAAAGCAATCGCAAAAATAAGGCTAATACATAAAGCAAATACAAAAAACAAGTTTGTGATAGTCATAACTTCCCCCTAATACTCAACAATAATATCCGTTTCTAACTGACGGTTTAAATTACTCATTAATTCACTATAGTTATCAACAATATTTGCAGATTTAAGCAACTCTGCTACACATGCTTCATGAACACTTGAATCTTGACGCATATCGATTGTAGCAAGATAGAAACCAAAGACTTCTACAGCTTGAAGAAGCTCTTCGAAATCACCTGAAATCAAGACAGCATCGTCGTTTTCAAGAAGTGAATTTTTGATTGCCAAAAGATCATCATGGAAGTCATCTGCTGTTTCGTAGAATTCTGTTGTTTGTTGTGAGACAGCTTGAAGACTTTGGCTGAGACGTTGTTGCACGTAATCAGCTACTACTTCACCCGTTGAAGCTGAGCCTAGACGAACATTTTCAGAAAGACGTTTAGCAACTCTTTCCTTGCTAAAGTTTCCTTCTTTAAAGAAAAGAAGTGTTTGAATCAACTTAGACTGGATGTAACTGAAAGCACGACGGTAAGGTTCATTTTCACGATAAACAGATGTATCTGGAGAATGTTTCGCCATCTCTGCTACTGTATCTGAAACCTCAGTCAAGCGTGATGAGAGGGAGAATGAACGGTAAAGATTATCAACTTTTTCGATATAGTAGTTGAGGATAACTTCACTTTGCAATGTTGCAGAAAGTTTAAGAGTTTCTGCTGTTACAAATGGGTTCCCGTCACGGTCACCACCAATCCACATACCCATAGTAATAGGTGTTGGATTGTCAAGTTCAATACCTTTTTCAACCGCTAAACGTTTGAATTCATGCGATAAGTTTGTAATCGCCTTAATCAATGAGGAGTTGTAATACTCCATAACGTTAGTGATTTCATTTTTAACCTTAAGTTTTTTCTCACGAATGATATCTGTTTGCATCATAATTTCTACATAACGACGCAAATCCGCATACCATTTATCCTTGTTAATAAGACCAGCCTTAACGTCACGATGCTTACGGAGAAGTTCGTGAATGTGGTTAGTCAATTCAAGCATAGTTTTACGTTGAACCTGAGTTGGGTGAGCTGTCAAAACTGGCACGACATTGACATGTTCAAGAATGTCACGTGCATTATCACTTTCAGCGACAACATCAAAGGTTTCAGACAACTTACCTAGATAAGATTCATCAATATTGTTCTTGTGGTTGACTTCATAAGCCAAATCCACGTCTTCAGAGATATTAATCAAAAGAGGTAACAAAGAGAAATAACGTGATGCAACGACCATATCGTCATTTGTCATTTCTGAAATGACTTGTGTTAGAGCCACATAGTCACCTTCATCATAAAGTTCAACCAAATGTCGGATTGTTGTGAGACCTTGCTCTCCAGCCATGCCTCGTGTTGCATCATCCAACAATTCTTTCAAGATACCAACTTCTTCAGAGATGATTTCCTGGTTGTTACTGCTTTCCAATTTGTTAAAAGCCAAACCGTATTCTCCTTACTTTATGTAGTACCCTTTTATCATATCACTTTTAAAACAAAAGTAAACTATTTTCCTTTAAATCGTCAGTTATTTTGCAATTTTCCGACTTTTTCAAACAAATTTTCAAGGCTATTTCCGAACTTTATAAAAAAGACTCTGAAACAGAGTTCAGAATCTTAATTATACTTTTCTTGATAGAATTTGATTTCATCGCCATCTTCAACCTTAAGTTGGTTGGCTGCTTTTTCACCAAGTTTCCCATTGACATCAAACATCCAATAAATGCCCTTATCTTTATCTTGAGAAATACCATCAATCTCAGTGATGAAGCCATCGTTTTCTTGAACAGAATATACTTCTTCCAAGACATCAAGTACTGTATCCCCTTTTTGGATTTCTACTGATTTTTTCTTACTTTCCTTTTCTGTTTTCAAAATCAAAGTCACCTGACCTTGAACCTTAG
>UQTA01000109.1 GCA_900543885.1 uncultured Clostridium sp.
CTGGAAGTTTCATTTCAAAAGGAATTCCTCTCTGGAGTACAATCTGTCTCAGAAACATTCCTACTGCATTGGACATTGGAATACCAAGTCGATCAAGCACCTGTTCTGCCTGTTCTTTCACTTCAGGCTCAACACGTGCAAATACATTTGCTGTTCTTGCCATAGATATAGCCTCCTTTTTTCTTCATTGTATTTCATTCGACTGCGAATTGCATGCAGTTCGCAATCTTTTTAAATCTCATTTTCAGCTTAAACGACTGCCTATATTTTTATAAGCAGCCTCCACGTTAAATGTAAGCGTTCAAATTTCAGCCATAGTAAAAATTATCCAATTACTTTTCAGTAGCCGGAGCACTTTGACAATTCACGGCATTTAAATAAAAAGCAGGCAAACCAATCTCTCAGTTTGCCTGCTCTCTTACATTTTATGATCTGTTTTTTAGAAACTATACGATCACTCTTTATTCATCTACTCCAACCATAATGGAAGTAGCTTTGTGTATTTACCGTGTAGCAAAAACAAATGACGCCGGTTCCGACGCCATTTGCTTTTTATATACACTTTACACAAAATATTTAGGAATTAGTACAGCTTCGCACCCGCTGGAATATGGTTATCAACCATCAGAAGGTTCAGCTTTTCTTCTCCATTTTCCTCGCATACTGCGCTTAAGAGCATACCGCAGGATTCAATACCCATCATAGCTCTTGGAGGCAGGTTTGTGATGGCGATCAGTGTCTTGCCAACCAGTTCTTCTGGCTCATAGTAAGCATGGATGCCGCTTAAGATGGTGCGGTCTGTGCCGGTTCCATCATCCAGAGTGAACTGAAGCAGCTTCTTGGATTTCTTAACTGCTTCGCAGGCTTTTACCTTTACAGCACGGAAATCGGACTTGGAGAAGGTATCAAAATCAACCTGCTCTTCAAATAATGGCTCTACTTTTACCTTTGAGAAATCGATTTTCTCATTTGGTGTAAAGAATCCGTTGTTATCTCCTGCTGTCTGGCTGTCTGCTGCTGTCTCTGCACCAGCTGCCTGTGCTGCATTGTTTGCTTCGTTCTTTGCAGCGCCCTGTGTCTTCATGGTCGGGAACAGAAGTACGTCTCTGATCGCTGCAGAATTAGTAAGCAGCATGCACATTCTGTCGATACCGAAACCGATACCGCCTGTTGGAGGCATACCGATCTCCAGTGCGTTTAAGAAGTCTTCGTCTGTATGGTTTGCTTCTTCATCACCGGCCGCAAACAGTTCTTCCTGTGCTTTGAAACGTTCTCTCTGATCGATCGGATCATTTAACTCAGAGTAAGCATTTGCCATTTCCCAGCCGTTCATGAAGAACTCAAAACGTTCTACATACTCTGGATTTTCTGGTTTCTTCTTTGTTAATGGAGAGATCTCTACCGGATGATCCATAACAAAGGTTGGCTGCAGCAGATGCTCTTCTACGAATTCCTCGAAGAACAGGTTTAAGATATCGCCCTTTTTATGGCGCTCTTCAAATGCAATATTCTTCTCTTTTGCTGCTGCTCTTGCTTCTTCCAGTGTATGAATCTCATTGAAATCTACACCAGAGTACTTCTTAACAGCATCTACCATGGTAATACGCTCAAATGGTTTTCCAAGGTCCATTTCAATGCCGTTGTAAACGATTTTGGTTGTGCCAAGAACTTCCTGTGCAACGAAACGGTACAGATTTTCTGTTAAATCCATCATGCCGTGGTAATCTGTATATGCCTGGTATAACTCCATCAGTGTGAATTCCGGATTGTGTCTTGTGTCAAGACCTTCGTTACGGAATACACGGCCAATCTCATAAACTCTCTCCAGACCGCCTACGATCAGACGTTTCAGATAAAGCTCCAGAGAAATACGCAGCTTCAGATCTTCATTCAGAGCATTGAAATGGGTCTCAAATGGTCTTGCAGCAGCACCGCCTGCATTTGCAACCAGCATCGGAGTCTCTACTTCCATAAAGCCTTCGCCGCCTAAGTATTTACGGATGGCAGCTAAGATCTTGGAACGCTTTACAAAGGTATCCTTTACTTCTGCATTCATGATCAGGTCTACATAACGCTGACGATAACGCATATCGGTATCGGTCAGGCCATGGAACTTCTCTGGAAGAACCTGAAGGCTCTTGGAAAGAAGGGTTACTTCATCTGCGTGAACAGAAATCTCACCTGTCTTTGTGGTGAATGCTTTTCCCTTTACGCCTACGATATCACCGATATCCATTTTTTTGAAATCTTTGTATGCATCTTCACCGATGCTGTCTCTTGCCACATAAACCTGGATATTTCCTTTTAAATCCTGAATGTTGCAGAAAGAAGCCTTACCCATCACACGCTTAAACATTAAACGTCCGGCAATGCTTGCCTCTTTTCCTTCCCACTCTTCATAATGTTCCTTAATATCCATGCTGTGGGCAGTTACATCATATTTTGTGATCTGGAAAGGGTCCTTTCCAGCTGCCTGAAGTTCTGCCAGCTTGTCACGGCGTGCCTTCAGCACATGGTTTAAATCCTGCTCTGTCTGATTTGACTTCTGCTGCTCTCCCACGTTTTTATGCTCCTTTGTAATAAAGATTTTATGATACTCTCTGGATCTCCAGTACCTTGTACTGAATAATTCCAGCCTGTGTTTCTACGTCTACAACATCTCCTACAGACTTGCCGATCAGAGCACGTCCAACAGGAGCTTCATTGGAGATCTTGTTCTGAAGGCTGTTTGCCTCAGTGGAACCTACAATGTAGAATTCCATCTCCTCATTATACTCTACGTCTAACAGTTTTACCTTGCAACCGATATTGATCTTATCTACATCGATCTCATCTTCTACAACAACTTCTGCATTCTTTAACAGTTTTTCCAGTTCCTCAATACGAAGCTCGATATCTCTCTGCTCGTCTTTTGCTGCATCATACTCAGCATTCTCGGAAAGGTCTCCCTGTTCTCTTGCCTCTTTGATCTTCTGAGCTACTTCTTTTCTTCTGACTACCTTCAGGTTCTGCAGCTCATCTTCATACTGCTTCAGTCCAGCATATGTCAAAATGTGTTTCTTGTCTGCCATTTTTCCTGCTTCCTTCCTTTTACAATTTACATTTGGGCACTTTCATGTTCGTCCACTGTAATCTATGCGTTATCTGCACCTTTCATGTCCCTGTTTTCGTTTCATGAAAAAATGTATTCTGTATTGTATCAAAATACCCCACACATTCAGTGTATTATATAGGAAAATCAAGTCATTGTCAAGTACAGCCACAGGCGCAAAAAACCCTTTCCAGCTGCTAAAAACCTGCAGCAGGAAAGAGTTTTGCATGTTCTGTGGCTTCTATTAATTACTCGTCCCAGTTGTGATATACAGCCTGAACGTCATCATCCTCATCTAACAGATCCAGGATACGGTTCAATTTCTTAATGTCATCTTCATTAGAAAGTTCTACCCAGGTCTGTGGGATCATGGTAACATCTGCTTCCATCATTGGGATCTTTAATGCTTCTAATGCTTCACGTACTGCGCTGAAATCATCTGGTGCAGTAATTACTTCATAGCTGTCTTCTTCCTCCGAGAAATCCTCAGCACCTGCATCTAATGCAGCCATCATCAGTTCGTCAGCATCCATCTCGCACTCTTCTTTGTCGATGATGATCTGGCCCTTCTTATCGAACATATAGGAAACGCTTCCTGGAGTTCCTACATTGCCGCCGCCCTTTGTAAATGCACTTCTTACATTTGCTGCAGTACGGTTCTTGTTATCTGTCAGAGTATCTACGATAATAGCAACACCGCTTGGTCCGTATCCTTCATATGTAAGTGTTTCATAGTTTACGGAAGCTGCATCGCCTGCTGCCTTCTTGATTCCACGGTCAATGGTATCGTTTGGCATGTTGTTTGCTTTTGCCTTAGCGATAACATCACGAAGCTTGCTGTTGTTAGCCGGATCTGGTCCGCCCTCTTTTACAGCTACTGCTAACTCTCTTCCGATCACAGTAAAGATCTTACCTTTAGCAGCATCGTTACGCTCCTTTTTGTGTTTGATATTGGCAAATTTTGAATGTCCTGACATTGGTATAACACCCTTTCTTTATTTCTTCTTTCTTTCGTTTACTGAACTATAACGAATTTTCACCCCAAACACGCGCAAGCCCCTGCGCGCATCTGATATTACATCTTTTCTATACTAACACGATTTTTTTTATCTGGCAAGAAGAAATACGACCAAATCAAACCTGAAGTGCCAGATTTTTAAGCCATTTCTTCTGGCGGTAACGTATGTAGCCCAGTATCATCTTATAAATTTCTTCTGACAGCACAAGGGCATATACACCGTATATGGGCAGATGCCATACTAGAGCACCTAAAAATGCAAGGGGAACTCCAATGAACCACACGCCGCTGGTATCCAAAAACAGACACATTTTCGTATCGCCGCCGCTTCTGAGCACTCCCACCACATTTACATAGTTAAACATTTTCGCAGGCATATATGCTGCAAATACCAGCAGACACCGGCTTACATCCTGGGCAACCTGAGGCGTTATGCTGTAGATTCCAATGATCTTCCATCTGCCAAGGACTAAAAGGATATCTGCCGCCACCGTCACTAAAAACTGCAGTATAAAAAACTGAGTCGCATATTTTTCTGCCCGTTTTAATTTTCCGGCTCCCAGTTCATTTCCAAGAATAACCGCGGTAGCGGCACTTAATCCCTGGAACAATACCACCGCAATATCCTGGATGGTTGTTGCGATCGTGATCGCTGCCACTGCGTCATCACTCATACGTCCATATGCCAGAGAATACATGGTAGTTCCCAGTCCCCACATAAACTCATTGGCAATAACAGGCGCTGAAGTTTCAATAAAGCGGAAAATAAAAACTTTTGACCAGCCAAACATCCCTTTTGGTCCGCAGGCCAGTGAAAGTCTCTTTCCATATACATAGCCAAGGATCAGCGTCAGCTCAATACACCTTGCCACTAACGTTGCGCAGGCTGCACCTGCAACGCCCATAGTCGGAGCACCGAATTTTCCAAAGATCAGCACATAATTCAGGCAGATATTGATCCCAATGGCAATACAGCTGCATATAAGGGGAAACAGCACTTTATTAGTCGCACGAAGCATTGCAACATATACATTTGTAAGGGCAAGAAAAGGATATGCTATGGCTGCTACCCGCAGATACTGTGCCCCCAGTTCAATACTTCCCTCACTGGTAGTAAAGATCCGCATGACCATCCTTGGATTCGTAAGATTGGGAATTACAAAAAATAAGGCTCCGGTCATTGCCAAAAGAATAGAAAGTCCCAGAACTTTCCTGATATTTTTCACATCACCGCTGCCCCAGAACTGGGCTGCTAATATACCACCGCCGCTGACGATTCCGAAAACCAGCAGTGAAAATACAAAAAACACTTTATTTGCAAGGCCAACGGCTGCAATGGCCGTGGACCCCAGACCTCCGATCATAAGAGTGTCTACCATATTTACAATGGTGTTTAACATTCCCTGCAGTGCCACAGGGCACGCCATCATACGTCCCTTTTTTAAGAAACGCCCGTCATGAACCATTTCCCAGGTACTTTTTCAGATTCCTCCCATTTTATCCCTATTATCCCTCATGTACGCCATTACTCTTTCCCTGTATACAGAAAACACCCGACGCAGCATTCATCTTTTTGCCTACAAATACCATGACACAG
>UQTA01000110.1 GCA_900543885.1 uncultured Clostridium sp.
TTGTGAGCATAGCGGACAGGGCGGAGGCGTTGCCTGAACACGCGAAGCGTGTGAGTTGGCCGGAGCCCTGTCTAATTGGCGGCGGAACAAAAGGTCCAGAAAATTGCCGTGAATGCGTTTATACATGACGGGGCTCTTTCGGACCCTTCTGAACAAAATCGTAATTTCACTGCAAAAGCACGCTCCTCTGCCTGCTTTTACAGTGAAACCCTTACTACTTTCTTACAATCAAAGACTTACCTGTCATCTCTTCTGGCTGCTTAAGTCCCATTAATTCGATCAGGGTAGGTGCGATATCGCATAATGCACCGCCTTCACGAAGTTTCATATCTGCATCTGCATTTACCAGGATAAACGGAACCGGGTTGGTAGTATGAGCGGTATATGGTTCGCCGGTCTCATAGTCTACTAACTGCTCTGCATTTCCGTGGTCAGCACAGATAAACATAACGCCGTCTACTTCTTTTAATGCTTCTACTGCGCGGCCTACACACTCGTCCACTACTTCGATCGCCTTGATCGCTGCTGCTTCTACACCGGTATGTCCAACCATATCCGGGTTAGCAAAGTTGATGATGATCACATCATACTTGCCGGATCTGATCGCCTCAGTCAGCTTATCGCATACACCATAAGCGCTCATTTCAGGCTTTAAGTCGTAGGTAGCAACTTCTTTTGGAGAAGGTACCAGGATGCGGTCTTCTCCTTCGTTTGGTTCTTCTACGCCGCCATTAAAGAAGAAGGTAACATGAGCATATTTCTCTGTCTCAGCAATTCTTACCTGCTTCTTGCCATTTGCTGCCAGGAATTCACCAAAGGTATTGGTAATGGATTCCTTCTTAAAAGCAACCAGCTTATTGGTAATGGTCTCATCATAATCAGTAAAGCATACATATACCAGATCTAACTTCTTTTCTCTTGTAAAACCATCAAAATTGTCATCACAGAATGCATGTGTGATCTCTCTTGCACGGTCAGGACGGAAGTTAAAGAAGATCACGGAATCACCGTCATTGATGGTTGCCAGTGGCTTTCCGTTTTCTGTCACTGTAAATGGTACAACGAACTCGTCAGACTTTCCTGCATCGTAGGAAGCCTGGATACCTTCCGTTGCACTTACAGCGGTATTTCCTTCGCCTTTTGTGAGGGCCTTGTAAGCTAATTCCACACGATCCCATCTCTTATCACGGTCCATTGCATAATAACGTCCCATGACAGATGCAACTTTGCCCACACCTAATTCTGCCATCTTTGCCTCTAACTCAGCAACAAATTCCTTACCGGATTCCGGAGGTGTGTCACGGCCGTCTAAGAAGCAGTGTACATATACTTTTTCCAGACCGTTTCTCTTTGCCAGCTCTAACAGGCCATAAATATGATTTAAATGGCTGTGTACGCCGCCTGTGGATACCAGACCAAACAGGTGCAGCGCAGAATCATTTTTCTTGCAGTTTTCTACTGCTGTTAAAAATTCAGGAACCTTAAAGAAATCACCGTCATTAATGGACTTGGTAATTCTGGTCAGCTCCTGGTATACAACACGGCCTGCGCCCATGTTTAAATGTCCTACCTCAGAGTTACCCATCTGTCCCTCAGGAAGTCCTACTGCAAGGCCGCTTGCCTGGCCTTTTACAAATGGACACTGGCTCATTAACTGATCCATAACCGGAGTTTTTCCTTCGCATACAGCGTTGTGCTCACAGTTATCGTTCAGGCCATAGCCATCCAGGATCATTAATACTACTGGTCTCTTGCTCATATCTGTTTTCTCCTCTTCATTCTGCCCATATAAAGGGTTTAAAAATGGATACAAATGCCCTGAGACCCGTTTTCACGACCCCAGGGCTGAATACCTGCAACAGTTGAGGACGATTTTTGTCCCGCAGCTATTACTTGTAATTTACGATCTTTCCAAAATCTGGCTTCAGGGAAGCACCGCCTACCAGGCCGCCGTCGATATCTGGCTGCGCAAACAGTTCTGGTGCGCTTGCTGCTGATACAGAACCGCCGTACTGGATACGGATAGCCTGTGCAGTTGCCTCATCATAGATCTCGCCGATGCATGCACGGATCGCTGCGCATACTTCTTCTGCCTGATCTGTGGTTGCTACCTTTCCTGTTCCGATAGCCCAGATTGGCTCGTAAGCGATAACTGCTGTCTTAGCCTGATCAGCTGTTACATTTAAGAATGCGATCTTGATCTGCTGGCGGATCCAGTCAATGGTAATGCCCTGCTCTCTCTGAGTTAAAGATTCACCGCAGCAGATGATCGGAGTGATTCCATGTTCAAATGCCTTTAATACTTTCTTGTTTACGGTCTCATTTGTTTCAGCAAAGTATTCTCTTCTCTCAGAATGGCCGATGATAACATATTTAACACCTGCATCATTTAACATATTAGGAGAAATTTCGCCAGTGTAAGCGCCCTTTTCCTCGAAATACATGTTTTCAGCACCAATCTGGATGTTGGTTCCCTTTGCTGCTTCCATTGCCGGAATAATATCAATAGCTGGTACACAAAAAACTACATCTACTTCATCATTTACTACTAATGGTTTTAATTCGTTTACAAGAGCAACTGCCTCAGAAGGTGTCATATTCATCTTCCAGTTGCCTGCGATGATCTTTTTTCTTGCCATAATATCCTGTCTCCTTTATACACATATATGCATATACCCACGGCTCACAGGCGGTCTGTTTTATCCCCAGTTATTTTCAAAACAGCCGCCTGTAATATCAGTTATTCTTATTTATCATCTGCTGCAGCTACGCCTGGCAGTTCCTTTCCTTCCAGGAATTCCAGAGAAGCGCCGCCGCCGGTGGAGATGTGGCTCATCTTATCAGCAAATCCAAGCTGATTTACTGCTGCTGCAGAGTCACCACCGCCGATAATAGTGGTTGCATCGGTGTCAGCTAATGCCTGAGCTACTGCGATGGTTCCCTTTGCAAGAACAGGGTTCTCGAATACGCCCATCGGTCCGTTCCAAACAACAGTCTTAGCACTCTTAACAGCCTCAGCATACAGCTTTGCGCTTTCTGCACCGATATCCAGACCCATCTTGTCATCTGGGATCGCATCTACAGAAACGTTCTCTACAGGAATTTCAGCATCAATTGGATCAGGGAAAGACTCAGCTACTACTGCATCTACAGGAAGTAACAGCTTCTTGCCAAGTTTCTCAGCCTTTGCCATCATTTCCTTGCAGTAATCTAACTTAGTATCATCTACTAAGGATTTACCGATCTCTTTGCCTTCAGCCTTTAAGAAGGTAAATGCCATACCGCCGCCAATGATCAGTGTATCGCACTTTTCAAGGAGATTGGAGATAACATTTAACTTATCAGCAACCTTAGCACCACCTAAAATAGCAACGAAAGGTCTTACTGGATTTTCAACTGCATTTCCTAAGAAATCGATCTCTTTCTGCATTAAGTAGCCAACTACGTTGGAGCCGCCCTTTGCAGAGATGAACTTAGTAACGCCAGCTACAGAAGCATGTGCTCTGTGGGAGGAACCAAATGCGTCGCATACATAATCATCAGCCAGATCAGCCAGTTCCTTGCTGAACTCTTCACCGTTCTTGGTCTCTTCAGCACCACGGAAACGTGTATTCTGCAGAAGAACTACATCGCCTTCCTTCATAGCTTCTACAGCCTTGGTAGCTGCTTCGCCGGTTACATTGTAATCAGATACAAAAACAACTTCCTTGCCTAATTTTTCAGACAGTCTCTTTGCTACTGGAGCTAAGGACTCACCTTCGTTAGGGCCATTTTTAACTTTTCCTAAGTGGGAGCACAGGATAACCTTTGCGCCATCATTAATCAGCTTCTGGATAGTTGGCAGAGCTGCTACGATACGGGTCTCATCTGTGATCTCGCCATTCTTTAACGGTACGTTGAAGTCACAGCGAACTAAAACTCTTCTTCCTTTTACATTGATATCATCAATTGATTTCTTGTTTAACATGGTGGATATCTCCTTTCAGTAAACTGGCAAATATATAAATTTATTCCGCCAAAAAGGGCCCGGTCCTAAAGACCGGACCCCTTATGAGTCTTTAAAATCTGAATTATGCTAACTCAGCGAAGTACTTGATAGTTCTTACCATCTGGCTGGTGTAAGAATTCTCGTTGTCATACCATGAAACAACCTGTACTTCATACAGATCATCAGCGATATGGGAAACCATAGTCTGAGTTGCATCGAACAGAGAACCAAATCTCATACCGATAACATCAGAAGATACGATCGGATCTTCGTTGTATCCGAAGGACTCAGATGCAGCAGCCTTCATAGCAGCGTTGATCTCTTCCTTGGTTACGTCTGCCTTCTTAACAACAGCTGTTAAGATGGTGGTAGAACCGGTTGGTACAGGTACACGCTGTGCGGAACCGATCAGCTTGCCGTTCAGCTCTGGGATAACCAGGCCGATTGCCTTAGCTGCACCAGTAGAGTTAGGAACGATGTTAGCTGCGCCTGCGCGTGCTCTTCTTAAGTCGCCCTTTCTGTGTGGTCCGTCAAGGATCATCTGGTCGCCGGTATAAGCATGGATGGTGCTCATGATACCGCTCTGGATCGGAGCATAGTCATTTAATGCCTTAGCCATAGGTGCTAAGCAGTTGGTGGTGCAGGATGCAGCGGAGATGATGGTATCTTCTGCTGTCAGAGTCTTCTCATTTACAGAGTAAACGATGGTCTTTAAGTCGTTTCCAGCTGGTGCGGAAATAACAACCTTCTTAGCGCCTGCATCAATATGAGCCTGTGCTTTTTCCTTAGAAGTATAGAAGCCAGTGCACTCTAATACTACATCTACGCCAAGCTCGCCCCATGGAAGGTCAGCAGCCTTTGGCTCTTTGTAGATAGTGATCTTCTTGCCGTCAACTGTGATGGAATCTTCTCCAGCCTCTACAGTGTGCTTGCCTTCACCAATGTGTCCAGCATATCCACCCTGTGCTGTATCATACTTTAACAGATGTGCTAACATCTTAGGATCGGTTAAGTCATTGATTGCTACTACCTCGTAACCCTCTGCTCCGAACATCTGACGGAAAGCCAGACGTCCAATACGTCCGAAACCATTAATTGCAACTTTTACTGCCATGATTCAATTCCTCCTAGATTGTTAAAAAAATATTATTTGTTAAATATTAATCAACTGCCTACATTGTACTCAATTTTATCCAAAATAGCAAGTCTTTTTTTCGTTTCTGCCATTCTGCCTATTTTCTCTCATAAATTCCATTAATTTTCAGCGCATTTTTGTTTCTCATTTTCCGGATGAGGGGTAGACTTGTTATTCTGGCAGTTTATGGTTATAATATTGGGAGTAAATGACATTTTGCAGCTCCATCTGCGCGGCAGATGTCCGTTTTTATGATGTTGACGAAAGCACACCTATAAATGTTCTCTCGGAGTCTTTTTGTGCCTGATTTTGCAAGATGATTTTTTGTCAGTTGTGCCCAAATTTCTGAGGCGTACGCGGTGCGTACGTTGATGAAATTCGGGTGCGGCTGGCGGAAAATCAGCTGCAAAGGCAGGTGC
>UQTA01000111.1 GCA_900543885.1 uncultured Clostridium sp.
CCTGATGAGTCATTAGCTTCTTGAATTGATTTACTAACTCTATAATACCTCAAAAAGTTGCCTGCCTTTGACAGCTTATTTGAGTGCGCCCATTTATGGCTGTCCTCTACTTTCTTTCACACTAATATCTCCTTTTCTGCTTTAATTCTTCATACATCAGGCGGTAATTATCGTAGCGGCTTTTACTGATCTTTCCTTCTGCCACTGCGCCTTTTACTCCGCACACTTTTTCTCCCATATGGACACAGCCCAAAAACTTGCAGTCATCTTCATATAGGGCAAATTCCGGGAAATAATCCTTTAGCTCATTTGCCTCTATATCGGGTGTAAACATGGAACTAAAACCAGGTGTATCCATCATATAGGTATCTTTTTCTACGAAAAACAGCTGGGAATGGCGGGTGGTATGTTTCCCTCGCTCAATCTTGCGGCTGATATCTCCTGTTTCCATCTCCGCTTCCGGCTGAATGCGATTGGTGAGAGATGATTTTCCCACACCAGAAGGACCTGCTAAAACCGTAGTCTTTCCCCTGAGGAGACTTCTTACCTGTTCAATACCGGTTTCTTCTCTGGCACTGATAAAATACACCGGATAACCAGCTGGTTCATAAATCGTTCTGTATTGCTCCATTAAAGCCTCATCTCCCAGGTCCTGCTTATTAAAGCACAAAGTCACTGGAATATTTTCCATGGACATCATCACTAAAAAGCGGTCTAAAAGATTCAGATTCGGTGCCGGATGCGTCAGTGCAAAAAGTACCAGAGCCTGATCCACATTGGCTGCTGCCGGACGGATCAGCTCATTTTTTCTTGGAAGGATTTCATCAATATTGCCTTCCATTGTTTCTTCATCCAACACGGTAAATTCAACATCATCACCTACTAAAGGCTTGATCTTACGGTTTCTGAAGATTCCCTTCGCTTTACACTGGTATACTTTGTTTTCACCGTTATTTACGTAATAAAATCCTGCGATTCCTTTGATTATCTTTCCTGTCATTTTTCTTTCGCCTCATAACTCCTATCGTCAAATGATATTCCCGATCCACGCAGGAAATTTCTTCATTTAATTACCCTACCGGGAAGAAAGAGACCGGATAAGAGGCAATCACTGTATCCTTCTCTACGTCTACCACTTCCACTGTACCATTTTCTACTCCATATGCCCCATGGATCCTTGGAAATACAACCGGGATATCCTGGGAGCCTACTACCAGTCTTGGGCTGATCAGAGGCGTGTAAACATCTGCTCCACTTGCATCCTTCTGTTTCAGGCGGATTGAGATCTTCACACTGCTTGTCTGAGATGCCGGTCCAATATAATTACTTAAAGAACAGGTAGTATCAATGGAACCGATATAGTAAGACTCATCATCTGACTGCGCCTGTGCACTCTTCTCATTCTCCATCTGATTGATCACATAATCAACAGAAGAAGACGGCTCTAAAACAGTGCCCGGAAGCACAGACTGGGTTAAAACAGTGCCTTCCGGCTTTCCGGCATCATAATCATAAGTCACTGTACCTGTCTTTAATCCGGCTGCTTTTAAAAGGGCATCGGCCGTAACTTCATCCTTCCCCAGCAGCCTTGGAACCTGTCCCTGTGCTGTCTTTGGTCCGGTACTTACCACCAGTTCAACCGTATCTCCTACTTTCGCCTGTCCAGGACTGTAACGGATCACTTTGCCAGTTTCAATATTGTCATTTGCTTCTTCTTTTAAAGTTACTGCCAGACCGTTGTCTCTTAAAAGCTTACCAGCATCTTCTCCCGAAAGCTGCTCCAGACCTAAAGAGGAAAGGTCCACTTTGTCACTTCCCTTACTAATGGTCACACCAACAGCACTCCACTTTTCTACTACTTCGCCTTCCGCCACATCCTGACGCATAACCTGATCTTTTTTGTAGTTATCCGAATAATCTTCTGTTTCTATGCTCATCACCAGGTTATATTCCTTCAGCTTGGCCTCTGCCATATCCTTTGGAAGCCCCAGTACATTAGGCATATAGGTCTGATCATCTGCCAGGGAAACTGTGATCGTTTCTGTCGCCGCTTCACTGGTGACCACTTCTGTTTCTTTCTTATTATCTTGCCCGCTTTTTGGCCAGAACAGACCGGTCAGCCTGGAAAATACGAAAATAACTACCACAGCCACTAAAACAGCTGCTACAATACCCATGACCATGATAATACGTTCAAATTGGGTACTTACATCTTTTTCCTTTCTTCTGCCATTATGCTTTTTATGAGCTGAAACCTGAAGCGGTTTTTCTTCGTCCTCATAGCCATCCTCTTTTTGATCTTCTTCCATCGTTTTAATCGGCACTGATGGCTCATTTTCCTGATTTTTTACTGCCGTATCTTCCATACGCACTCTTCTGCGTTCCTGGATCTGAGACAGTGCTTCTCTGGAAATAGGTCTTGTCACATAAGGATCATTTTCTTCATCATCCTGAGGTACTGCTGCATAAATATCATAATCCGGATCTACCATCACATGACGAAGGTCTGTGATCACATCTCCAATGGAAGAATAACGTCTGTCTGTCTTTTTCTGAGTACATTTTAAAATGATCTGCTCCAGACCGCTGCTTACCGCCGGATTTAGCTGGGAAGGCGGCGTGATAGGTGTCTCTAAATGGGCCAGAGCCACCGCTACTGTATTATCTCCTTCAAAAGGGACTCTGCCAGTAACCATTTCATACATGGTAATACCAAAGGAATAAATATCACTGCGTTCATCGCAATATCCCCCTCTGGCCTGTTCCGGTGAAATATAATGCACAGAGCCTACTGCCGTAGCATTCATGGTCTGGCTGGATACCGCTCTGGCAATGCCAAAATCAGCTACCTTTACATTTCCGTCTTTGGAAATGATCATATTCTGAGGTTTAATATCACGGTGGATGATATGCTGCTCATGGGCAGCTGCGATTCCCTGTGCCACCTGAATAGCAATGCCAATGGCTTCCTTATTTTCCAGAAAACCTTTCTTTTCAATGTAGCTCTTTAAGGTAATACCTTCGATCAGTTCCATAACGATATAATGAAGGTCTCCCTCATCTACAACATCATAAACATTGACTATATTAGGATGGGAGAGTCTGGCTGCTGCCTGGGCTTCCATTTTAAATTTGCTGACAAAATTTTCATCCGACGCAAATTCTTCTTTTAATACTTTGATCGCCACCAGACGGTTTAAAGTATGGCATTTTGCCTTATAGACTACAGACATGCCACCGGAGCCGATCCGGCCCAGTATCTCATAACGATCCTGAAGATAAGTTCCCGGATTTAACATGAGCCCATCCCTCCTTCCTGAGGTTTCACAAGCACAGCCGCAATGTTGTCTGTTCCTCCCCGTTCATTGGCTTCTGCGATCAGACGTTCTGCCTTTTCCTTTAAAGTGCCCTCTGAAAGGATGATCGAACACATTGTATCATTATCTACCATATTGCTCAATCCGTCTGAGCACAGCAAAATATAATCTTCCGGTCCTAATTCTTCCTCAAAGAAATCCGGTTCTATATCCGCCTGGATCCCTGCTGCTTTGGTAATAATGTTCTTTTTCCGGTTGTAATCAGCGCTTCCCCGTTTCATCATCCCCATAGCCACCATTTCTTCTACATAAGAGTGGTCCCTGGTGATCTGACGAATAACCCCGTCATGGATCAGATACAGACGGCTGTCTCCTATATTCGCAGCATAAAGGACACCGTCTTCGATCACAGCAGCTACTAACGTACAGCCCATACCCTGAAATTCTTCTCTTTCTAAAGACATTTCATAGAGGGCTTTATTCACCGTTTTTATCCCATCCTTTAACTGGGTAACACAAGGGCCATCCTGACGATGATTTAAATACACCACCAGATTTTCCACCATAAAACGGGAAGCATAATCTCCCGCTTTATGGCCGCCCATTCCATCTGCTACCAGAAAAAGATCCGGCAGAGAGCCTACTTTTTCAGGAGACGCATAGATATAATCCTGATTCATGGAACGGACTCTTCCTGTGTCTGTCAGTGCGTATGCTTCCATATCAGATCTCCCCTTCCTCCAGATAGCTCTTTCTTAACTGGCCGCAGGCACCGCCAATATCACGGCCCATTTCCCGGCGCACCGTTGCATTGATGCCATGCCGCTCCAGATAATTTTTAAACTGTTCAATGGCCTTTCTGTCTGACTGTACATAATCCCGCTCTTTGATAGGATTGACCGGGATCAGATTCACATGGCCATGCTGGTCTTTGATCAGCTCTGTAAGGGCTTTCGCCTCATCTAAGTTATCATTGACTCCTTTTACAAGGCTGTATTCAAAAGTAAGTCGTCTGCCTGTTTTTTCAAAATAATAATGGCAGGCTTCCAATACATCTTTTAACTTAAAGCTGTTTGCAATAGGCATCAGTGTCTTTCGCACTTCATCATTTGGTGCATGCAAAGACAGCGCCAACGTCACCTGGAGACCTTCTTCTGCAAATTTTCTGATCCCCGGCACAATGCCGCAGGTGGAAACAGTCAGATTTCTCTGACTGATATTTAACCCTTTCTCACTGGAGATCAGACGGATAAAACGGACTACATTATCATAATTATCCATTGGTTCTCCCGAGCCCATAATCACGATATTGGAAACACGTTCTCCGGTAATCGTCTGAATACGGTAGATCTGGTCAAGCATCTCTGAAGGCCGCAGATTGCGCTCCATTCCATCCAGTGTAGAGGCGCAGAAGCGGCAGCCCATACGGCAGCCTACCTGGGAAGAAATACATACCGAATTTCCCTTGTGATACTGCATCCATACGCTTTCGATCACATTGCCGTCCTCTACACGAAACAGGTCTTTTCTGGTGCCGTCAATGCCAGAAATACGCTCTCCTGCTACCTGCCAAGCTGTAAGGCTGTAATGATCTTTTATTTTCTGGCGCAGGTATCTCGACAGTGTCAGCATATCATCACAGCTTTACGCCAGCTCTCCGCAGACACATTCAATAACCT
>UQTA01000112.1 GCA_900543885.1 uncultured Clostridium sp.
GGGATGTCTGGGAATGAACTGTGTTTATAAGGGATGGGGGCGAAAACACAACCGATTTCGCCCCCATTTGGGCATAAAGCAGGGCTGCCGCCCAGCAAAAAATATTTGCTAGTGCGACAGCCCCTTTCTGTTACTTATTTGTTTTTCTTGGACCATTAACAAAGGTTCCGCCTGCGTAAGCAGGCAGTAGAGCGCGAATGCACGGGATTCGTGAGTTTACTCTTTGAATATTGTAGTCAAAAGGTATTTTGTATCCTTTTCATATTCATATTACAGGCAGCTAGCATATGCAGCCTTAGCACCTTTTTCACGGATCAGCTTCAGGTCTTCTACAACCTTAGCTTCCAGACCTTCGATCTTAGTCAGATCCTGATCCCACATCTTCTCATTGGTCAGAACTGCATGTACCAGTTCTTCTGCAGAATCAGCCTTGTGATCGTTGTAGAATTCCAGTACCCAACGATCATCACTTACAGTGTACTCGTTGCCAGCTGGACGCTTGCAAACCAGACCTGCATCTGTAAGAGCCTGGATATCATTGCTGTAGAATGCGATGTATGCAGCCAGTGACATGGTCAGGCACTCTGGCAGAACACCTTTTTCCTTAATGTATTCCAGGAAGGAAGGCATATTTCTTGCTTTCCACTTAGAAGTAGAGTTTAAGGAAATGCTCATCAGTTCATGGTTTACAAATGGGTTGTTGAAACGGTCAGATACAGCTGCTGCGAAGTTTAACAGGTCATTCTTATCCAGTGGCAGAGTTGGGATAACCTCATCATACAGCATCTTGTTCATGAAGCCCTTGATGGTTTCATCGTTCATGCAGTCACGTACAATGTTCTCGCCAGCCAGGTAAGCACCCAGAACGAAACCTGTATGAGCGCCGTTTAAGATACGAACTTTTCTCTTCTTATATGGGCTCATATCCGGGGTAACAAATACCTTATCTAACAGACCAGCCTTCTTAAATGGCAGTACGTCATTTAACTTCTCATCACCTTCGATTACCCAGACGCCAAATACTTCACCAACGTCGGTCAGAGGATCTTCGTAGCCATTCTTTGCATCCAGAGCCTTAACTTCTTCTGCGTCACGGATACGTCCTGGAACGATACGGTCTACTAAGGAACCGCAGAAGGTGCAATCCTCATTTACATATTTCTTAAAGTCAGCGCCCAGCTCCCACTGATCAATGTACTGGTTTACGCACTTTAACAGCTCTTTACCGTTGTTGTCGATCAGCTCACATGCCAGCATGATGACCCCTGGCTTACCAGCCTGAAAACGATGATGCAGAACCTGAGTCAGCTTTCCTGGGAAGCTGGATGGTGGGCAGTCATCCTTCTTGCAGGATGGATCATACTGGATACCAGCCTCAGTTGTATTGGAAACGATGATCTGTAAGTCATCGCTTGCAGCAACTTCCATCATCTTGTCATAATCAGCCTTCTCATATGGATTTAAGCAGTTAGCAACGCTGGAGATCACACGCTTGTCATCTACCTTCTGACCGTTTTCGCTTCCGCGCAGGTACAGAGTATACAGACCTTCCTGCTCATTGATCATCTTTGAAAGACCTGGGGCGATTGGCTGTACCAGGCAGCACTTGCCGTTCCATCCAGCCTTCTCATTTGCCAGATCAAACCAGTAATCTACGAATGCGCGAAGGAAGTTACCTTCACCAAACTGTAAAACTTTTACCGGAGCATCCTCCAGAATGTAACCATCGTAACCGGATTTCTTTAATACATCATAATTCAGAAGTGCCATAATTTAATATTCTCCTTTCCTATGCGGATCATTCCCTGCCATATTTCACGTTTCGCGTTTCTGGACTCTTCCGGAATCTTCACACCGGAACTATCTTCCGAAACTCCCGGAATGTCCCCTCTGAATTGCAGTATACCACACTTTTTCTACTTTTCAACCATAAAATTGTAAATACTTACATAAATTTTGTAAATGCTTACATTTTTAGTCTTTTTCGATTTTTTTCTATCTTTTTTTTGGCATGCATCTAGTTACAGTTCAGCCTTGCATCTTCTTGCCCGCTTGCAGCGGACAAGAAGCTTTGGGCGTCTGCCTTATGAAGATTTAGCGCCAAAAGTACTTATGAAAACAAGTTTTCAACGTACTTTTGACCCTAAATCTTCGCAAGGCTGAACTGTAACTACATCTAATCATTTTTCAGCAATGCTGCTTGCTCATGTTAACAGGAAATGATATACTTATAAATAATATTTACAAATCGTTATTAAGAATTTAAAATAACGAAATTTTATGAATACAGGGGGTTAAAATGTCAGAAACAACAGAATTTAAAAATGTATACGAAGCGATCGCAAGTGTCAGCCCTAACCGACAGAATATCCTTTATACCATACTGGATCCAGAAGGTTTCGGGGAAAAGGCCTTCTTTTCAGATGGAAATCTTGTATGGGAAAGCACAGAAAAGGGATTTTTTTCACAGAATCAGGAAGAAATCAGCAAGCTCCACGACAGCGGACAGGCAGAAGCCGCCGGAAAGAAGCTGTTCTGTGACTGCTTAGGCGGTGAAAAACGTCTGGTGATCTGCGGCGGCGGTCACGTTTCCATGCCTGTGATCCAGCTTGGCGTCATGATGGAATTTACAGTAACCGTTTTAGAAGACCGTCCTCTGTACGCAAACAACGCAAGAAGAGCCGGTGCCCATCAGGTGATCTGCGATTCCTTTGAAAATGGACTTGACCAGATTGAAGGATCCAAAGATACTTATTTTGTGATTCTTACCAGAGGTCACCGCTTCGATCAGGTTTGTCTGGAACGAATCGCAAAAATGCCACATGCTTATATCGGTATGATCGGCAGCCGCAAACGTGTGGCAAAAGTAAAAGAAGTTCTGATTGAAAACGGTACTGATCCAGAGGTTTTAAACCAGGTTTATACACCTATCGGTTTAAATATTGGTGCGGAAACCCCGGAAGAAATCGGCGTTGCTATTATGGCAGAGATTATCCAGGTTAAGAACCAGAAACTTAGAAGCTGCGGATTCCCCACAGAAGTATCTCACTTCTTAAACAGCCATTCTCCTGAGCGGCTTCCGGCAATCCTGACTACCATTGTCGCCCGCCACGGCTCAGCTCCAAGAAACGTTGGCACCAAAATGTTAGTCCTTCAGGACGGAACCATCATCGGCACCATCGGCGGCGGCTGTATGGAAGCAGCTGTAGTACGCCGCGCCCTGGAAATGATCCATGACGGGGATACAGCTCCACTCCTCTATCACGGTGATCTTACAGGACAGGACGCAGAAGACGATGGTATGGTCTGCGGCGGAGTTGTAGATATTTTAATGGAACGCGTCTGATCCTGGCACACGGCATGATTCAACAAGCCCCACCAATTGTTTATTGCTTTACACAATCAGCGCATTGGCAGGGAGTGTATTTTGAATTTACCGGGCCACATCCCCTCTGTCCTCCACCAGTTCAAAGCCTACAGACTTCACACGGTTCTTAAGGCAGACTCTGCACTCAGCAGCTTCATCACCGGTGCAGATCTTATTATCATAAAGTTCATATTTTTTTCGGTCTTTTACGGGAGAAAGGTTTGGCATCACTACATTGGCACCTGCCAATAAACCTTTCTCTCTTCCTTTTGGATCGGCAGTTCCAAGAGCTGTGGTAGCCGGAAGCAGGCATTTTGGAAGGATAATGCGCAGAATGGATAATAGAAACAGCGTCATTTCCACGCTTCCTGCCGGTTCCTCTGCAAATTTCGTATCATGATGAGGGATAAAAGGACCGATTCCCACCATTTCCGGCTCCAATTCTTTTAAAAAGATCAGATCCTCTGCCAGACATTCCATGGTCTGACCAGGAGCACCTACCATGAAACCAGCACCGGTCTGATATCCCAGTTCTTTCAGATCCCGTAAACACTGCATTCTGTGAGAAAGGCTCATTTGCTCCGGGTGGAGATATCCATAATGAGCTTCATCCGCTGTTTCATGGCGCAGCAGATACCGGTCTGCTCCTGCTTCTTTAAAACGAGCATAGCTTTCTTTTGTTTTTTCACCAATAGAAAGGGTGATCGCGCAGTCTGGATATTCTGCTCTTATTTTTTTCACGATCTCAACAATTTTTTCATCGGTAAAATAAGGATCTTCTCCTCCCTGAAGGACAAAAGTGCGAAAGCCCAGTTCATATCCGTTTTTACAGCACTCTAATATCTCTTCCTCTGTCAAACGATAGCGGCTGGCATTTTTATTATCCCGACGTATCCCACAATAATAGCAATTATTTTTACAGAAATTGGTAAATTCGATCAAACCACGCATATATACCTTATTCCCGTAATACTTACTGCGCAGCTTTCCTGCCTCTTCTTTTAAAATATCCGCCGTTTCCTGCTCCTGATAACAGGACAGCAGCTCTATATATTCTTCTTTTTCAAGACAACCTTGCCGGATCAGCTTTTTTGCCAGTTCTGCAGTGCATTTCTGTTTTACTTCCACGTTTTGCTCCTTTTTCTGTTACTGTTCATGCATTGCATGACCAGCAACGGAATTTTCAAAATCTTTTTTAACTTGAAACTCTGTATCATTTACACACAAGTTTACTGGCAAAGAAGCTCTTTTGTCAACTGCTGCATACAATAAGCCCCCTGAAGATTCTTCTCGCTGTTATTGTACAACACTTTTCGGTTTCAAAAGTGCCTGCCCATTACAGTAACTTCTTTTAATCTTCAGGGGGCTTTCGTCTGCTGCGCAGCCTTGTATTTAGTTTTTATTTTTCATCAGAAAACTCATATGGTTTGATCTGGCGTACTACGTCCATGATCGTGCCATCACGGGCTTCGATGATACCTACTACTCTGTCTCCAAACTGAACCTTTTCCGGCTCGCCTACAATGGAGTATGCGATGTCACGCAGTTCTTCGATGGTCTTAAACGGCAGGTCTACATCCTTCATTGCCTCGA
>UQTA01000113.1 GCA_900543885.1 uncultured Clostridium sp.
AATCAAATGATAATACAACAAAAATACTGAATGCGCATTACTATCTAATTTTCTCATAGCTATCAGCCTTCCTTTTATTATCGACTGATCATATTATACCATGCAAACATCTGTTTGTCTATGTTTTACAGAACATTTGTTCTTATTTGTTCAGCAGCACAGAAATGTGCAATATTCCAACATGCCAGTTATTGCATAATTTACAAAAACAAAAGCGGGCAATTCATCTCACCACCTGTAGAGGATGGGAGAATTCTTGCAGTATGTTGTTAAACCGCAGTATGCACCTTGCAGGAGGCTACTGGTTATGGTCCTCCTGCCTGCGTTATCTTTTTACCTTTCCTATCCTTGCGTTGGTACTGGCTCTTTCAGGAAAGAAACAGCAGACGCAGCCCCTTTCTCATGCCTTAAATGAGATCAAAAAAGCTCCTGGAGAATGGTTTCTCTGGAGCAGTATTGGTTTTGTACTGTTTTATGCGCCTTTACCCTTTGGTTCAACCTTCGGTGAATCCTGGCTGGCGGCTGCTACATGGCAGCTGACCATTGTAGCCGGTATTTTATTAACACCTTTATGGGGTAAGCCAATACCAGTAAAAAATCTTTCCTGGTCCTGTCTGATCCTAGCTGGTGTTTTTCTCCTTCAGGTTCCCAATATGCGGCAAATGAAGCTGGAAACAATGGCCTTAACACTGATCCCCATTCTCATTGCAGCTTTTTCATATCCACTAGGAAACCGGAAAGTCATGAGCCTGGTGTCCGGTGATATTTCCACACTGGAACGGGTCTACGCCATGACTTTATGCAGTCTTCCTGTGTGGATCCTTCTTTCACTCTGGGCTTCTATCACTCACGGCCTGCCCGGAAAGGACCAGATGATCCAATCCTTCTTTGTAGCACTTTTCTCCGGAACCGCTGCTACTGTCCTGTTTTTTAAAGCCACTGATATGGTAAAACACAACCATAAGTGGCTGGCAGTGATCGAAGCCACTCAGTCTGGAGAAGTGATCTTTACTCTTTTAGGAGGTATCCTGTTCTTAAAAGATCCTCTGCCTTCTGCCGTCGGGCTTATTGGTATTGCCATTATCGTAGCCGGCATGACCGAAAACAGCTTATGTCAATGATCCGCAGACTCTGCATAAAATAGACTGCTCAGGGCTGCTCCCGCAGCAGCCTCTTCTTCATATTCCGATAATGTCACATTGCTTTGAAACATTTCCCCGATCATTTCACAAAATATGGGATTTTTCCTCACGCCGTTGCCGGAACCGATCATTTTCTTAACCTGAATACCGGTTCCGGCTTCGATGGTCCGATACATTTGATACAGTTCCGTACACATTCCTTTTAAGACTCCATAAGTAAAAGCTTCCGGAGTAAAATTCTCTGTATTTAACTGTTCAATACTTCCACTGCTTTTAGGGTCTGTTCTTGTGCCGTCAAAGGTGGTTTTTATCTTAAGTTTTCTGTCTTCCTGTGTTGTAAGATCCTGTTCTTTTCCTGCGCTGGCAAACTGCTCCATCACTTTATAAAGTAAGATTTTTTCTCCTGTAGCTGCTTCTACAATGCTGCTAAAAAAGTTTTCCAACAGCGCATATGCCTTACCACCACATAAAGAAGAGCCTGCCAGCAGATATTTTCCACCCAGAAATGGTCTTGCTTCAATCCCGTTTTCTGCAAAATACTGGTCTAAAAGGATAGAAATCTGACCTCCGGTTCCTACATTCACTAACAAAGTATTTTCTTCATTTCCAGCTGCTCCAAGGAAACTGGCCTGATTATCTCCCATGGCTGTTGTCACGATGCAGTTTCTGTATGTACCTAATTTTTCTATTTCCGTACATACATCTGGAAGCCAGCTCTCCTGCACTCCCATTTTCTTTAATTTTTCGATGTCAAACTGCATGTTCCGGCCGTCAAAAAAGCTGAATCCGGCGGCATTGCTTACATGCACTAACGGCCTTTTCCGACTGGTCAGGTACATTCCGAAATAATCCATGATCGTACAGAAACTTACTGCATTTTTCGAAACCAGACCATGTCTCATATTATAAATATGGGTAACCAGACCATAGCCGGAAGCCGTGTCCATTTTACAGTTCTCCCAGATTTCAGCTACCAGAGACTGCTGTCCCTTTTCCCAAAGGCCGCCTCTGCCATCCTGCCATGTATACAAAGGACTGACACATTTTCCAGCCCGATCTATGTATACAATCCCATGCATCTGACCGGTAAGTCCGATCCTTTGTATCCGGTGGTATTTGTTCAGGAAATAGTCCAGCAATCCTCCAGCCTTCCTTACGATCCTATCAGCATCCTGGATCTTCTCCCATTCATTGGCAGCAGGAATAAAACAGCCATTTTCTATGGTTTTTGCTTCTAGCAATTTTGCAGTTTTTCCCTTTTTATAATCTAAAACAACGCCGCTTATAGTCGTTGTTCCAATGTCGATCCCTATTATCTGCATTTTCTGTGCCTCACATATTTCGCAGTCATAAAAATTATGGGACCACTATTCTATCCAGAATACTCTTTTATCTTTTCTAGGCGCTGCTTTCGGAAGTTCGCCGTCCGCATAACCAACCGCACAATGGCCAATACCTTCCCATTCGCCTTCCACTCCCAGTTCCTTTAATAACTGCTTATATTCTGGAAGTTCAAACTCCTCTTTCGCCCTGTGGATCCAGATGCTTCCCAGATTTAAAGCCTGAGCTGCCAGCATCATATTTCCCATAACAAGGCTTCCATCATACACATGAGTTGGCCTGCTCTTGTCCGCCAGCACAACAAAGATCGCCGGAGCGCCATAAAAAGGATCAAATCCTTCCTGCCAGCCGCCGATCTTACGGTTTAGTTCTGACAATCTAGCCCTAAGTTCTTTGTTGGTAACAGCAATGGTGATCGTTGCCTGCTGTCCCATTCCATTTGCTGCATATAAACCAGCTTCTATGATCTGGTTTAAGTCTTCCTTTGACGGCATATCCGGCTTAAACTTGCGGATACTGCGGCGTTCTTTCATAACATTCATGATCTCATTCATAATATTTCCTCCATAATTTTCAGTCAGGCACACTCAGCATCTGTTATTTACTGTTTTTGTATAACTTCTATTACACACGTATATCTGCAACCCCTTTGCCAGCAGGCAATCACGAACGATTGAAATTCTTCATGGGCTTTTACAATTCCAGCTGCCAACATATCTGCAGCCATTGACTTTCAAAAACGGCGTGGGCGGCTAACACAGAGGAATTTCTGCCGTGTATTAAGAACCGCATTGGTTTTTCAATCAAACCGGTTTTATCTATATATATCTTTGAATTCAAGCTCTCCTGAAACCCTTTTGTTCCAGGATTTAGATAACTCCCCATGCATATTTCTCCCAGCAAAATTCCTTTTTCTGTATTATTATACCCGAATCTAATTGCAACTACAAGAGTATACAGATCCAATCCCTTTACGCATATCACTTATCCTTAAAACCATTAATCTCCTCGATCAACTTTTTTACTGCAGTTGAATAGGGAATATTTCTTCTCCAGGCGATCACCGTACTTGTCCGGATCTCTGGATATAGTTTCTTCTGGATCAAAAGATCCTTTTTCCAGTATCTTTCCGCCCCTTCCACAGATATCGGATATCCCAGGCCATATAAGGCCATAATCCCTGCATTCGTGCCCAGGTTGCTTGTAAATGCAACATTCAACCGGTCAAAATCTTTTCCAAACCAGTTGGCGATCTCACTTTGAACGGTCAGCCTCTCTGGAAGAATCAATGGAAGCCCTATAAGATCCTCTTTTGTAATGTATTCTTTTTCTGCCAATGGATCATCCGGCTTCATTGCTACCACCCAGTGATCACTTCTCTGTATCCGGATATAATCCAGACCTTCCGTATTCACCGGTTCCAGAAACAGTCCAATATCTACCAGTCCCCGGTTCATCATTTCATAGATCGCATCAGCAGTTCCCGTATGTATAGCAAAACGGACCATTGGATATTTCTCTTTATAAGCCTTACAGATCTGTGCAAAAATTTCTCCCTGCTGTCTGAACTACCTTCTTCATAAAGCATTTCTCCTTTTTTAGCCAATCATAGATTTATAAAGACTTTACCCACTTTTCAATTTCCTGCTTGTTTGCTCTGTTAAGAAGCTTTCCTTCTACAATCTCAGCTCCCGGTGCAGATGGCTTTAATTCCTTTACTGTATTGCCAAAGCCGCTTCCGCCGGAAGTTGCAAACAGCACGATCTTCTTACCGGAAAAATCGTATTTTTCCAGAAATGTATTTACAATAGTAGGTGCCACATACCACCAGATCGGGAATCCCAGGATAATGGTATCATATTCTTCAATATGAGCATCTGTATCTGTTATCTCCGGACGGATCTTCTTATCGCTCATTTCCACGCTGCTTCTGGATTTTTTATTCATCCAGTTTAAATCGTCATTTGTGTATAATTCCTTTGGTGTGATTTCATACAGATCGCACGCTCCAGCCTCCGCGATCATCTGAGCTATTCTTCTTGTTGTTCCGCTTGCGCTGAAATAGGCAACTAATGTTTTTTTCATGATCGATACCTCCTGATCTCATGGTGAACTACTCGGTAACTAAGTTACCAGAGCATCTGAAATCTGGCGGGATACCGCCTTTTTTCAGGGTGCGTCCATGACACCACTACTGCTTGCCTTTCGGTTATACAGCTACTTTTATTATTTCTG
>UQTA01000114.1 GCA_900543885.1 uncultured Clostridium sp.
CACTGGTTACTTCTCGACGTTTCCGACTGCTTTGACGTTAGCACAAACGAATACTCTGGATTTTGAGTATATTTGAACCTATTTGTTCACATTTAATTGTATTTTTAGTTACTTATCTTTTCTCCTTTGGTGCTGGTGTTTTATCTTCCATTGCACCGATCTTTTCAAGGCCCATGCTTACAAGTTCTGTCAGACGTTCAAAACGTTCTTCAAGGAACAGCCAGCCTACCAGTGCCTCAAACCCGGTTGCTGTGCGGTAATCTGCCATGGTGGCATGTTTTGCCATAGTAACAGACTTGGCATTGCGTCCTCTTTTATAAACAGCATGTTCCTGTGCAGTCAGCTCTTCTTCCAGGAGACGGATCATTGCAGCCTGTGTACCGGCTTTAACCAGTTCTGCGCTTTTTTTATGGAGCTTATTGACCTGGATACTGCCTTTGTTGACTACTTTGGCGCGGATCATCACTTCATAGACCGCATCTCCGATGTATGCCAGCACCAGAGGGGAATAGGTTCCTGCATCTACAGGACCCATTCCCATTGTTTTTTTATAAAATCCCAGAAAGTCCTTTAAAGTTATGCTCTCTTCCACTTTACGCCCTCTCTGGTATCTTCCAGAACAATACCCATATCCAGAAGTTTTCCTCTGATCTCATCTGCAAGAGCAAAGTTTCTGTCTTTTCTTGCCTGCTGTCTTGCTGCGATCATTTCCTCAATCTCGCTGTCAAGAACTTCTGTCTTTCTCTCTGTGATAATACCCAAAACATCGCATAACTGGCAGATGGTCTTTAACAAGCAGGAAACGTAGGATTTTGTGCTGGAAGCATCTGCTGTGGAGTTAGCCAGTTTTACCAGCTCAAAAATAGCAGAAACTGCATCTGCAGTATTAAAGTCATCTTCCATAGCTGCTTCAAATTTTTCACGCAGCTTCTGTACTTCCACCATCTTTTCCTGTTCTGCGCAGGTCTCCGCATTGCCTTCTGCCTTTGCATCCAGCTCTTTTAAGCGATCTACTGCTGTAAGGATACGCTCCAAGCCGTTCTTGGAAGCTTCCATCAGCTCTGCACTGAAGTTGATCGGGCTTCTGTAGTGTGCGCTCAGCATGAAGAAACGCAGTACCTGCAGATCATATTTCTCAGCAATATCACGGACAGTAAAGAAGTTTCCAAGAGATTTGGACATCTTCTTATTGTCAATATTTAAGAAACCATTATGCATCCAGTAATTTGCAAAGGTCTTGTCATTTGCACACTCACTCTGTGCGATCTCATTTTCATGGTGTGGGAAGATCAGGTCTTCACCGCCTGCATGAATATCGATCTGATCACCCAGATAATGCTTTGCCATAACTGAACACTCAATATGCCAGCCTGGACGTCCCTGGCACCATGGAGACTCCCAGTAAGGCTCGCCTTCTTTTTTAGGCTTCCACAGTACGAAGTCGTTTGGATCTTCCTTAACTTCTTCACCGCTTACCTTTAATTCACGGAAACCGGACTGAAGTTCGTCTAAGTTCTTGTGAGACAGTTTGCCATATTCTTTAAAAGACTTAACTTTAAAATATACAGTTCCATCATCTGCAACATAAGCATGGCCCTTGTCGATCAGCGTCTGGATCATGGTAAGCATGCCCTGGATCTCCTGAGTCGCCTGTGGATTTACAGTTGCAGGCTTCACATTTAATGCTGCCATATCCTTTTTGCATTCTTCAATATAGCGTTTGGAAATGACTTCTGCATCTACGCCTTCTTCATTTGCCTTCTTGATGATCTTGTCATCTACATCGGTAAAGTTGGATACATACTGTACATCGTATCCCTTGTACTCAAAATAGCGGCGTACTGTATCAAATACGATCATTGGTCTCGCATTTCCAATGTGGATCAGATTATAAACAGTAGGTCCGCACACATACATTTTTACCTGTCCTGGTGTTAATGGGACAAATTCTTCTTTTCTTCTTGTGAGCGTATTAAAGATTTTCATAATGTCTCCTCATTTCTGCGCATTTTATATGCATGTTTATTTATGTTATCCCTTTTATCCTGTAATGTACTCTCAGAATCTTTTTTCACCCGCTTTTATACTCGCTTTTTACGAAGATTTTCTGAAGACATACAGTCATATTACTTCTGAGAACCGCAGCAGCCTCCACAGCCCCCGCAGCCTTCATTTACTATTTTATTATCATAGCAGTAATCAGCTACTTCCGTCAATAATGTAATTGCCTGTGAGGAAATTCCCTCGCCGCTTCCGGTAAAGCCAAGTCCTTCTTCTGTAGTAGCCTTCACACTGACTCTGGATACATCCAGATGAAGGGCCGCTGCAATGTTCTCTGCCATTTTTGGACGATAGTTTAATAATTTAGGGCGCTGGGCAATGATCGTAGCATCGATATTTTCCACTACATAGCCTTTTTCCTCTAACAATTCCCCTACTTTTTTCAGAAGTTCTATACTGGAGATCCCCTCATATTCCGGATCTGTATCTGGAAAATGCTGTCCAATATCTCCTAAAGCTGCTGCCCCTAACAAAGCATCCATAACCGCATGAACAAGGACATCCGCGTCGGAATGTCCTAAAAGTCCTTTTTCATATGGAATTTCTACACCGCCAAGGATCAGCTTTCTTCCTTCTACCAGTTTGTGTACATCATATCCTTGTCCAATCCTCATTTATTTCATGTCTCCTTTATATCTATATAAAATACTTTTTATCAGGCGAACCACGTTATCAGAACATCATCCGCACTTTCCGTGGTATACATTCAGCCTGTATATCATTTACATTGCCGCATACTTCTCCGTCTACATGAACTGGAAAAGAGGCATCTGTATGTATTCTCACTTCCCGGCATTCATAGGTCCTAAGCCCTTTATATCGTTTTCTTCTGCCTGTCATAGCGCTTAAAAGAAGTGGGATCAACTTCAACCGGTTGGCATAGCTGACTACGCAAATGTTCATCAGCCCGTCTTTTCCATCTGCCTTTGGCGCAAAAACAAAGCCGCCGCCTTCTGAAGGCTGGATATGACAAGATATAAACAGGATATTATTAAATTCTACCCTTTTTACACCATCCAAAACAATATATCCCTTGGAAGAACGGCATTTAAAAAACTGGCTGATACCAAGAAGCAGATAAGAAAGCCTGCGAAAACCCATATGGCCCAAGCGGCTGCGAAGTCTGGAATCACGGGCTGCCTGACAGACAGCTGCGTCAAAACCAATTCCGGCACTAACTAAAAAACGCCTGTGAAATGGTTCTCCTTTTCCATAAGAAAGAACGCCATAATCGATCACAGAGAAATGTCTTGGGTGCAGCTGCCTTTTCAGGCACCGCACAGGACTTGCCGGCATATGAAGACTTCGCCATAAGTCATTTCCTGTTCCTGCCGGGATATAGCCCAGATTTAAAGGACCATGGAAGGAAGCTCCATCTAAGACTTCGTTCATGGTGCCATCTCCGCCAACAACAATAAGGAAGCATGGTTTTCCTGCTTCCTTGGTCAATTCCCTAGCTGCTTCCCTGGCTTCACCGGTCCCATTTGTCAGAACCGCTTCGTATTCAATATTGTGCCGGTCCATATAACCGGCGATGGCTCTCCATACCTTCCATCCTCTGCCTGAGCCTGCATTTGGATTGATGATAAAATGGTACATAGGCAAACGGGTGTCCTTTCCTGATAATATGTGATACTCACGGGCACGTGCTGACGCGCTCTACTGTCTGCTGGCGCAGACGGCCCGTTCGTTAATAAGCTTGAAAAAAACAAATGCCGCTGGCGCGGCGCTTGTTTTCCCGCCATGATACTCACGGGCACGCGCTGGCGCGCTCAATTGTCTGCTGGCGCAGACAGCCCGTTCGTTAATAAGCTTGGAAAAAACAAATGCCGCTGACGCGGCGCTTGTTTTTTCCGGCGCTTATTACATTATAGCATACCACTGTTGAAAAACATATAAAACACATCGAAAATTTCTATTAAAAATGCCCCATAGCCGTTACGGCCATTAACTTCTCAGTATATATGAAAGCTGTTTTCCTGTTCACAGGGAATATCTGTAATCTCCATATCTGATACTTCGATCCAGTTTTGTTCCTGGATACGTTTTAAAAGTTCCTGGATATCCAGAGTCTGTCCTTGCACTTCCATTTCCACCCGGCCATCCCAGAGATTCGTCACCCAGCCAGTCAGCCCCAGTGACTGGGCAATATAATAAGAACGATAGCGGAATCCTACTCCCTGGACCCTGCCGGAGAAATAAATATGTTTTCTCACTGTATTTTTCATAAAACACCTGCTTTTCCAATATATATTTTATTTTCCGTTTTATCTGATTTTTTATATTGCAAAAAAGCAACCTGCTTTCACAGATTGCCTCATTGTTCATAGCGAGAGGGGGATTCGAACCCTCGACACCACGGGTATGAACCGTGTGCTCTAGCCAACTGAGCTATCTCGCCATATTTAGTTAATAGATGGGGCCTACAGGGCTCGAACCTGTGACCCTCTGCTTGTAAGGCAGATGCTCTCCCAGCTGAGCTAAGACCCCATACAAAGTAGCGGAAGGGAGATTAGTGCTCTCGCCACAAAGGGTATGACACATTTGTTCTATCTATCTAAGCTTTTCCACAAT
>UQTA01000115.1 GCA_900543885.1 uncultured Clostridium sp.
TCAATGTATGACTACTATACCGAGAGGTTTGTTAAATGTTAAGTTGATTGAACCGCCGTGTACCGAACGGTACGCACGGTGGTGTGAGAGGTCGGCTAATCAACTAATGATTAGCCTCCTACTCGATTAATGTTATTCCACCGATCAAATACCTTTTGACCCTGGTATCATACTGAAATAATGCAGCGCAGGTTATCTGTGGGGGCGTGTTCTATAACTTACAGTTATTAAATGTATCAATAACCACCATTTCCATTATGGTACATCCTATGGTATACTACATATCAGTACAAAACACAGAAAATGCAGAAAAGCAAAACCCAGACAGGGCGGCTTTAAGAAAGGAATACATACATCATGGCAAAAGGAACCATTTTTAAATTTCACAATGATCTTGATACAGATCAGATCATCGCATCACAGTATCTGCTTTTACCAAACTTAGAAGAAATGAAGGAGCATGCTTTTGAGTCTTTAGATCCGGATTTTCCGAAAAAAGTTAAATCGGGAGATTTTGTTGTAGGTGGTGAAAACTTCGGATGCGGTTCTTCCAGAGAACAGGCACCGGGCGTTTTAAAAGCATTAGGTGTACAGGCTATCGTCGCAAAATCCTTTGCAAGGATTTTCTACAGAAATGCTATCAATATCGGACTTCCTGTTATTGTCTGTAAGGAGCTGCCGGATGAGGTAAAGACCGGTGATACCATGGAACTTTCCATGTCAGATGGGACAGCCCGGGCAAATGGCAAGACCTATTCCTGCACCAAGCTGCCGGAATACATGCAGAATATTTTAAACCAGGGCGGACTGATCGCTTCATTAAACCGTGAGGAGGAATAGGAAAATGGGAATGACGATCGCAGAAAAGATCATAGCGGCAGCAGCCGGCGTTGAAAGTGTAAAACCGGGAGATATCCATACTGTAACATTAGACCGTTTAATGAGTAATGATGGCACCACACATCTGACTGTGGACATGTACCGGAATAAATTAAAAAATCCACATATTGCTGATGCAAAAAAAGTAGTATTTATCGTAGACCACAACGTACCTTCAGATTGCCCGAAAACAGCAGCATCCCAGAAGAAAATGCGTGATTTTGCCAAGGAAAACAACATTGATTTCTGGGAAGGAAAAGGCGTCTGCCATCAGGTAATGATGGAAAATTATGTATGTTCCGGTGAGCTGATCTTCGGGGCAGACAGCCATACCTGTTCCTATGGTGCTTTAGGTGCTTTTGGTACCGGTGTTGGATGTACGGACTTCCTTTATGGAATGGTAACAGGAAAATCATGGGTACTGGTTCCTGAGACTGTAAAATTTAACTTAGTAGGAAAACTGCCGGAAGGCGTTTATGCAAGAGACCTGATCTTAACCATTATCGGAGAGATTGGTGCTAATGGCTGTAATTACCAGGTAATGGAATTTACAGGAGAAGGTGCTAAAACCTTAAGCATCAGCGAGCGTATGGTACTTTGCAATATGGCAGTAGAGGCAGGTGCAAAGACCGGCATTTTTGAGGCGGATGAAAAGGCATTAGAATATCTGGAAGCACATGGCAGAAAGCCAAAGGCTGTATATAAGAGCGATCCGGATGCAGTGTATGCGAGAGAGTATACGTTTGATCTTTCTAAGGTACGTCCGGTGGTTGCAAAGCCTGATTTTGTGGATAATGTAGTAAATGCAGAAGAAACACGTGGAATTAAGATCGATGAAGCTTTCTTAGGCTCCTGCAACAACGGACGTATTGAAGATCTGCGTGTAGGTGCTTCTATTATCAAGGGCAAGAAAGTAGCAGAAAAGGTACGTTTCCTGGTAGTTCCAGCAAGTCAGACCGTTTACCGTCAGGCATTAAAGGAAGGCCTGATCGATATCTTCATGGAAGCAGGTGCTATTGTCATGAACCCGAACTGCAGTGTATGCTGGGGAAGCTGTCAGGGCGTGATCGGTGAAAATGAAGTCCTGATCAGTACAGGTACCAGAAACTTCAAGGGCCGTGCAGGACATCCAAGTTCCAAGGTATACTTAGGATCTGCTGCTACAGTTACTGCTTCTGCTATTGCAGGAGAGATTGCTCTGGCTGAAGATGTAAAATAAATAAAGGTAACAGTTCAGCTTTGCGAAGATTCTTGTCTGTTGTAAGTGGGGAAGAAGATGCAAGACTGAGCTGTAACAGATAAAGAATAAAGACAGTAAAGATATGAGGATATAGAAAAATGGATAAAATGACAGGAAAGGTATGGGTTTTGGGTGATGATATTGATACCGATATTATCATTCCTACGGAATATCTTGCATTAAAAACCATAGATGATATGAAACAGTACGGATTTTCTCCACTGCGCCCGGAACTGGCAGCCCAGATCAAACCGGGAGATATTATTGTTGCAGGAAAGAACTTTGGCTGCGGCTCTTCCAGAGAGCAGGCACCTGAGATCATCAAAGCTCTGGGAATCCAGTGCGTGATCGCAAAATCATTTGCAAGGATCTTTTTCCGCAATTCTATTAACAATGGCCTGCTTCTTATCGAGCAGCCCAACCTTCACGATGACATCAAAGAGGGAGATACCATATCCGTTGTAATGAATGAGCATGTTGATTACAACGGAAAGACATATCCCATCGCAGCTCTTCCGGAGAATCTGATGGACATTATCCGCGCAGGCGGTCTGGTAAAGGCTATGCGCAAGCTGAATGGTCTGGATTAGGAGGAGTGTAAGAAATGGGAAAGACAGTAATTGAAAAGATCATAGAGCATAATACCGGTAAAGAAGTAAAGCCGGGTGATATTGTGACTGTAAATGTGGACCGTGTAATGATCCATGATATATTTATCCCTTTTGTAGCAGAAAAATTCAGGGAAATGGGCTTTGAGAAGCTTTGGGACCCGGATAAAGTGGTTCTGATCTATGACCATCTGGTACCTGCAAGCCAGTTAGATGATACCAGACATTTCCATACAGGTGATGCTTTTGCTGAAAAATATGGCATGACACATGTACACAGAAGCGATGGCATCTGCCACCAGCTGATGACAGAAGCAGGCTATGTGAAGCCAGGTGATATTGCATTTGGTACAGACAGCCATACTACTACCTACGGCTGCGTAGGCGCCTTTTCTTCCGGTATCGGCTATACAGAAATGGCAAGCATCTTAGGAACCGGAACAATGTGGATCAAAGTGCCGGAAACCATAAAAGTTGTGATTAATGGCACTCTGCCTGAAAATGTAATGTCAAAGGATATTATTTTGCGTCTGATCGGTGACTTGGGAGCAGACGGCGCTACCTATAAGGCATTGGAATTTTCCGGAAGTACGGTAGAGAACATGACAGTTGCCAGCCGTATGACCATTTCTAATATGGCCATTGAAGCAGGTGCTAAATGTGCGCTGTTTACACCAGATGAAAAGACAGCAGAATACTGTGATATTACATTAAATGATTACCAGAAGAGCCTGGTAGGAGATGCAGACGCTAACTACTGCAAGGTAATGAAATACAAGGCAGAGGATTTTGTACCTGTTATGGCATGTCCGTCCCAGGTAGATAAAATCCGTGATGTAAGTCAGCTGGAAGGAACGGAAATTGACCAGGTATTTATTGGTTCCTGTACCAATGGCCGTTTAGAGGATCTGGCAGCAGCAGCTGAGGTTTTAAAGGGCAAGAAGGTAGCAGATTTTGTAAAACTGATCGTTACACCAGCCAGCCGTAAGATCTACAGACAGGCAGATGAAATGGGAATTTTGGATACACTGGCAGAGGCTGGTGCTATTATCACTCATCCTGGATGTGGTTTATGCTGCGGAAGAACCGGTGGTATTCTGACAGATGGTGAAAGAGTGGTTGCAACCAATAACCGCAATTTCTTAGGACGTATGGGTACTTCTAAAGTACAGATTTATCTGGCTTCTCCTAAGACGGCAGCAGCTTGTGCTGTAGCGGGCAAAATTGTTTGTCCGCAGTAAAAAACTAGAATTGCGATTTTGTTGACTAAGGTCCGAAAGCCACCGGCGCGCATTACAGATGCGCATTTGGGAGAAAATCCTTTGTTCGTGGGCTTGCGCCGCCTAGTGTCAGAACTGCGAACCCAACTCACACGCTTCGCGTGTTCGGGCACGGTTCTCCGTTCTGACGCTATGCTCGCCCACTCACGGATTTTCAAACAAATGCTTATTCTGTAATGCGCGCTGGTGGCTTTCTACTTTACTGGTAAATCTGTAGATATGATAACCTAGCCCAACCAATAGCCCCCCTTGCTTCTGCCTAATAAAGCAGTAAACAGACAGATTCCCTTGAGTGAGTGGATTAAATACTCTGTTCGTTTTTTATGTAAGCCAACCACCATTCGAGTGCGTACACCGTTTTTAACATGTCCAATAAAGTAGAAAGAGCCCCGCTATGTATAATAAGCATTCGGTAGGCAATTTTGGACCTTTTGTGAGCATAGCTGACAGGGCGGAGGCGTTGCCTGAACACGCGAAGCGTGTGAGTTGGCCGGAGCCCTGTCTAATTGGCGGCGGAACAAAAGGTCCAGAAAATTGCCGTGAATGCGTTTATACATAGCGGGGCTCTTTCG
>UQTA01000116.1 GCA_900543885.1 uncultured Clostridium sp.
TCCCTCTGTATTATTTTGTTTAGTCGCATAAACTGATTATACCACGAACGCCGGGCTTTTCGAAGCTCGGCGTTTTGTGTTGGATATATAAAATGAGCTGCCGCACGTTAGTGCGACAGCCCCTTTTTGCGCCAGGGCACATTCTTTTTTATGGGAATTTTTATGCAGCTGCCATAAATCAGCGTTTTCTTCATATTTTATAAAAAGAAGAAATGACGCAGTTTATCTGTAAAAGGGGAATGTATGGCAAAAAAACAGGTAAAGGGAAGCTGTTTAAAGCTGACAGGTTTGTGTATGTCAGTCTGTATCCTTGTAATGTCCAGTCTTTATACGGTTTGTGGAGCAGAGCCTGTAATACCGGTATCTGTACCTGTAAGCGCGAATGTCCAGGCAGTTTCCATTCAGGCACCGTCGGCAGTTTTAATGGAAGCATCTACCGGTAAGGTATTATTTGAAAAAGAAGGGGATGAAAAGCGCAGTCCCGCCAGTGTGACAAAAGTAATGACTCTGCTTTTGATCTTTGATGCCTTAAAAGCCGGGAAGATCAAAATGACCGATCAGGTGACCACCAGCGCATATGCGAAATCCATGGGCGGTTCCCAGGTGTTTTTGGAAGAAGGGGAGGTACAGACGGTAGAAACGCTGATCAAATGTATTGTGATCGCATCTGGAAACGATGCGTCAGTGGCTATGGCAGAGTATATTTCCGGGACAGAAGAGGCTTTTGTGGATGCTATGAACAAACGTGCAGAAGAACTGGGGATGGTGAATACCCATTTTACAGACTGCTGCGGGCTGACAGAGGATCCGGATCATCTGACTACAGCGAGAGATATTGCCATTATGAGCCGGGAACTGATCAACTGCTATCCGGAAATACATAATTATTCTACGATCTGGATGGAAAATATTACACATGTGACCCGTCAGGGGACAAAGGAATTTGGTCTTGCAAATACTAATAAGCTGTTGAAAATGGCGGCAGATTTTCAGGTTACCGGTCTGAAAACAGGGTCTACATCCAGGGCAAAATATTGTCTTTCTGCTACGGCACAGAAAGATGGCGTCCGGCTGATCGCTGTGATCATGGCAGCGCCTGACTACAAGGCCCGCTTTTCCGATGCCAGAAATCTGTTAAATTTTGGGTATGCAGTATGCAGATTGTATGAGGATAAAGAAAAAATTCCCCTTCCGGAAATGGCTGTTGCAGGTGGTGTAAAAGATTTTGTACCATTACAGGCAGAAGGCACATTTACCTGGCTGAGTACAGAAGGGGAAGATCTGGGAAAGATCGAGAAAAAACTGGAATTGGCAGAATACCTGGAAGCTCCGGTGGCACCGGGAGAGCATGCCGGTGTGATCGCCTATTATTTAAACGGGGAAAAACTGGGGGAGCTTCCTGTTACAGCGGCAGAGGCAGTAGAACGCGCCGGATATCTGGACCATTTGCAGAAAATTATGAAAAAGTGGGCAGGTATCAGGGAAAAAACGGTATAAAGATACCGTTAAAATGAAGGAAAAAGCGAGAAAATGGTTTGACGGAATGTTTTTGCCGCCTATATAATACCTTCCATAATGTATGCCTGAAAGAGTTTCAGGGGGTGTTATTAGGAAAGGGGAGAGCCATGAACCAGATTTTGCTGCTTACAGGAATTGTGATCGTAATCTGTATTCTGTCAGGACGTCTGATCGATAAGCTGGGAGTGCCGTCTTTGCTTGCGTTTATTCTGTTAGGAATGTGCTTTGGTGTAGATGGCATTTTTAGAATATCTTTTGATGATTACCAGTTTAGTGAGCTGATTTGTTCTGTCAGTCTGATCTTTATTATGTTTTACGGCGGTTTTGGAACGAATATCAAAGAGGCAAAACCAGTCGTGCCCCAGGCAATTTTGCTTTCAAGCGTGGGTGTTCTTTTAACAGCTGGGATCACAGGGATTTTTATCCATCTGGTATTAAAACTTTCTCTTCTTGAAAGTTTTCTGGTGGCAGCAGTGATCGGTTCAACGGATGCTGCATCTGTTTTTAACATACTTCGTTCCAAAAAACTAAATTTGAAGGAAAATACAGCTTCTTTGTTGGAAATGGAATCTGGTTCCAATGATCCGGTCTCCTATATGCTTACAGTGATCCTTACAGCAGTGCTTACAGGGCAGTCGGTAAATGTAGGACTTATGCTGTTTTTTCAAGTTTTTTTGGCGTTGGATGTGGTGTCTTATTTGGAAAAGTAACAGCAGTTGTTTTAAATCGTGTAGAATTTGACATTTCTCAGGGAAAGACGATCCTGGTGTTTGCAGTAGCTATTCTGGCTTATACGGTTCCGGCGCTTATAGGAGGAAATGGATATTTAAGTGTATACCTGTGCGGCATTATTCTGGGAAATTCTTATCTTCCCCATAAACGGGATATGGTGTTGTTTTTCGATGTGCTGACAGGGGTAGCGCAAATGATGATCTTTTTCCTTTTGGGACTGTTGGTAACTCCAAGTGAACTTCCACAGGTGATCCTTCCGTCTCTTGTGATCATGGTTTTTCTGACCTTTGTAAGCCGTCCGGTGTCGGTTGCTGCTGTTTTAACCGGTTTCAGATCTTCCAAAGGTCAGATCGGTTTGGTATCATGGGCCGGGCTGCGTGGTGTTGCATCGATTGTGTTTGCGATTTATGTAGTTCTCCGCAAGGTATCTTTAGGATATAACCTGTTTAATCTGGTATTTTGCATTGTATTGCTGTCTATTTCTATTCAGGGAACTTTGCTTGCGTGGATATCAGCAAAATTCAAGATGATCGATGAAAATGCGGATGTACGCCGCACCTTCAATGATTACCAGGAGGAGGAAAACGTCAGTTTTGTAAAATTTCATCTTTATGGACAGCATCCATATGTAGAGAAGTGCTTAAAGGAGATCATATTACCGCCGAAATTATTGGTGGTACTATTGATCAGAGGAAAAGAAGTTATGGTTCCCAATGGAGACACCTGCCTGAAAGCGGGGGATCTGATGATCGCGGCGGCAGAAGCGTTTGAAGATCGGAAAAACATGACGTTAAAGGAAATTACGGTAGATAAAAACCATAAATGGTGCAAAAAAGCGTTAAATCGCATAGCAATGCAGCCGGGAACACTGATCGTTATGGTAAGAAGAGGAAAAGAAACCATTATACCCACAGGAAATACAGTTGTGCATGAGGGAGATGTGCTTGTACAGGCTAAGTTCTGAATTTAAATTATTACAGTTCAGTCTTGCGAAGATTTAGGGTCAAAAGTACGTTGAAAATTTATTTTCATAAGTGCTTTTGGCGCTAAATCTTCATAAGGCAGACGTCCAAAGCTTCTTGTCCGCTGCAAGCGGGCAAGAAGATGCAAGGCTGAACTGTAACTAAATTTTGGTAAAAAAAGGGCAGGTTGATTGACTTGCTCTTTTTTTCATGCTATTCTATAAACAACGGTGGGGAGTTCTCTCTGCCAGATTCTGTTAGATTCTATTTATTTTGGCCATTTTCAGGCCGGCATTCACGGAAAAAGGAAAAATATTTTCGGGTGTAGTCTGCGAAGCTCAACTGTAACAACAAGAATAGCAAAGACTTCGAAAGTATATTGCAGGAGGAGGGATACAATTATATAACAGCCCAAAAACGCATCAAGAAGCAGATCAAAAGCAAATCTAGAAAGCATATCTAGAAAGCATATCAAAAATCAGATCAATTTGAATTCAGAAAACACATCAAAAATCTTCACACAAAATCAAGTACAAAAGATTTTCAGATCTAAAGGGGGAAAAACAATTGAATACGAAAACATGGAAACGGATACTGGCAGGTTTACTGGCGGGGATCCTTATTTTTACAGGAGTACCATTTTCATCTGCTGCCGATGAGCCGCCGGTGCAGATGATCATAAGGGGAGATGCCTTTCAAAACCGGCAGATTAATATTTTCGGGCACAGCCACCGTTCGATCACCTGCTATTATGTGAATCCGGTGGAAGGTCATGTACCTGCATTCTGCCTGCAGCCGGGAAAGAAACTGCCCAATTATACCCAGGCGACCTGGCAAAGGTACACTGCGTCACCGGAAACATCCATTCCGGTCATAGGAAGTTTTGACCGGTATCTGACTATGATGATGGCTTACGAGTGGATGGTTTCAGGAAACTATTATGATAAGACAAGATATGCTGTGGTGCAGACATATTTTTGGGGCTGTCTGGCTGGTTATGAGCTGGAATGGGATGTGCAGGAAGGGGAATAATAGCAGCCCTTGAAAAACTTGAACAAAAGGGAGCCTATGAAACATACAAACCAGATGTAGTTTTCTATGATGTCCTTGGTGATGTGGTATGTGGCGGATTTTCAATGCCT
>UQTA01000117.1 GCA_900543885.1 uncultured Clostridium sp.
ATCAAACTCTCATGTTAAAAGTTGATCGAAGTTCGGATTACTTAGCTTGGCTAATTGATCCTAAACCTTCATTACTTGGTTTTTGTTCTGAATTTTCTCAAATCCAAAGGTCTAAACCAGACCTTTTATTTTTAGAATTTTCAGGGTTTGTGTATTATTCAGTCTTTAATTTTAAAGGTACATCGAAACTTACGTTTCGCAACGCAGAAGGAGGGATTTGAACCCTCGCGCCGCTACTAACGACCTACTCCCTTTCCAGGGGAGCCCCTTCAACCACTTGGGTACTTCTGCTTGGTTGATTCATAATGATTATTTATTTGTAAAGGCATCTCATTGCGTTTGCCTTAACGGAGAGAGTGGGATTCGAACCCACGCGCCCTTTCGGACAAACGGTTTTCAAGACCGCCTCGTTATGACCGCTTCGATATCTCTCCAAACGTGCTTTTCAATTTTACAAGATAAGAAACGTTTTGTCAAGAGTTTTTTTAATTTATTTTTTCTTGTTTTTCTTACTTTGTTGCTCTTCATCAGCAGCTCAGTTATAATATCATGCCTGCCAGAATATGTCAACACTTTTTTTATATTTTTTCAAAAACTTTTTCAGAGACTTTTTCAAGCCCTTAATAATGCCTGCGCAATCATCAGATCTTCTGGTGTTGTGATTTTTATATTGCGATAACTTCCTTCCACCATATATACAGGAACTCCCATTTGCCTTTCTACTACCATGGCATCATCCGTTATATGGCTGCAGTCTTCCTTCATTTGTTTTTCAAATGCCTCTATAATAAGAGGTATTGCAAATGCCTGGGGAGTCTGAGCCTGCCATACGAAAGAGCGATCCGGGCTTTCTGTGATCTGTCCAGCCTTGTCAATAAGCTTTATGGTGTCTTTTACCGGCATACCAACTACGCAGGCCTTATACGTCTGCACCTGCCTGTATACCCGTTCCAGAATATCCTCTGTAAGAAAAGGTCTGGCTCCATCATGGATCATAACATATCCGGCTTGTCCTCTCTCTTTTAAAATGCACAGCGCCTTCCATACGCTCTCATAGCGTTCTTTTCCGCCAGGAGCTACAGCTGACACTTTCTTTATACCATATTTTTCACAGATTTCCTTTTTACAGTAATCTATATGATCTTCACCGGTAATAAGCAATATATCATCGATCACAGAAGACTGTTCAAAAACCTCCAGCGCATACGCGAGAACAGGTTTTCCCTGTAATTCCAGATACTGTTTTGCTGTCTTTGTACCCATGCGTCTTCCTCTGCCTGCTGCAAGGACGATCGCTGTGCAATGTTCCTTCATTTCTCTTTACTCCTGTTTTTCCTGTTATCGTTCCCCTAACTTTAAATTTGGAACTGCATTTAAATCCCAACCAGAACGATTTCCCTTTATATACTCATAGTAAGCCGCCGCACCGATCATAGCTGCATTATCCGTACAGAAAATAGGGGATGGATGATAAAATGTGATCCCGTTCTTATCACAAGCCTCTTTCATAGCAGCGCGGAGAGCACTGTTGGAGGCAACTCCGCCTGCAATTGCCAATTTCTTATAGCCGTATTCCTTCGCTGCAGTAATAGCTCTGCTTACCAGTACATCTACTACTGCATTCTGGAAAGAAGCTACCAGATCCGGCACATAAATCTCTTCTCCTGTCATTTTAGCATGATTAATATAATTCAGTACTGCTGATTTTAAGCCACTAAAGCTGAAATCATAAGGAGATTCTGCTACTTTTGCTCTTGGAAACTCCATAGCATGTGGATTTCCTTCTTTTGCCGCCTTATCTACCTTCGGGCCGCCTGGATACCCTAAACCTACCGCTCTTGCCACTTTATCAAAAGCTTCACCAGCAGCATCATCTCTGGTCCTTCCTATGATCTCAAATTCTCCATAATCCTTTACGATTACCAGATGTGTATGACCACCGGAAACGATCAGGCATACAAACGGAGGCTCCAGATCCGGATTTTCAATAAAATTAGCTGATACATGTCCTTCGATATGATGAACACCGATCAATGGTTTATGAGCAGCATAAGCAATAGCCTTTGCCTCTGCCACGCCTACCAGTAATGCCCCCACAAGTCCTGGTCCGTAGGTAACGCCAATCGCAGTAATATCCTCAAGAGTCACATTTGCTTCTATAAGAGCCCGCTCTATTACGTAGTTGATCGCCTTTATATGTTCTCTGGAAGCGATCTCCGGCACTACGCCGCCATATACAGTATGGGTTGCGATCTGGGACGAAATCACATTTGACAGAACGGTACGCCCGTTTTTTACAACGGAAGCTGCAGTTTCATCGCAGGAGCTTTCGATTGCCAGTATTAAAACATCTTCTGATGCAGTTGTATTCATATTTCCTCCTAATTCTTCATACGTCTTCGCGAAAGCCTTATTACTCTTCATCAAATTCCAGTTCTACCGTCCAGCCATCTCTGGCTGCTTTCGCCCTTGGAAAGATTTTCTTTACTTCTTCCATATAATCTTCCGGCCTTGTAAGAGACGGGCTGTAATGAGTCAGCCACATCTGGGCCGGCTGAGCCTCTTTTGCCAGGTTTGCAGCCTCATAAAAAGTCATATGCTTATACTCTCTGGCTTTTGCTGCCTTCTCCTTCTCGCCATACATGCCTTCACAAATAAAAAGATCCGCATCCTTGGCATATTCTGCGATTACCGGAACCGGGCGGGTATCTGTACAATAAGTAACTTTTAAACCACGCCTGTCCGCTCCCAGTACCATATCAGGTGTAAATGTCCTTCCATCCTCCTGTATCACTTCCCCTTTCTGAAGGCGGCTCCAGAATTTCTGCGGGATCATCTGCTCCTTTGCACGTTCTACATCAAATCGTCCCTTGCGCAGAATGCGGATGGAATACCCATAGCAGATCACCTTATGGTTCACACGATATGCATCGATTACATAAGGCCCGATCTGCAGACTTTCTTCCTGTTCTGTCAGTTCAATAAATTTAAGGTCAAATGGAAGCTCCGGTGCGATCATACATAATGCATTTACCACGCGTTCCAGTCCCCTGGGGCCTATCAGCGTCAAAGGCTCTGTACGTTCTGCATTTCCCATAGTCAAAAGAAGGCCTGGAAGACCGCTGATGTGGTCTGCATGATAATGGGTAAAACAGATCACATCAATGGGTTTGGGGCTCCATCCCTTCTCTTTCAGTGCGATCTGGGTACCTTCTCCACAGTCGATCAGAAGATTACTGCCTGCGCACCGCGCCATCATGGATGTGAGCCAGCGGTAAGGAAGAGGCATCATTCCGCCCGTTCCAAGTAAACATATATCCAACATATTTTTTCCTCATTTTCTTTCATCATGTTCCTTCTGCGTTTTTTTATCGAAGAACATCATACATTTAACTTTCCAAATCATATCACATTTGCAGCTTAATAATCAAGTACTGAGGAAAATTGAGGAAATAGTTACAGTTCCGTCTTGCATCCTATAAATATTCTGTCTGCTCTTCTGTTTCTACTGCTATTTTGAAAGTGGCAGTCAGTTGGTCATAACATTCCTCGCACAGATCAAAACGGTCTGTCTGTCCGTCCTTCTCTGAAAAATAATCCCATGTGTGATCAATCCTTATGACACCCTCTCTTACGATCCCGTTCTTTACTACCAGTTTCTTACCGCAGGCGTTGCATATCATCCTTTCTAACTGCCCATCTGGTCCCATTTTTCTCATATTTGTATCCTCGCCTTTCTCTGTCTCTTTTCACAGAACATTTGCATCGAGTAGGAGGCTAATCATTAGTTGATTAGCCGACCTCTCACACCACCGTGCGTACCGTTCGGTACACGGCGGTTCAATCAACTTAACATTTAACAAACCTCTCGGTATAGTAGTCATACATTGA
>UQTA01000118.1 GCA_900543885.1 uncultured Clostridium sp.
TTTGCAAGATGATTTTTTGTCAGTTGTGCCCAAATTTCTGAGGCGTACGCGGTGCGTACGTTGATGAAATTCGGGTGCGGCTGGCGGAAAATCAGCTGCAAAGGCAGGTGCAGGAAAGACTCCGAGAACATATAACAACAAAGGAGGCACACATTATATGGATGCCATTTATGACTGCCATCTCCATACTGAATTTTCCGCAGACTCAGAAACTCCAGTCCGGGATCAGCTAGAAAAAGCCATTTCCTTAGGTATGAAAGAGATATGCATTACAGACCACCACGACCCTGGAAGTGAATTTTGTCCAGAAAACTTTACCTTAAATCTTCCTTCTTATATAGCAGCGATCCGAAAAGTACAGAATGAATACGCAAAACGAATCCGTTTGAATGTAGGGATCGAACTGGGCCTGCAAAACCATGTGGCGAATTACCTTCATAATTTTGGAAAGACCTGGGGGAAGGAATTTGATTTTGTCATCGGTTCCAGCCATTTTGTAGATCGGATGGATCCCTATAATAAAACCTTCTGGGATCGCTATGGTGAACCGGGCGGTCTGGAAGCATTTTTCAAAGTATCTCTGGAACGTGTGAAACAGTTATGCGATGTCTTTGATTCCTATGGACATCTGGATTATGCTGTAAGATATGCTCCCCACAAAAATAAATTTTATTCCTGGAACGACTATGAATCTTATATCCGGCCAATCCTAAAACTTCTTATTGAAAATGGCAAATGCCTGGAATGCAATACTGGCGGTATCCGTTATGGGCTGGGAGATACCAATCCATGTGCTGATATTTTCCGTCTGTATAGGGAATTGGGCGGCGAACTTATTACTATTGGTTCTGATGCGCACACGCCGGAGACTTTAGGTATTGGCTTTGATTATTGCCGTGAAATGTTAAAGGATTGTGGTTTCCGTTATTATGCAGTATTTCACGAAAGAAAAGCGGAGATGCTCCAACTGTATGGGCGTATCCGCTTGTTTGCAGACCTATATATCCTGCCAATGACATTTGCATGGCAGCTCCATTAATCTGCTTTCATCTGCTCTTTTATATCTTCTTTCAGCTGTTTCCAGGCTTCTTTATCTTCTACATAATATTTCGGGCACTGTTTTCCGTTAATATCATAATGTCGGACCACATCTGAGCTTTTAAGCTTTAATTGCTTACACAGCCAGGCTGTCAGTTTCACCACTGATTCATAGGAAGCATCGTTAAATTTACCAGTATCATCCGGGTGGCACACTTCAATAGAAATCGTATCGTCATTTCTTGGAGCGTTTGCATAGGCTATTTCATCCAGCGGAATGCACTGTATCACTTCTCCATCCAATCCCACTACAAAGTGACTGCTGGAAGAAGTCCCTTCTTTCTCAGGATCCTGGTCTGCCAAGCTGTCAAAATAATTTCTGGTACTTTTGGCGCTGGTTCCCGGATTGCCTACATAATGGATCACAATATTTTTCACTTGTCTGCGGGTCACATCAGGACGTGAAAAGATATTTTTACGCAAAAAATCCTGCTGCACCCATTCAGGCACTTCCACTGCTTTCAGATCTACTGTATTTTCAGACTCCCTTCCCCATATATAGTAGCCGCTCCCAAGCCCTGAAAGAATACCGATCATCAATGCCATAAAAACAGCTGCCATAGGAAAAGTTATCACCTTTCGTTCATGCTTTTCCAAATTATCTATCCCCTGTATTTTATCTTTTTTTCAATATAACATTATTCCCTGAAAAACTCAATGAAGAACTTCTTAAGGACTTGCTGTAAATTTTATGAAGAGTATAATATTTGCTGCAACTTTTTTCCCAGTTCATGCGTCTAATAAATGTAAGACATGAAAGGAGAATATATCATGAACCATGCTGATGAGAGAAAGGAAATAACCGGGCAGACGGAAAAAATACTCATTGACCAATATGAACGTTTTTACCGGTTGGCTTACAGTTATGTACATAATGAAGCGGACGCTTTAGATGTTGTCCAGGAAAGTGCCTGCAAAGCGATCACACAGTGTAAAAATTTAAAGGATACGGAAAAACTTCTCCCATGGCTTTGCAGGATCGTAGTCAATACAAGTCTGGATCTGCTGCGAAGCCAGGTAAAAGAGCAACCCACTGAGGAGCTTCCAGAAACAGCAACTGTAGATAAATATGAAGAATTTGACTTAAAAGAAGCTTTAAACCGGCTGGAACCGAAAAACTGCACTATTATTATCCTAAGATATTTTGAGGATATGAAGATCGAAGACATTGCCTTGGTAGTAGATGAAAATGTAAATACTGTGAAGGCGCGATTATACCGGTCACTGAAAAAACTTCGAGTACAATTAGATGGTACTGCCACACTTTAAATAAGTTTTAAAAGAAAGGAATATTATTAATGAAAGAACAAGATCGTAATTTAGAACATTTTGATGATTTAGATAAACTGGAACAGTTAAAGCAGGAATATAATAACATTCCCGTTCCTGAAGCTGCGAAAGCACGGGTCTTAGCGGGGATCAAAGAAGGAAAAAATATCTCCGAAAAAGCAGAAAGCACAGAGCATAGGAACAGTCGCAAAAAGCACAGCTCATTGTTTTGCGTTTTACGCACCACCAGCACTACCGCTGCTGCCGCGGTGATAGCTCTGACTATTGTTACAAACGTAAGCCCAACCATTGCCAATGCCATGACTAGCCTGCCGGTGATCGGCGCCATAACCAAAGTAGTCACTTTACGGACTTATGAAGATAAGACCAATCATTTTGAAGCCAAAGTAGACATCCCGGAAGTGGATTCCGCCCCGGAGGCAGTGAACCATTCCATTGAAGACTACGCCAACAAACTGATCGCACAGTATGAAAAAGACCTGAAAGCATCCCAGGGCGAAGGCAACTACTCTCTCTCCTCTACTTATAATGTAGTAACAGATACGGACCGGTATCTGTGCCTGCGGATCGATACCACTGTCGTTATGGCAAGCGGAACGGAATATACCAAGGTATTTACCATTGATAAGACCACCGGAAATATCATTTCTCTTTCTGATCTTTTTAAAGACAGACCGGAAATACTCACTGCCATCAGTGACAATATCAAAGAACAGATGAAAGAACAGATGAAGGCAGACTCTTCTGTAACTTATTTTGTTGACAGTGATATGCCAGAATGGGATTTTAAGGAATTAAAGGGGGATGAAAGCTTTTACTTTAATGAAAAGGGTGAACTGGTGATCACTTTTGATGAGACAGAAGTGGCTCCGGCTTATATGGGAGCTGTGGAATTTACTATTTCACAGTCTGTAACCGGTAACCTGGAATAAGAACAGCAAAACAGCCCCAGGAATACGTTAAACGCGCATTTCCTGGAGCTGTTTTTTTACGGAGGAAAAGGGATTTGAACCCTTGCGCCGGT
>UQTA01000119.1 GCA_900543885.1 uncultured Clostridium sp.
TCCTTCAGAAGCTGAAAGCAGACGCTGAAAGCTATCTGGGCGAGTCTGTAAGCGAAGCAGTTATCACAGTTCCTGCATATTTTAACGATGCACAGCGTCAGGCAACAAAGGATGCTGGTAAGATCGCAGGTCTGGATGTAAAACGTATCATCAACGAGCCTACAGCTGCAGCATTAGCTTATGGCCTTGATAATGAAAAAGAGCAGAAGATCATGGTATATGACCTTGGCGGTGGTACCTTTGATGTATCTATCATTGAGATCGGTGATGGTGTCATTGAAGTTCTTTCTACCAACGGTGATACACATCTTGGTGGTGATGACTTTGATAATGCAATTACCAACTGGATGATCTCCGAATTCAAGAAGGCAGAAGGTGTAGACCTTTCTAACGATAAGATGGCTCTTCAGAGATTAAAAGAAGCAGCTGAGAAGGCTAAGAAGGAACTGTCTACTGCTACTACAACCAATATCAACCTGCCATTCATCACAGCTACTGCAGAAGGCCCTAAGCATCTGGATATGAACCTGACAAGAGCAAAATTCGATGAACTGACACATGACCTGATCGAGCGTACAGCTATCCCGGTACAGAATGCATTAAAGGATGCAGGTATTACCGCAGCTGAGCTTGGCAAGGTACTGTTAGTTGGTGGTTCTACACGTATGATCTCTGCACAGGAGAAAGTAAAACAGCTGACCGGCAAAGAACCTAGCAAGTCTCTGAACCCTGATGAGTGTGTTGCTATTGGTGCAGCAATCCAGGGCGGTAAGTTAGCAGGCGATGCAGGTGCCGGAGATATCCTTCTTCTGGATGTAACCCCACTGTCACTGTCTATTGAGACCATGGGCGGTGTAGCAACCAGACTGATCGAGAGAAATACAACCATTCCTACCAGAAAGAGCCAGATCTTCTCTACTGCAGCTGATAACCAGACTGCTGTTGATATCCACGTTGTACAGGGCGAGCGTCAGTTTGCAAGAGACAACAAGACATTAGGCCAGTTCCGTCTGGATGGTATCCCACCAGCAAGAAGAGGTGTTCCACAGATCGAGGTTACTTTCGATATCGATGCAAACGGTATTGTAAATGTATCTGCTAAGGATCTTGGTACTGGTAAAGAGCAGCACATTACCATTACTTCCGGATCTAACATGTCTGATGCAGATATTGATAAGGCTGTTAAGGAAGCTGCTGAGTATGAGGCTCAGGATAAGAAGCGTAAGGAAGCAATCGATGCAAGAAACGATGCTGATTCCATGGTATTCCAGACTGAGAAGGCTCTGGAAGAAGTTGGCGACAAGATTGATGCTAACGACAAGGCTGAGGTTGAGGCTGACTTAAATGCACTGAAAGAAGCAATCAACCGTGCTCCAGTTGATCAGATGACAGATGCCCAGGTTGAGGATATCAAGTCCGGTAAGGAAAAACTGATGAACAGTGCTCAGAAGCTGTTTGCAAAAGTTTATGAGCAGGCACAGCAGGCTGGTGCAGCAGGCGCAGGCCCTGATATGGGCGGTGCAAAAGCAGGCAATGCAGGAAGCTCCAAGCCAGATGATGATGTAGTTGACGCTGACTTTAAGGAAGTGTAAGATAATAAAATACAGCAGTCCTCTTAAAAAGAGACTGTCAGACTGAGGGTCCGAAAGGGGAGTTTTTATCCTTCCGGGCCTTGCGGTCTGTTTAAACAATGGGTTTTTGCCCGGCAAGAGAAAGAAATAGCAGTGATAAGAGGTAAACAACATGGCAGAGAATAAGAGAGATTACTATGAAGTTCTGGGTGTTTCAAAAGACGCTGATGAAGATACCCTGAAAAAAGCATACAGAAAACTTGCCAAGAAATACCATCCCGATGCAAATCCTGGTGATAAGGAGGCAGAGGCAAAGTTTAAGGAAGCTTCAGAGGCTTACAGCGTACTGAGCGACCCTCAGAAACGTCAGCAGTACGACCAGTTCGGCCATGCTGCATTTGAGCAGGGCGGCGGTGGCGCCGGTTATGGTGGTTTCGGCGGCTTTGATTTTAACGGCGGAGATATGGGAGATATCTTTGGAGATATTTTCGGAGATATTTTCGGCGGCGGCCGTTCCAGAGCCAGAAGTGGCCCTATGAAAGGTGCAAATGTAAGGACAGCTGTCCGCATTACCTTTGAAGAAGCTGTATTTGGCTGTGAAAAAGAGATTGAGATCAATTATAAGGAAGTATGCTCCAACTGTAACGGAACGGGAGCAAAGCCAGGTACGTCTCCACAGACCTGTACCAAATGTAATGGTAAGGGTAAGATCATGTATACACAGCAGTCTTTCTTTGGCCAGGTACAGAATGTACAGACCTGTCCAGAGTGTAATGGTACTGGTAAAGTCATTAAGGAAAAATGCCCGAATTGCTATGGTACCGGATATAAGACAGTCCGTAAGAAATTTAAAGTATCGATTCCGGCAGGTATTGATAATGGTCAGTGCATCCGTATGGCCGGCGGCGGTGAACCTGGAACAAACGGCGGTGAGAGGGGCGATCTGCTGGTAGAGGCTGTTGTTTCCCAGCATCCGATCTTTAAGCGTCAGGATACCAGCATTTATTCTACAGTACCGATCTCTTTTGCAAAGGCAGCATTAGGCGGCCCGATCCGTATCAAGACGGTAGACGGTGAAGTAGAGTACGAGGTAAAACCAGGTACTCAGACAGATACCAAGGTACGTTTAAAAGGAAAAGGTGTTCCATCTCTGCGCAACCGCAATGTGCGCGGTGACCATTATGTAACACTTGTAGTGAAAGTGCCGGAGCGTATGAACCAGGCTCAGAAGGATGCATTAAAGCGTTATGATGACCTGATGAATGGAATCACACCAGAAGAAGAGAAACCAAAGAAAAAAGGACTTTTTAAATAGGAGGAAAGATAAGTAACTAAAAATACAATTAAATGTGAACAAATAGGTTCAAATATACTCAAAATCCAGAGTATTCGTTTGTGCTAACGTCAAAGCAGTCGGAAACGTCGAGAAGTAACCAGTGC
>UQTA01000120.1 GCA_900543885.1 uncultured Clostridium sp.
GCCAGAGAAATATGCGTTCCAAAAAGATGGATCACTTTTTCAGGAACGGATTTTTTCTCACGAAGGACCTGATAAAAAGGAATATAGGGAAATACTTCTTCCCCCTTCTTTCCCATAACCAGCTCTTCTGAAATACGGGCGATCTGACAGGCCTTTTTATTACATACAAAAATATCCCCTGTTTCATTTACACCGATCAGCCCCTCGGTCAGACTTTCCGCCAGAATGTGCATCTGGCTTTCCTGCCTGCGGCTTTTGGCATACATCAGGTCAAAACTGTAGTGATTGGATGCCACCACTTTTGCATAATTCATGAAACTTTCTGTTTCCGGCAGGTATTCCCAGCCCATACGCAGGGCAATCTCCACCATCATTCCATAAGAACAGGGCCGGTGATCGCAGTCGATCACTGTTTTTACCGAATCTGGTACAAAACGTGATTCTCCAGGCGTTACTGCAATATCGATCTGCTCTTCTAAGACAGCACCTGGATAATAGGGAATAAACTGCAGATGGTTTACCCCAAGAGCACTAAGCTGTGTGATCGCCTCTCTGGCCATATTGCTGGTCACATTGACAAACAGTACTTTTGTCCCTCTTGGGATCTCCCACAGCTTCTTCAACGTTTCCCAGTAAAAAGTAACTTCTATGTACATAACCTGACTGTCAATGGGTACATGACGGGATACTTCCTCCGCAGAGCCGTAAGCATCTGTAGATATAGCAAACAGGTCTGCTCTTGGAAGCATCCCCGCTGCAGATCCATCTCTTACGCTATAACCTACCACCTCTGCATATTCCCCGAAAAGTTCTTCCACTTCCCGCCTGTAAGAAGCACCGGCCAATGGATCCAGCGCCACAACTGCAATTCTCTTTTTCATCGTATTTTACACCAAACCTTTTTCTTTGCCATACATCATGACTATTTTTTCTCCTGTATTTATGATACCATTAATGTTAATCCTAAAACAACTGTTTTGGAGATACAAAAAATTTCGGAGGCATGTTTTATGACATTCACCTATAAAATTCCCTGTTTTGACTTAAAGCAGACCGCATACTCCGGACAGGTTTTCAGAATGATCCCCCTGAAAGAAATTCCAGATACCTGGCAGGTCATCAGTCAGGGGAATGTTTGCCTGATCCGTCAGGAAAATGATACTTTTTTTCTGGAATGTGAACCAGAACTGGAAGATTTCTGGAAAAACTATTTTGATCTGAATACAGATTATGAAAAAATGGTCGCAGCCATTAAACCAGAGGATCACTATCTGATGGCTGCTGCACAGGCAGGAAAAGGCATCCGGATCCTTCGCCAGGACACCTGGGAAATGATCATCACCTTTGTGATCTCACAGCAAAAAACGATCCCTGCTATCCGTTCCCTGGTGGAAGCTCTGTGCAGCCGGTACGGAACCAGAACCCGGTCCTTTTATTCCTTTCCATCCCCGGATCAGCTATGCCAGGCTTCTTTCGATGATCTTCTTGCCTTAAAACTTGGCTACCGCGCAAAATATATTTATCGTCTCTGCCAGGATGCTGCAAAAGGAAATCTGGATCTGAACTACTTAAGTAAACTGGACTATGCTGCTTCTATGGATTATCTCACCAGCTTTTACGGCATAGGCAAAAAGGTAGCCAACTGCGTCTGTCTTTTCGGCCTGCATCATATTGACGCTTTTCCTGTGGATACCTGGATTGAAAAGATCTTAAAAGAACATTACTATGATGATGAGAAATACAAAGACCTGCCAAAAACCAGACTTTATGACCAGATGATCTCAGACTCCTTTGGATGCTATAAAGGCTACGCCGGAGTAATGCAGCAGTATATTTTCAATTATGAAAGAAATGTGGTACATGGCAGATAAATTCTTTTCTGCATAAATAGAAAAAATGATTGTCGACTAAGGTCCGAAAGAGCCCCGCCATGTATAAACGCATTCACGGCAATTTTCTGGACCTTTTGTTCCGCCGCCAATTAGACAGGGCGCAAGCCCACGAACAAAGGATTTTCTCCCAAATGCGCATCTGTAATGCGCGCCGGTGGCTTTCGGACCTTAGTTAACAAAAAAACGCCGCAGACTTTTTTCAAAATCTACGGCGTAAGCGTATACAAAATTTATTTCTCTGTGATCTCAAATATCTTCCAGCTCTTCCGGCTCCGTCCCACTTCATACTGTCTTGTCACATTTTCTTTTGTTTCATCCGGCCACTCCTCATCCAGTAAAACCTGAACTACTTTATAGGAACTGTAGCCAAGAAGCGTTGCATGATTGTCATACTGAGACTTTTCTTCCCCATATTCATCTTCTGATAAAGTCTTAAAACCATGCACCAGAACCTCTTTCGGATAATTACCATTCTCAAAATCAGCCTGCATCGTATCAAAAGGAACCTGTTTCGCCAGATCATCAGAAAGAATTTTCCCACTTTCCTCATACTGAGCCATTGCATTATAGCGCAGATACATTCCTACAGTCTGCTCTGCTTCGCCCACAGGCATAGACTCAAATCGGATATGTCTTGGCTTCCCATCATCTGTAATGGTATATTCCTGACTTAACCGGTTTAATGCCTCGTTTCGGCTGTGAACTGCGATGGCAAGCATCAGTCCGAAACCAACCACCGTCATAATAAATATCTTCCAGGGCGGTACTGTATTTTTTCTCTTTTTTATCAGCATCTTGCAGTGGTTCTGCTACTAAAAACATATACAAATATGCATATGCTAGATGATTTGCTATAATCTCACGATTTATAGTTACTGTTTCAACGTGTATGCTTTGGTGGTTAAAAGTAACACACTACTCACAAGTTCTTG
>UQTA01000121.1 GCA_900543885.1 uncultured Clostridium sp.
CACGCGAAGCGTGTGAGTTGGCCGGAGCCCTGTCTAATTGGCGGCGGAACAAAAGGTCCAGAAAATTGCCGTGAATGCGTTTATACATGGCGGGGCTCTTTCGGACCTTTCTGAATTAAATAGCAATATTACGCTTCCCTTACAGCCTGCTTCATTTCCTTCACATACTCAGCTACATAAGGAACACTATCTTTTCCATATTTTGCGATCCGCTTTACAACGGCGCTTCCTACAATGGCTCCATCTGACAGAGCAGCCATCTTCTTTGCCTGCTCCGGTTCAGAAATACCAAAACCTACAGCACAAGGAACATCGGTGACTGCACGGATCTGTTCTACCAAAGCTCCGATATCTGTCTCAATTTCACTTCTTACACCAGTAACCCCCAAAGAAGATACCACATAGATAAATCCAGTTGCCTCTTTTGCCACCATCGCAATACGGTGATCAGAAGTAGGCGCGATCATGGAGATCAGATCTAGTCCATATTTTTTACAGATCGGTTCAAATTCTTCCTTTTCTTCATATGGTACATCCGGAAGGATCAGACCATTAATGCCAATTTCAGCTGCCTTGGAAATAAAGCGCTCAGAACCGTAGGAAAACACTACATTTGCATAAGTCATAAACACCATTGGAATCTTTACTGTTTTTCTGATGCGGGCAACCATATCAAAAATCTTGTCTGTGGTAGTTCCGGCAGCCAATGCTCTCACGTTAGCTTCCTGGATCACCGGCCCTTCTGCTGTAGGGTCAGAAAACGGGATTCCCAGTTCGATCAGATCTGCGCCTGCCTCTGCCATGGCACATACCAGCTTTTCAGTGGTTTCCAGATCCGGATCTCCGCAGGTTAAAAACGGAATAAATGCCTTGCCATCCTTAAATGCATCTCTTATCTTAGTCATAAATATTCTCCCCTCTGTAGCGTGCGATCGCTGCGCAGTCTTTATCTCCTCTTCCGGAAATGTTAATAACAATGATCTGGTCTTTTCCCATAGTCGGCGCCAGTTTCTTTGCATAAGCTACTGCATGAGCAGACTCAATCGCCGGAATGATGCCTTCTGTTCTGGAAAGATATTCAAAGGCATCTACTGCCTCATCATCTGTTACCGGTACATAAGTTGCACGGCCCGTGTCATGGAGCATTGCGTGCTCCGGTCCGATTCCCGGATAATCAAGCCCTGCAGAAATAGAATATACAGGTGCGATCTGTCCGTATTCATCCTGACAGAAATAAGATTTCATACCATGGAAAATTCCTAAGCGGCCCGTTGCAATGGTTGCTGCTGTTTCTGGTGTATCTGCGCCCTGTCCTGCTGCCTCACAGCCGATCAGCTTAACAGACGGATCATTGATAAAGTTGTAAAAAGCGCCGATCGCATTGGAACCGCCGCCTACACAGGCGATCACAGCATCCGGAAGTTTTCCTTCTTTTTCCATCAGCTGTTCCTTGATCTCCTTTGAGATCACTGCCTGGAAGTCTCTTACAATAGTTGGGAACGGGTGAGGTCCCATAACTGAGCCAAGGCAGTAATGGGTATCACTGATACGGTTGGTCCATTCTCTGAAGCAGGCAGAGCAGGCATCCTTTAAGGTTCCTGTTCCTGTGGTTACAGGGATTACGGTTGCCCCCAACAGTTTCATACGATATACATTTAAGGCCTGACGTTTGGTATCTTCTTCGCCCATGTAAACCACGCATTCCATTCCCATAAGGGCCGCAGCTGTAGCAGTTGCCACTCCATGCTGTCCTGCTCCGGTTTCTGCGATCAGACGGGTCTTGCCCATCTTCTTTGCCAAAAGTGCCTGTCCTAATACATTATTGATCTTATGGGCGCCTGTGTGGTTTAAATCCTCTCTCTTTAAGTAGATCTTGGCTCCGCCTAAGTCTTTGGTCATCTTCTCTGCATAATACAGACGGCTTGGACGGCCTGCGTATTCATTTAACAGTTCCGTCAGCTCCGCCTGAAACTGAGGATCATTTTTATAATGATTATATGCCTCTTCCAGTTCCATCACTGCGTTCATCAATATTTCCGGAATATACTGACCTCCATGGATCCCGAAACGTCCTTTTTTATTTGACATATCTTTTCCTCCTCTTGTCAACCTTAGTGTTTTTTCCTTCTTTTCCTTCATCTGTTGTGACAGTTTCCAAAATTCCCTGTAAACATGAAACTTTAACTTTCCTGTCACGCAAAAAAGTCCCTGATGATACAAATATATCATCAGGGACGGAATAAACCGCGGTGCCACCTCTGTTTCACATAAGCTGTGCGCTCTGCGTAGTACTATCATACTACCGGCTGTTAACGTCAGCCTCACGTCGCAGAATACTCGAAATCACCTTCTTTGACTGCGCCCTCAACGGTCCATTTGACAATCTGGGTTCTATCGGACTTCCACCAACGCCGACTCTCTGTGAGGCCATAACTGCCGTTATCTCCGTTTCAACGGTTTTCTAATGAAGTTGTCTGGAGTATAGCACTGTGACGTGGTGATGTCAAGAGGTGTTATTCAGATTTTCTTTAGTCGAAACTTTCAAAAGTAAATTCCACCGCCCGCTTATGCGGTGGAATTTACTCCTGCATGAGTAGAGTTTAATCTTTCATATATTTGTGCTATGCTCATGGAGACCTTCTGACAGCAGTAGAAGGAGATCTCCATGAGCAAATATATTCCTGGTAACCA